>JBKHEM010000057.1:0-13704 GCA_046540815.1 Salinivenus sp.
AAAGCGGCACGCGAGCTGGGTTCAGAACGTCGTGAGACAGTTCGGTCCCTATCTACTGAGGGCGTCGGAGACTTGCGCGGAGCTGCTTCTAGTACGAGAGGACCGAAGTGGACGGACCGCTAGTGTGCCAGTTGTGCCGCCAGGCGCATCGCTGGGTAGCTATGTCCGGAAGGGATAAGCGCTGAAAGCATCTAAGCACCAAGCCCTCCGCAAGATCAGGTCTCCCTCATGGGTCGTTCGAGACGAGGACGTAGATAGGCGGTAGGTGTAAGCGTAGTGATACGTTTAGCCGAGCCGTACTAATTACCCATAAGGCTTAACACCCCTATTTTGCACGTGCCATCACGTCTGCAAGGTAGGGTGCACGCTGCCTCGCATGCTCGTGTAGTGCCTTTGACTTTCCATTTATGTCAGACATTCCGCCGATTATTCTGATCGGCACCGAGTTTCCTGGTGATTATAGCGCGGGGGCAACACCTCTTCCCATCCCGAACAGAGAAGTTAAGTCCCGCAGCGCCGATGGTACTGGCCTTCCGCCGGTAGAGTAGGTCGTCGCCAGGATTCCCTTTGGGGCACCGTTGCGTTTGCAGCGGTGCCCCTTTTTTATTTGTAACAGATTCTTCCATTACAATCTCTGGCATGTCCGTCTTCGGCGGAATCGCCTGAAGGAGTGCCCTGATTTCGGAATCGGAATCGGTTCCGTCCCCTGTAGGCGCATCTATTCTGAGTCCTGATAAGAGTTGTCGAAATCTACTCACCGTGACGTGCCGCCCGTGACACACGATGACTCCGGAACCTATCTCTCTTCTGCGGAGCGGGCGGAGGAAACCGAAGACGAGCCGGAGGAGACATCTACAAACGCGCGTCCATCGTCGCCCTCTCCCCTCGTAAACTTCGACCCGCTGGCGCCCTACCGAGGAGCGTTCCGGCGCTTTTTTACGGTGTACCGCCACGTGGCGGGTCTTCTTATGGGGGGACACATTGCCTACGTGCGCTCCCTGCCGGAGGTGAAAAAGACCGGGATGCGCTCTCCTGGGAAACGGCTGCTTGCGTGGCTCCTGCGGCCCTTCGTGCGCAGCGACCTCCGGGATTTACCCTTTCCTGTGCAGCTCCGCCGTCGCCTCGAAATATTGGGCCCCACTTTCACCAAGCTGGGTCAGATCATGGCGATTCGGGAGGACCTGCTCCCCGATCCCATCACGCGGGAACTGGATAGCTTGATGGATCATCTTCCCCGGATCCCCTTCGAGCAGGTGGTGCAAACGATTGAGCGCGACCTCAAAGCTCCAACGGACGATCTGTTCGATCACATTGAAGAGGAGCCGCTCGGCTCCGCTTCGATCGCACAAGTCCACCGGGCCACGACTCGAGATGGAGATGAGGTGGTCCTGAAGGTAATGAAGCCCGGCATCCGGGACGTCATTACGTCCGATCTGAAGCTTCTGGAGATCTTCGGGGTCTTTCTGCAGTGGATTCTGCCAAGGTATCAGCCAAGGCAGATCATCAATGAGTTCAGTGCCTATACGAAGCGCGAAATTGACTACACGTACGAGGCGGACCACGCCGAAATCTTTGCGGCCAACTTTCAGGACATGCCTGGAATCGTCTTTCCGGATGTGTACCGGGAGTTGAGCGGCGATGACGTACTTACGATGGAATACTTGGAGGGCCTGCGTCCGGGCTCCGAAGCATCCAAGGCGCTGAACGAGGCGGAGCGACAGCGCGTCATCGACCTGGGGGCCGGAGCCATTATTCGCATGCTGTACCGGGACGGCTTCTTCCATGCGGATCTCCACGCAGGAAACCTGCGGATTATGCCGGGCGAAACGGCCGAAGACTTGAAAGTGGGGTTTATTGACCTGGGGATGGTGGGGCGTTTTCGGGCCGACCTGAAGCGGCGAATGCTGTACTACTACTATGCACTGGTGCGGGGCGACGTGGAAAGTGCGGCTCGCTACTTGATCGACATGGCGCGGGTAGGGGAAGGCGGTGACCCGCAGGGCTTTCGACGGGCGGTGTCGGACATGGCCCGGCACTTCCTGATGCGGAGCAAGCAAGGCTCCATCAGCCTTGCGGAGGTCATTCTTCAGTCGCTGAGCCTAGGCGGACGCTACCGCGTGTTCTTTCCCGTAGAAATGACGCTCATGGTGAAGGCCCTCGTGACGTTCGAGGGGGTCGGCCGCACACTGGACCCAGACCTTGACGTGGTGGCTGTATCCCGCCGGCACGTGCAAGAAATATTTCGGGAGCGGTTTAGTCCCTGGAACCTGGGACGCGAACTGGCAGGCAGTGCCCCGGAGTTGATTGATGTGGCGCGCCAGCTTCCTCAGCTCCTATCGTCCGGGACGGCATACCTTGAGGCTGCCCTGACGGAGCAGCCGCCGAGCGATTCGTTTTCGGGCATCCGAAACAGCATTCTCGCAGGGGCCTGCATTGTGGGAGGAGTGATTGCTGTAGTGCAGGGTGGGCCGCTCTGGTTGTCGTTGCCACTCTTTGGGGCAGGCGTACTATTGGCCCTTTTCGCGAACTGAGAGGACGAAACGGCGCTACAATTGCTGCTTGCGGACCCGGTCGAGCACGGTGTCGAGCCGGTCGAGTACCGCGTCGGTCTCTTGCAGAACATCGGTGTACGACACGGGCGCGTCACGCGTCGGCGATTCGGGGGAGGGGGACCTCTCGTCGTACAACGACCGGTCGTCTTTGAGCCTGTCGATGCGCAACGTCAGGCCGTGGCGGGCCAGCATCGGGGCGATCTCGTCGGCGCGGGCGAGCAGGTGGCGGCGCGTGGCCTGGTATGCGTGCTCGCAGACGTCGTGTCGGTTCTTGAAGCTGAAGATGTTGGTGAAGAAGAGGCTCGTATCGTCGCATTCCGGCTCAATTAGCAGCAAGTCGGCGTCCGGGTGTGTGTGCTCGTATTTTTTGAAGCCGGTTTCTTTGCGCGAGTCTACGATGGCACGGAAGGTCTGTGACATGACCGATGGCAGTCCGCGATCGGCGAGCGAGGGCGGGGCAGGAGCGCCATTCAACAGCCGCCCGGCGTGTTGCTCCAGTTGTACGTTTACCGGCACGATGGGGTTGATGCAGAACAGAAGGTCGGCCCCGGCATCGAGGGCCACGCTGGCATGCACGGTCCGGCGGGCAACGCCGTCGATGTAGTACCGGCCGTCGATTTCGACGGGGACGTAGAGCCCGGGAAGCGCCGTGGAGGCCTGAATGGCTTTTGAGATCGGCACCTCATCGTGCCCCGGCTGACCGAAAACGACCACGTCGGCCGTGTCGAGGTGCATGGCCACGATGTAGAGCTGGCGGCGGAGGCGTCGGAAGTCGTTGGTGCGGCCCCCCGTAGAGAGGGCGCGTTCCAGGAAACGCTCCAGGGGCGTGTTGTCGAACAGGCCCGTCGGCACCATGGCCCCAAACGTGGAGAGCAGCCCGAGCAGGGACACGTCTCCGGGGTTTAGAGCGTAGTAGCGGAGCGACGCGGCGAGCGTACGCGGCAGGCGCCAGAGCCGCCCCGCATACTCGCCGACAGCTGGTCGGAAGAGCACCTCCGGCTTCAGGTTCAGGTTCGGATCGCGGGCGTCCGACAGAACGGCCCGGCTCAGCTCTTGGGCCGATACGCCATTGGCCAGCATCGAGCAGATGAGCCCTCCGGAACTGACGCCCACGTACATGTCGAGGGCATGCAGGTCGATGCCCTCCACCGCCTCGTCAAGTGCGCAGAGGGCGCCAATTTCGTAGATGGCCCCCTCAATCACTCCCCCCGCACAGCCGAGACCAATGGTGCTACGTCCGGCGGGTCTGTTCGGTCGCATCGGAGGGGGGGAGGTAAAGGGCAGTGGGAGCGGCGTAATGCAGGGGCCCCGCAGTTCCTCTCATGCCACGGAGGCCAATCGCGAGCCGAATACAAAAAGGCGCGCCGCAACTCGTGTACACAGAAGGACCCTCGCCGATTCCGAGGGCCCGGTTGTGTCGCAGGAAGAACTACGCGGAGTTGGTCTCAGAAGACGAGTCTGAATCGGACGATTCCTCACCCGAGGACGTCGTCTTTTCTTTCGACAGGGCCTTTGTCAGGTGATCCACCTGCATCGAAAGCGTCTCGACCTTCTTCGAGAGGCGGTCCACCTCGGTGCGGGTGGGCACGCCGAAGCGCTCCATCGCCCGGTTGACGGTGTCGGTGAGGAGAGTCTGGGTTTCCTCGCTCGCCTCCTCGATCTGTTCGAGGGCCTCGTCGCGCTGCTCCCGGGCCTTTTCGCTGGCTTCCTTGAGTTCCGCACGGCGGTCCTCCTCAAAGTCCTTGCCGCGATCGACGAGGCGCTGGAAGAGCTTCGTGCCCTCTTCCTCAACGGTGGCAAGGGCCCCGAGGCCGGCGAGCCAGACGTCCCGGCCGCGCTTTGCGAGTTCGTCCTGAATGGATTCGGAAGAGGCGTCTTTGCCTGTGGTCGGTTCTTTGGTTTTATCAGTCATGGATCTAGAGAAAGGTTGAAGAAACAGTTGTCGAGAATGCCGAGTCGGGTCTACGACGCGTTCGTGCGCGAGTGCGCCGGATCAGAAACGGAAGCATCGGGGGCCTCTTGCTCGTCCAGATCGTCGAGGAGGACCGAAAGCTGGTGTTCAAGCTGACGCAGTTGGGAGCGCAGTTCATCGAGCTCCTGGGCCCGTGGCGTCTGCACGAGTCGCTTTAGACGATCCAGGGATCCTTGCATCAGGTCGTCCACTCGCGAACGAATCTGGCCAAGGCCGCTGTCGAGGGCCTCGCCGCTCCGTCGCAGCAACTGGTGGAGAAGGTCCGACGGAATGACCTGGCGGCCACTCCGGCCCTCCTCCAGAATGATCTGGGTAAGGGTCTGAGCCGTGAGGTCCTCGCCCGTTCCATTGTCCACCACCTCTACGGTCTCGCCCTCGCGCACGAGGGACGCAATGTCGGCAAGGGAGACGTACTCGCTCGCCTTCGTGTCGTAGAGCTTCCGGTTGTCGTAGCGCTTGATGCGTCGAGCCATGAGAGCACCGGCAGGGTCGCCGTGAGTGTAACGCGTTGCGTCATTGTCCGGATGTTTTGACGCACTGTGTTATGAATTGATCCCGTGCCCGCAGGAAAATTGATTCGGTCCGAACGATCTTCCGGGGCGAAGGTAACGAGAGCGTTCGGGAAATCGTCTCGAGATCGACTATCGACTCGATGCCCTACTTTACGGTCGACGGTGTGCGCCTCTACTACGACGAACGAGGAGAAGGGGAGCCCCTTCTCTTCGTGCACGGCCTCGGGTCCAGCAGCCGCGACTGGTTTGAACAGGTGCCGCACTTTGCGGATCGCTACCGCGTGCTGCGGCTTGATCTACGGGGACACGGCCGGTCCGAGCGCCCGTCCGGCCCGTACCACATTGCCCAGTTTGCGCGGGACGTGGCCGTGGGGGTCCGGCGCCTCGACGCAGCGCCCGCCCACGTCGTGGGCCTGTCGATGGGGGGAATGGTGGCCCTGGAACTGGCGGCGGGAGCCCGGTCCCTGGTGCGGAGCCTCGTGGTCGTCAATAGCGTGGCCGACATGCGCCTGCAGACGTGGAGCGATGTCTGGTTTTATGTGTCCCGTCGTCTGGCGGTGCAGACGCTGGGCATGCGTCGGGTGGGCCGCCTGCTGGCTGACCGCTTGTTTCCAGGTCCCCATCAGGAAGCCCACCGGCGCGAGTTTATCGAGCGGTGGTCTCAAAACGACAAGCAGGCCTACCTCTGGTCGGTCGACGCGATTATGGGCTGGAGCGTGACGGAGCGCCTGCCGGAGATTACGCCCCCGACACTTCTCGTCTCGTCGGATCAAGACTACACGCCGATTGCGACCAAAAACCGCATGGCGGCGCGAATGCCGAACGCCGAACTCGCGGTCGTCGAGGGAGCCCATCACGCCCTGCCGGTGGAAAAGCCTAACGTATTCAACGCCCTTGTTGACGACTTTCTCCGTGGCGTGGATCGACCGGTCCATGAAGAGAGACCCGACTGGACGGACGTGCCGGTTGGGGCCCATCCGTTATCGGGATGAGGACCGGCGCCAGCTCAGGGCTCCTAGCAAGCCGGAGAAAAGGGCCGATCCGATAATGGCCCAGAGAAGCGGAAAGGTTTCACCGCCGACGGTGACGGGAAACGGCTCCGGCATGCCGAGCTGGCGCGCCAGCCAGAGGCCCAGCAGCGCGCCAATGAAGCCGACGACGATTGACATCAGGCACCCGCCCATGGAGTAGCCGGAAAGCGCCTGACCGAGGCCCCCGGCGATGGCAGCGATAAGAAGGAGAAGCAACAGCCCGAGAAAGGACATGGTGACCGTCGGAATTGAGGAGTAGAAGGGAAAGGTGCCCGAAGGTAGTGTCCATGTCCCCGACAACCAACCCGGAATGGCCCATACCTCCTACCAGCATCGGCGCATGTGGCCTGCTCAGTGCACGTAGCTGCCCGCGTTGACGTCGATCGTGGTGCCGGTGGCGTGGTCGGCCTGTCCGCTGGCCAGGAAGGCCACGAAGGGGGCAATGTCCTCCGGTTCCGTCAGGTCCGACAGGGCGAGGTCGTGCGTGGCGTGTGCCTCGCCGTAGGTGTCAATAAAGTCCTGCGCCATTTCCGTTCGCGTAAAGCCGGGCGCAAGCGTGAAGGCTTTCACCCCATCCTCGCCAAAGCCGCGGGCGATGGAGCGGGTGAGAGCGACGAGCCCGGCCTTGGAGGCGGCATAGGCCATGTAGTCGGGGGTATCGCCGCGAAACGCTGCTCGCGAGGCGACGCTGATAACGCGACCGTCGCCCCGAGATTGGAAATGGGGCAGGGCGTGGCGACACAGGAGCTCGGGGGCCCGCAGGTTCACGTGCATCGTGTCGTTCCAGTCGGTAGCCCAGTCGGCGGTGTCGGCATCGAGGGGCATGGCGCGGGCCACGCCGGCGTTCAGGACGAGGGTGTGGAGCCGGCCGTAGGCGTCGAGCACGTCGTCGATGAGACGATCCGTGGCTTCGAGGTCCGTGAGATCGGCCTGGAACGGCTGGGCGTCGGGGCCGCATTCCGAGGCGACTGCCTGGGCGGCGTCGGGGCTGTGGCCGTAGTGCACTGCCACGGTGGCGCCGGCGTCGGCCAGGACCCGGGCGGTGGCGGCGCCGATGCCGCGGCTGGCCCCGGTGACGAGGATGGTCTGGTCGGAGAGGTCGAACGGCATTGGGCTGAAAACTTATTCGTAGTGGCGGGTGACGTACTGCGGATCACGGGTGGAGTCGGCGCGGACCACATCGAAGCGGACGCGGCCGATGGGGCGGCGATTGGTCGTCTCGACGGTGACGCGCCACGCACCGGGCCAGATGTTTCGCTTAAACGTGACGCCGCGGTAGCCGCGGCGGCGCCCGCCCACCACGCGGTAGCCGATCCGGTCGGTATCGACCCAGGCCTCGCGCTCGGGGTGGTAGTACTGCCAGTGGTGGTAGACCTGCGTTTCGAGCGTGGTGGGGGCGAAGACGGCGGCGAAGCAGTACACGGTGTCGCCGGGAGTGTAGTGGAACGGATCGTCGTCGTTCTGCCACGGGCGATGCCAGGGCGGTTTTTCGTAGCGGAGCGCAAAGGCGTCGCCCTCGCGATGCGCATCGTGAAACACGCCGCCCTCCTGAAGGGCCAGGGGAACGGGAGGGATCCAGTGGTTGACGTAGAAGACGGTCACGGCCCCGAAAAGCCCCACCACGAGGCCCACGGTGCCCAAAAAGGCACGGGGGGTGGCAAAGACCTGACGGGCGTCCAGATACAGAAGAAGCCCAATCACGAGGCCCGTGCTTAGGAATCCGCTGGCGAGGAAGACCTCGAATCCCATCTGTCCCAGGACCACGGGCAGCAGAAAGGTAAAGTAGCAGAAGACCGCCAGGAAGTAGATCCCGATCAGCAGAAAGATGCTCTTCTTCCGACGCCAGATCAGTTCGTTGGCCACCAGGAGGGCCACCAGAACGAGCAGGAAGAGGGAGGCTGTGGAGAGGGAGGCGCTCCGCGTGTAGTAAATGACGTAGGCGGTAAACAGGCCGCCGGCCAGAAATTGAATGGCCCCAGTGCTCCACGTGCTCAGCTTTTGGAGCGAGTCGGGGAGGGGACGGTTGGTGCGAGCCAGGGCGGCGAGGGTAACGAAGCCCGTCAGCAGCACCAGGTAGACGCCCAGAATGAGGTTGTCAACGAGGGCGTCGATGCGTTGAAGAGTGAGTGCGTCCCACGTGACGCCGCCAAGAAAAAAGAGCGAGCCGCCCAGACCTTCGTGCTGCATGTACCACCGGCGCACCAGGCGGTAGCGCGGGCTCGCCTCTAGCCACCGCATCGGGGCGTCGAGGAACGACAGGGACTCATCCGGCGACGCAGGGGCGGCGGACTCGCTCGGCATACGGTCTGCGGAACGGCGAAATGGCGAGGAGGGGGAGCCGGATCATCAGGCATTTGGGGAAGGAAGGTCCGCGCTCACGCCCACGGCCTTCGCCTCCGGCTTTTCATTCTCGGACGCCTCTTTCGGACGCCGCCAGAGCGGCACCGACGAGCACGGCTCGCCGTACATCAGCTTGCGGGCCACCCCCTGCAGCTTCTGCGTGGCCCGGACGTACGCCATTTCGGGCACCACGTCGCTTCCACAGCCTTTGATGACCACCGGCCGGTCCTCGTACCGCGACCAGTCCACATTGTCGAGGCCGCGGGCGTAATACTCGCGCCGCACATCGGCGGCCCGGCCCAGCGTAGTGGTGTGGGCCACATCGTGCAGCTTGGCGGCAATCAGCATGTAGCCCCAGGTGGGCACGATGGCGTCGGTGGAGCAGTACAGCGCCACGTGCTCGCCATCGTACTGCGCCCAGTCGTGTCTCTTCACTTCCTCACGAAAGGCCTTCTCCTTCAGCATCAGGCCTTCCACCAGAAACTGGCTGATGTCGATTTCCGTCACGGCCCGCTCGTCCCAGAGATCGGCCAAATTGAACACTTGAATTTCGCTGTCGGCTACGCGGTTTTCGATGGGCTCCATGGGGAAACGAGAGGATAAGCGAGAAAGACAGCATTGCTTGCACGTTCAAACCCCCGATCGCGATGGAAGTTTAGCGTCCTGCGGGGCGGCGGGACTCTGCTGTCGTTGATCGAGTGGAGACGGCGTTGTAGGTTGCGGACGTGTCGCTGGGGCTTTGCGCCCCAGTCGTTCATCTACAACTGTCCCTGCCCCCATGCTACGCCGCACGATTTCCGTCCTCACTGTCCTCCTGGTCCTGCCCGGACTGGCCCTCGGGCAAGACGCCCCCTTCTCGCGCATGGACGTCTTTGACCTGGCGTGGGCCGAGAATCCGCGGGTGTCCCCCGACGGCGAGCACGTGGTGTACGAGCGGCGGGGCATGGACGTGATGGAGGACCGCCGTACCTCGGCCCTCTGGATCATGGACACCGACGGCACCGACCACGCGAAGCTCACCGACCGGAGCGCCGACGAGTCGAGCCCTCGCTGGTCGCCCGACGGCTCCAAGATTGCCTTCACGAGCAGCGACGATCCGCACGGCACGGAGGTGTACGTGCACGGGGTAGAAAGTGACAAGACAACGCGCATTACGCAGATGGAAAACGCCCCGGGCGGGTTGTCGTGGTCGCCCGACGGCACGCACATCGCCTTCTCGGCGCACGTGACGGAGGACGAACCGCAGCTCGTGTCGCCGCCCGACAAGCCCGAAGGGGCCGACTGGGCCGACCCGCCCCGCGTGGAGACGCGCCTCAACCACGAGGCCGACGGCGTGGGCCGCCTGGAGTACGGCTACGACCACCTGTTTGTGGTGCCGGCCGACGGGGGGCCGGCCCGGCAGGTGACCTCCGGCGAGTACGACCACGACAGTCGCCCGGTCTGGACCCCCGACGGCGAGACCCTCATTTTCTCGGCCAATCGGCACGAGAACCGGGAGCGCGAACGCCGGAACTCAGAGCTCTACGCGGTGCCGGCTGAGGGCGGTGAGGTCACGCCCCTCACCGACCGCTTCGGCCCGGATTACCATCCCCGCGTCTCCCCGGATGGAGAGCACATCGCCTACCTCGGCTACGACGACGAGGTACAGACCTACCAGCTCACCCACCTCTACGTGATGGACGCCGATGGGGCGGATGTCCGCCGGGTGGAGACGGGCCTCGACCGATCGATCAGCGATGCGGTGTGGGATGACAGCGGCGAGGGCCTCTACGTGCAGTACGCGGACCACGGCCTCGGGAAGGTGGCGCACACCACGCTCGACGGCGACACGACGCCCGTAGCCGACAGCCTGGGCGGCACCACGATTGGGCGGCCCTACGGCGGCGGCAGCTTCACCGTGGCCGACGACGGCACGGTCGTCTTCACGCAGACCGATCCGCACCACCCGGCCGAACTTGCCATCACGAGCCGGGACGACGCCGCCACGCAACTTACCGACCTGAGCGGCCCGCTCCTCGACCGCCGGGCGCTGGGCGAGGTGGAGGAGATCGAGTACACCTCCTCGGTTGACGAGCGTGAGATTCAAGGCTGGGTGGTGCGCCCGCCGAACTACGACCCCGACCGCGACTATCCCCTCCTCGTCGAGATTCACGGCGGGCCCATCACCAGCTACGGCCCGCACTTTTCCCCTGAGCTGCAGCTCTACGCCGCGGCGGGCTACGTTGTGTTCTATCCCAACTTTCGCGGCAGAACGGGCTACGGGGCCGAGTTCGCCAATCTGCTCAAGGATGACTTCTCGGGCGGCGAGTATCCGGACATCATGGACGGCGTGGACCGGTTGATCGACGACGGGGTGGTCTCGGAGGACAGCCTCTACGTGACCGGGGGCAGCGCAGGGGGCACCACCACGGCCTGGATCGTGGGGCAGACGGACCGCTTCCGAGCCGCCGTTTCGCAAAAACCCGTCATCAACTGGATCAGCAAGACGCTGGGGGCAGACAACTATTACAGCTACGCAAACTACCGCTACCCGGGCCAGCCGTGGGAGAATCCAATGGACTACTGGGAGGTGTCGCCGATCTCGGTGGTGGGGGAGGTGGAAACGCCGACCATGCTCATCGTGGGGGATGAGGACCGGCGCACGCCCACCTGGGAGGCGCAGCAGTTCTACCACGGCCTCCAACTGCGCGGGGTCGAAACGGCCTACGTGGAGATGCCCGGGGCCTCGCACGGCATCGCCAGCCGTCCGAGTCAACTCATCGGAAAGGTCGATCACGTGCTCGCCTGGTTTGACAAATACCGGTAGCGTCGGGTCGTTTCTATGCTCCAGACCCTCGCGCGCTGGAAGAAAACAATTCTGGTAGTGTCCGCTGTCCTGTTCGTCGGGCTCTTCCTGTCCCGCCACCTGGTGGGGCCGGAGGCATCCGGGCGGTCGGTGGGCCGCATTGCGGCGGCGGACGCGCACCAGCACGCAGGGGCCCGGGCCACGGTGTGCGGTCGTGTTGCCGAGGTCGAGTGGCTCCGCGACATCGAGGGCGAGCCGACGTTCGTCAACCTGGGCGGGGCGCATCCCGAGCAGTCGTTTACGGCCGTTATCTGGGGCGACGACCGCGCCGGCTGGGACGACCCGCCCGCCGCGCTCTACGAGGGCCGATCCGTCTGCGTGACGGGAACGATCGAGCAGCACGAGGGCACGCCGCAGATCGTCGTCTCCTCGCCCCGGCAGGTTCGCGTGGGGGCCTCCGATACGGACGAGGGACCGACAGACACCTGAGGCTGGCCCGGAGCTGGGGGCGAGCCGTTCGCAGGACGAGCGCCCCACAGAGCTCCACGAGGAAAGAACGGTGCACCTGGCGTTCCCGCCACGCGCTGCGCTGAGGGGCCTTCAATGATAATTGCTGAGCAGATATGGAGCTTTGGGGATCCGAGGCATATTGGCTCGTCCGGTTCGTCTTCCAGCGGGGGCTTGCTGCGATCTACCTCCTCGCCTTCCTCGTGGCGGCGCACCAGTTTCGCCCGCTGGTGGGCGAGGACGGTCTCCTGCCGATTGGCGACTACGTGCGAGGGGCAAGCTGGAAGGACCGGCCCAGCCTGTTCTACTTCTTTCCCAGCGACCGGGTGATCGGCGCGGCGGCCTGGGGCGGCGTCGTGCTCGCGCTGGCGGCGCTCGTGGGCGTTCCCTACTGGCTGCCCGAGCCCTACCCCCTCATCGCCTCGATGGTCCTGTGGGCGGCGATGTGGGGGCTGTACCAGTCCTTCGTGAATGCCGGGCAGCTGTTTTACGGGTACGGGTGGGAGTCGATGCTGCTGGAGACGGGCTTCCTGGCGATCTTCCTGGGCGCGGGGGCCACGGCCCCGCCGGTTGTGGTCATCTGGCTCCTCAAGTGGCTTCTGTTCCGCAATATGTTCGGCGCGGGACTCGTGAAGCTGCGGGGCGACACCTGCTGGCGCGAACTGACGTGTCTTGACCATCACTATGAGACGCAGCCGATGCCCAATCCGCTGAGCTGGTTTGCGCATCACCTTCCGAAGCCGTTTCATCGGCTGGAAACGCTCGGCAATCACATCGTGGAGGTTGTGGTGCCGTTCCTGTACTTCGCCCCGCAGCCGGTTGCCGCGGCAGGGGGCCTCGCGACGATCGGGTTTCAGGGCTGGCTTCTGCTGACCGGCAATTTCGCGTGGCTCAACGCCCTTACAGTTGTGCAGGCCGTGCCGACGTTCTCGGACGAAATGCTCGCCGCCGTGCTGCCGGTGAACGCGCCGGCGGCCGCGCCAACGCCGATGGGGCTGGACGGGGCGGCCCTGCTGCTTGCGGCGGTCGTTCTGGTGAAGAGCATCCGTCCGGTGCAGAACATGCTCTCCGCGTCGCAGGTGATGAACTACTCGTTCGATCCGCTCCACCTCGTAAACACCTACGGCGCGTTCGGCTCCATCACCAGGAGGCGATACCAGCTCGTGGTGGAGGGGACCCGCGAGGCGAACCCGAGGGAGGAGGACTGGCAGGAATACACCTTCAAGGGGCAGCCGGTGCGGACGGGCGAGCGGCCCGTGCAGTGGGCCCCGTACCACCTGCGGCTGGACTGGCAGCTGTGGTTTGCGGCCATGTACCCGGGGCCCACGGCGCGTCAGCGGTGGCTCGTTGCGCTTTTGGAGGGCCTGCTCGAAAACGACGAGGCCGTGCTCGGGCTCGTGCGCAGCACGCCCTTTGCTGACGGGCCGCCCCGCCAGGTGCGGGTGCTGCGCTACCGCTACCGATTCACGACGCCGACGGAACGGGCCGAGACGGGCGACTGGTGGGTGCGCACGCGGATTGGGGTCTTCGTGCCCCCGGGGCGGCCGGCCGACCTGGCAGGGCGGCGTCGGAGGCGCTGAGGGGACTGGCGCCCCTGTGTTCGCACGCAACGTTCAACGAAGCCAATTTGTCGATGGAACGCTTCGTCCAGGCCATCGTCGGTGGGGGCCTGTCGCTCGTGGCGGGGCTGTGGCTCGCAACCCTCGCGTCGGGCCCGGCCCTGTGGGCCGCCGGGACGGCCCTTGTTCTGCTCGGCCTCGGCGGGGTCGCCTACGGACTGTGGGACGTGCTGGAGACGTGAGAACCCACCGGGACGCCACGGGAAGATGGTGGGCGGTGCTGGATTTGAACCAGCGACCCCCTGCTTGTAAGGCAGGTGCTCTAAACCGCTGAGCTAACCGCCCCGACCGATTTGGGATTTTGGATTGCGGATTTTGGACTGTGGAGTTTGGATTGGTGGTCTCGTAATCCAAACCCCAAAATCCCAAATCCAAAATAGAAATGG
>JBKHEM010000058.1:0-13553 GCA_046540815.1 Salinivenus sp.
ATCAATGATTACACGTGTTCTTCGGCGTGGTACGACGACCGCGTGAGCGGACTGCTCTCCACGTGCTCGATGCCTTTCTCCTCACCGACCTCCTTGTACCAGTCGAACACCTCGGGCTCCACCCACTCCTCGACGGGCAGGTGGTGCTCGGTGGGCTGCATGTACTGGCCGATCGTCATGACGTCAAGGCCAATCTCCACGAAGTCGTCCATGATCTCCAGGACCTCTTCCTTCGTCTCGCCGAGGCCGACCATAATGCCGCTCTTGGTGCGTAGGCCCGCGTCCTTGGCCCACTTGAGCACCTTCAGCGATCGCTCGTAGTCGGCCTGGGGCCGGACGCGACGGTAGAGGCTGGGGACCGTCTCCACGTTGTGGTTGAAGATGTCGGGCTCGGCCTCAAAGACCGTCTCGCACGGATCGCGCATGCCGCGGAAGTCGGGCGTGAGGACCTCGCAGGTGGCGCCCAGGTCGTGGACGCGCTCGATGACTTCGGCGAAGATGGGCGCGCCGCCGTCCTCGCGCTCGTCGCGGTTCACGCTGGTGATGACAGCGTGGTCGAGGTCCATCTTCTCGACGGCTTCGGCCACGCGGCGCGGCTCGTCCCAGTCGAGCCCATCGTCCGGGCGGCCCGTCTTCACGGCGCAGAAGCCACAGGAGCGGGTGCACACGTTCCCTAAAATCATAAACGTGGCAGTGCCACGGCTCCAGCACTCGCCCATGTTCGGGCAGTTGGCGCTCTCGCAGACCGTGTGCAAGTCGTGGTCCTCGACGGTCTGGCGCACCTCGTTGTAGGATTCGCCCTGCGGGAGCGAGACACGAAGCCAGTCAGGGCGGCGGCCGCGTTTGTTCTTGTTCGTGTTCTCGACGACGGGAAGCTCGACGAAGCCGGGGTCGCCGTCGCCTGAGGGGCCGATGGGGTCGGGCTCCACGGCGCCGAGGTCCGTTTCGCCGGGCAGCGTGGGCTCGTTCTCGGCAGAAGCGTCCTCGGGAGTGGACGTGTCGGGAGGGGAAGCAGGCATGCGCAGGGGGAGAAGCTTCGTGCAAAAGCCGAGGCGTCAGGCGACACGGCCCGACGCTCGAAGGTGGACTGACCCGTACGACGGGGGCGGACGGGCGTTCCTCCATTGTCCCCTCGCACAGGCCGTCGTTTCTTGATAAGAAGCCGCGTGTTGGTGACACTATGGAAGCCCGCTGTGCGCATGTCGGGCGGGCCGGTTTCACTGTTTTCGCATGCTGACTAATCTGCTATGTCGATGCGTCTCTGCGGGCTTGTATTTCTTTTTCTCGCCTTGGGGCTGGGGGTCGGGTGTTCATCGAAGCCGGAGGCGGACCTCGTCTTAAAAAATGGTACCATTGTGACGCTGGATGAGGAGCACGGCTCCGTCGAGGCCCTCGCCGCAGCGGACGATACGATCCTTGCCGTTGGCTCTAACAGTGAGATCGGGGCCTACGAGGGAGGCAACACGCGCGTCATCGACCTGGAGGGCAAGATGGCAATGCCGGGGTTCATTGAGGGGCACGGGCACTTCATGGGCTTGGGCGAGGCGCAGATGCAGCTCGGCCTGCTCGGCACGCCGTCGTGGGACCGCATCGTGGCGATGGTAGACTCGGCCGCGTCGGAGGTTGAAGGGGGAGCGTGGGTGGAGGGACGTGGATGGCATCAGGAAAAATGGGACGCTACGCCCGACCGCACGGTCCGCGGCTTTCCGACGAACGATCGCCTCAACGAGGTGGCGCCCGACACGCCGGTGTATCTCACCCACGCCAGTGGCCACGCCGCCATTGCCAACGAGGCGGCCCTGGAGGCCGCCAACATTGGGCCCGACACGCCCGACCCGGACGGCGGCACCATCGTGCGCGACGACCAGGGCCGGGCCACCGGCGTGCTGTTGGAGACCGCCGAAGGATTGGTGCAGGAGGCCCTGGAGGCCTCGCGCAGCGACATGAGCGACGAGGCCCGCCGCGAACGCCGCGAGCGGCAGGTGCAGTTGGCCGCAGACGAAGCCCTGGCGCACGGCGTGACCAGCTTCCAGGATCAGGGGGCCTCCTTCGAGACCATTGACCTGTACCGTCGCATGGCCGAAAATGGAGATCTTGGCATTCGCCTCTACGCCATGGTGTCCCAGAGCGAGGTGACGCCCGAGACGCAGGACACCCTCGCGGCGCACCGTACCGTGGGGGCGCACGACCATCACCTGACCGTCCGGTCGGTTGGGGAGGTGACCGTCGACGGGGCCCTGGGCTCGCGAAGCGCCTGGATGCTGGAGTCGTACGACGACGAACCGGGTGAGACTGGAATCAACGTGACGGAGATGGACCGCGTCCGCGAGATTGCGGAGATTGCGATGGAGGAGGACTTTCAGGTGGCCGTGCATGCCATCGGCGACCGGGCCAATCGCGAAACGCTCGATCTGTACGCCGACTTGTTTGACGAGGCTGATGTGGACGGCGAGTCGCTCCGCTGGCGCATCGAGCATGCTCAGCATCTGCACCCGGACGACATCCCGCGCTTTGCCGACCGTGGGGTGATTGCCTCCATGCAGGCCATTCACGCCTGCTCCGACGCGCCCTACAACTACCGACGCCTCGGCGCCGAGCGGGTGGAGGCAGGAGCCTACCCGTGGCGGACGCTCTGGGAGGATGGCGCTGTGGTAACGAACGGCACGGACGTCCCCGTCGAAGAGATTGATCCGATGGCGAGCTACCACTGCACCGTCACGCGACAGGTGCCGGGGACCGACACCTCGTTTACCGAAGAGGAAACCCTGAATCGGCGACGTGCGCTCGAATCGTACACCGTCAACAATGCCTATGCGGCCTTCGCGGAAGAGGAGAAGGGCACCCTGGCTCCCGGCAAGCTGGCCGACATTACCGTCCTCTCGAAAAACCTTCTGGAGGTTCCGGCCGACTCAATTCGCGAGGCGGAGGTCACCCATACATTCGTGGGGGGCGAGGTCGCGTACGAGCGGGAGTAATTCTCCCGTCACCGAGAAACGGCAGAGGGGAGAAACGAATAACGTCTGACCCCATCACCCACGCTTTTCCACCCAACGATCCAAGTCCATGGACGCGGTCTCTGCCCATTCCATTTCGCCCGACCGAGTGAAGGAGCGCCTCTCTCGGCACATGCTTACGAAGGGCATGATGCCGATGGTGCTGGACATGGACGAGAGCCAGGGCGTGCGGCTCCGTGACGAAAAGACCGGACGCACGTTCGTCGACCTCTTTGGCTTTTACGCCTCGAATCCGCTGGGCATGAATCACCCCAAGTTGACCGACGACAAGGGGTTCATGGAGCGCCTGAAAGACGCAGCGGTCAACAAGGTGACGAACTCCGACGTGATGACGGGGCACATGGCCCGGTTCGTGGACACGTTTAGCCGCGTCGGCATTCCGGACTACCTGCCGTACACGTTCTTTATCTCCGGGGGGGCGCTGGCCGTCGAGAATGCACTGAAGGCGGCCTTCGACTGGAAGGTGCGCAAAAATCACCAGAAGGGCTACCGGCGGGAAGTGGGGCACCAGGTGCTGCACCTTGATCAGGCCTTCCACGGGCGCACGGGATACACCATGTCGCTCACGAATACGGCCGATCCCCGGAAGACGATGCACTACCCGAAGTTCGACTGGCCGCGGATTACGAACCCGAAGGTACAGTTTCCGCTCGACGACGAGGAGCGAGAGCGCGTCCGGGAGCACGAGGATCGGGCGATCCGGCAGGCCAAGCGGCACTTCCACGAACGAGAGGACCAGATCGCCTGCATCATTCTGGAGCCCATTCAGGGGGAAGGGGGCGATAACCACTTCCGTCCCGAGTTCATCGAACGTCTGCGCACCCTGGCCCACGAAAACGACGCCCTGCTGGTGTTTGACGAGGTGCAGAGCGGCGTCGGGATCACGGGCGAATTCTGGGCGCATCAGGCCCTCGGCGTGCAGCCCGACATTATTGCGTTTGGGAAGAAAACCCAGGTGTGTGGCATCCTGGCCGGGCGGAAGCTTGACGAGGTGGACGACCACGTCTTCAAAACGCCAAGCCGCATCAATTCCACCTGGGGCGGCAACATCGTCGACATGGTGCGCTTCGACCGCATCCTCGAGATCATGGAGGAGGATGACCTCGTGGCACACGCGGGGCACGCGGGTGAGCACCTGCAGCGGCGCCTTCAGGAGTTGCAGGAGGAGTTTCCCGCCGTGACGAATGCCCGTGGCCTGGGGCTGATGTGTGCGTTCGACCTGCCGAGCACGGAGATTCGCGACCGGGTGAAAGAGGCGACGTACGAGGAGGGGGCCATCATCCTCGGCTGCGGGGACCGGTCGATCCGCTTTCGCTCGCCGCTCACGATTACGACGGACGAAATCGATGAGGGCATGGAATGCATCCGCCGCGCCCTTCGCACGGCTACGGACGCGCAGCCCCACGTGGGCGACGGGGCGCCGTAGTTGGCGGCAGCGCGGCGACTCCTGCAGGCGAGTTCGAGAGAACGCTACTCCTCACGCTCGCCCGCAGCCATCAATTCTCGGGCATTCTCGAGGGCGGCGTCCGTAACGTCTTCCCCGCTGATGAGGGAGGCGACTTGTGTGGCCTGCTCGTCCTCATCAAGCTGCTGGATCGTGGTCTTCGTTGTCTCGTCCTCCACGATCTTTTCGACCCGGAAGTGGCGATCCCCCAGCGCCGCGATTTGGGGGAGGTGCGTGATGGTGATGATCTGGTGGTAGCGGGCGAGCTCGTGCATGCTCTCGCCGACGCGGCGCGCCATGTTGCCCGAGATGCCCACATCGATTTCGTCGAACACGAGGATGGGCAGCCGCTCGCTCTTGGCGAGGATCGTTTTGAGCGCCAGCATGATGCGACTGATCTCGCCTCCGGACGCGACCTCGGCCAGCGGCATCGGCGGGACGCCGACGTTGGTGGAAATGAAGAACTCGACTTGGTCGACTCCTTTTTGAAAAGCCCGGTAGCGCGCGTCCTCGTTCTCGGGACGAATCCAGCCGTCCGGGTCCTCCTGCCGCGTAAACCGCACCTCGAACTGGCTTTTGGCCATGCCTAAGGTGGCCAGTTCGTCGAGAATGGCGTCCTCGATGCGGGCGGCCACCTCCCGCCGCTTGTCGGAGAGCCGAAGGGCCACGTCCGTGAGGTCGGCCTGCGCCTCGCGAATCTCCTGGTCCAGCCGTTCCAGGTTCCCCTCGAAGTCCTGTGCGAGTTCGTATTGCTCGCCGATCTCCCTGCGGTGCTCCAGCACAGCCTCCAGCGTGCCACCGTACTTGCGCTTGAGCTTTTCGAGCTCGGTGGTGCGTTGTCGAATGGCCTCCAGCCGCTCGGGGTCGAACTCGATGTGCGCGTTGTAGTCCTGGAGGAAGTTGGCCAGCTCGCTGACGATGATCTGGGCGGTCTCGATCTCGTCAACCTGCTCCTCGAATGCGTCGTCGATCCGGGCCAGGTCCTGCAGGTCGTTGCGTGCCACCACGAGCTGGTCGTGGACGGCGTTCTCGCTCTCGAACAGCATTTCGTAAAGCCCGCGCGTGGACGAGTAGAGGTGCTCGGCGTTTTCGAGGACGCGCCGCTCGGCCTCCAGCTCTTCTTCCTCGCCCGGTTGGGGGGCCACCTCGTCGATTTCCTCGATCTGGAACTCGTAGAGCTCCTTCTGCTGTCGGAGCTCACGCTCGCGGTTGGCCAGTGCCTCGCGCTCTTCAACGAGCGCCGCGACGCGCCGCCGCTTTTCCTGGTAGTGCTCGACGAGTCCGCCCAGGCCGCCGAAGCTGTCGAGCAGGCGGAGGTGGGTTTCGGTGTGGAGGAGGCTCTGGTGCTCGTGCTGGCCGTGCAGGTCGATCAGCTCCGCGGCCACGGCCCGCATAACGTCGAGCGTGGCGGGGGTGTCGTTCACGAAGCCGCGGCTGCCGCGCTCGGTGATGCGACGGCGCAGGATGACGCGGGGGAGGGGATCGGTTTCAATCGCGTTGTCCTCCAGAACCCGTCGGATACGCTCGGTGTCCGCGTCGTCGAAGATGCCCTCCACCACGGCCTTTTTTGCGTCGCCGCGCACCACGTCGGTGTTGGCCCGCTCGCCCAGGATCATGCTCAGCGCCCCAATCAAGATGGACTTGCCGGCCCCTGTGGCGCCGGTGATGATGTTCAGGCCACTGCCGAACTCCATCTCCAGCTCCTCGATCAGGGCGTAGTCCCGAACGTAGAGCGACCGTAGCATGGGACGTTATGAGTGTTCGAGGGGCGAGGATCGATACGAGCCGCCGGTACACCGGCCCGATCCTCGATTCTCGACCATCGGGGACAACAGTGAGCGGGAAGAGCAGACAGGAGGGGACGGGCACG
This sequence comes from Salinivenus sp., assembly GCA_046540815.1. Classification (GTDB taxonomy): domain Bacteria; phylum Bacteroidota; class Rhodothermia; order Rhodothermales; family Salinibacteraceae; genus Salinibacter. The sequence goes on from JBKHEM010000058.1 coordinate 6,329, forward strand.
CCGCCCGGTTTACGAGACCAACGTCCATCCCTGCTTGATTTTTTTCTTGGCGTACTTCCACTTCATCTCCGTGGTCTCGCCCGTGGCGTTGTTGCGGACGGTGACGTACTCGTTGCGTCCGGGCTCGTCGGCCACCTTGACGGGCTCGCGCGACTGCTCGGTCGTAGGATCGCGCTCGGCGCCGCTCTGCTGCTGGCCGTCGCCGTCGGCGCTCACCGAGTAGTCGGGCTGGGCCGAGTCGTGCTGCGTCTGGGCGCGGCGGGCGTCGAGGCGGCCCTTGGGGCCTTCCCCCTTCGTCTGCACCTGATCGTCGACGACCGGGGCGGCCCGGAAGACGGTGGAGACGACCTCCTTCCCGATTTCGGCCATCATGTCGGAGAACAGATCGAATGCCTCCATCTTGTACTCGACGATCGGGTCCTTGCGCCCAAACGAGCGCAGGCCGATGCCTTCCTTCAGTTCATCGAGCTCGCGGAGGTGATCGGTCCACTTCTCGTCGATCGTCTGGAGCATGGCGGTGCGCTCCAGCGCCTCGTTGATCTCCTGCCCGTTCGTGTCGAGGGCCTCGTCCACGTCGGCCACAGCCCGGAGCAGGTCCTGCCCGTCGGTAAAGTCGACGAACACCCGCTCGATCATCTCCTCGTCGCTCCGTTCCTGCTTGAGGTTGCGGAGCGTCTGGAAGAACGGCTGGGCGATGGAGGTGCGCTTCTGCTCGTAGTAGTCGGTGGCCAGGTCGTAGACGCGCTCCACCACGCCGTCCTCACCAAGCTGCACGAACTCCTCGCGGTCCATCTCCGGCTCAAAGGCAAGGTAGCGCAGCAGGTCCTCTCGCATGCCCGCGAGGTTGCCCTGCCCGTAGTGCTGTTCGACAATGGCTTCGATGAACTCGTATAGCATGTTCAGGACCTGCCCGTGGAATCGCTCGCCGGTCAGGGCCTCGCGGCGCCGCTTGTAGATGACCTCCCGCTGCGCGTTGAGCACGTCGTCGTATTCCAGCTGGCGCTTCCGGATGGCGAAGTTGTTCTGCTCCACCTTCGACTGCGCCCGCTTGATGCTCTTGTTGATCCACGGGTGGGTGATGACCTCGCCCTCCTCAATTCCCATGCTGTCCATCACCTTCGCCACGCGATCGGAGCCGAAGAGGCGCATCAGGTCGTCTTCGAGGGAGACGTAGAACTGGCTCTCGCCCGGGTCGCCCTGCCGGCCGGCCCGGCCGCGAAGCTGAAGGTCGATGCGGCGGCTCTCGTGCCGCTCGGAACCGATAATCGCCAGGCCGCCGAGCTCGCGCACCTCGTCGCTGATCTTAATGTCGGTGCCGCGCCCGGCCATGTTGGTGGCGATGGTCACGGACCCTTTTTGCCCGGCCTCGGCCACAATATCGGCCTCCTTCTTGGCCCGGTCTTGCTTGGCGTTCAGTACGTTGTGGGGAATGCCTTCACGCTTCAGGAAGCGGCTCAGCGTCTCGGAGACCTCCACGGAGGCCGATCCCACGAGGACCGGCTGGCCCCGCTTGTTGTATTCCTTCACCTTTTCGACGACCGCGTTGTACTTCTCGCGCTTCGTCTGGAAGACGAGGTCGTCCTTGTCGTCGCGGCGGACGGGCTCGTGGGTGGGCACCACCACCACGTCGAGGTCGTAGATCTCGTTAAACTCCTGCGACTCCGTCTCCGCCGTCCCGGTCATGCCGGACAGCTTGTCGTACATGCGGAAATAGTTCTGAAGCGTAATGGAGGCGTAGGTCTGCGTCGCATTCTGGACCTCGACTTCTTCCTTCGCCTCCAGGGCTTCGTGCAAACCCTCCGAGTACCGGCGGCCCTCCATGACGCGGCCGGTGTGCTCGTCAACAATCTGGACTTTGCCCTCCTCCACAATGTACTCGGTGTCGCGCTCGTAGAGGGTGAAGGCCTTGAGCAGCTGCTCGATGGCGTGGACGCGTTCGGCCCGGTTGGCGTAGGTGTTGTAGACCTCCCGCTTTTTCTCCTGGAGCTCCTTTTCCAGCTCCCGCTTGTCGTTCATGTATTTGTTCTCGCGTTTCTCCTTCGAGAGGTCGTCCCGCTCCTGGAGCTCCTGCTCAAGTTGGTCGACTTTCTTCTTGTGTTCATCCTCAATTTCGGCAATTTCGTCGCCAATCACGGGGAGGACGAACATGTCGGCCGTTTCGTCCATCACCTTGGCGATGTACTCCTGTCCCTTCTCTGTCATCTCGACGGACTGCTTCTTCTCGTCGACCGAGAAGTAGAGCACCTCGTCGACCTCCGGCATCCGCTTGGCGTTCTCCTGGAGATAAAAGCTCTCCGTTTGCTGGCGGAGGCGCTCAATTCCGGGGCGCTCGTTGAGGAGCTTCTGGAGCTGCCGGTTCTTGGGATACCCGCGTGAGGCGCGGAGGAGGGCCAGGCCAGCCTCGTCCTCGTGCTGCCGTGCCTCCTGTTTGTTGCCGGCCTCCTCGGCCTCTTCTTTCTTGTCGAGGTGGTCTTTCGCCTCTTTTACGAGCGAGCGGACCTGCTTGCGCTGCGCGTTGAACAGCTTCTCGACCGGATCGCGGAGGGCGTGGTACTGGTCGTTTTCCTGGTCGGGCACCGGGCCGCTAATGATGAGCGGCGTGCGGGCCTCGTCGATCAGGACCGAGTCGATCTCGTCGATGATGGCGTAGTGGTGGCCCCGCTGCATCAGCTGCTCCGGGCGCACCACGAAGGAGTTGTCTCGGAGGTAGTCGAATCCGAACTCGTTATTCGTGCCGTAGGTAATGTCGGCCTCGTAGGCCTCCTTGCGCCCCTCCGTGTGGGGGGAGTAACGGTTGATGCAGTCGACCGTGAGGCCGTGGAACTCGTAGATGGGCCCCATCCACTCGGTGTCGCGCTCCGCCAGGTAGGGGTTCACGGTCACGAGGTGACAGCCGCGTCCGGTGAGGGCGTTCAGGTAGAGCGGCATCACCGCGGCCAGGGTTTTGCCCTCCCCGGTCTTCATCTCCGCGATGCGCCCCTGATGGAGGACGATTGCGCCCAGCAACTGCACGTCGTAGGGCACCATGTCCCACTCGACCTTCGAGCCCCCGGCGCGCCAGGTCTCGCCCAGGAAACGGCGGCAGGTTTCCTTCATGACGGCGAAGGCTTCGGGGAGCAGCTCCCACAGCTTGTCTTCAACGATGTCCTGCCACTCCTCCTCCAATTCGTCGTACTCGTCGTAGAGAGCGTCGCGCTCGTCCAGCGAGATGGGCTCGACCTCGGCCTCGCCGACCTGTCCGTCGCCCCCGATGGGGGCCTCCGGGGCGGGGGCCCGGCGCAGCCGCTCGTCGATCTCTTCCTGGCGCGCCTCGATGTCGGCCACGGCCTCCTGAATTTCGGCCCGAAACTCGTCGGTCTTGGCCCGAAGCTCGTCGTCGGTCAGGTCCTGTAGGTCTTCGTAGCGCTCGTTGATCTCCTCGACGACGGGCCAGAGTTTCTTGAGCTCTCGCTCGTTTGGATCGCCGAACAGGTTTTTGATCCACTCAAACATGTGGGAAACGGAAGTGCGTGCAGGGAGCGACGAAAGTCGCAGGGCGACCGCCGCGCGAGGCGTCCGCGGCAGCATGAGGAATGGCACGCAGGCTTGGGGGGAGCGTTCCCGCTCCGGAGGCACCCGTGGACGGGGGACGGCTTGTTGGGACGCGGAGAAACACCTGGAACGGAACCCCCCTTCGCCCCGATCATTGGCGTTCCGTCGCCTTCCGCCGCGGATTTGTGTCCCGATGCGCGTCTCGTTTCTGTTCTGCCTGGTTGCGCTTCTTCTGGGGACCGTCCCCGCGGCGGCCCAACCGGGCGGCACGGTGACGAGCTTCCCGTTTCTTCGCCTGGAGCCGTCGGCGCGGGCCGCGGCCCTCTCGGGAGCGTTTGGAGCGGTGGCCGACGGGGACGTGAACGCGCTTTTCTACAACCCCTCGGTGCCGGACTCGGCCACGGACCGGACGGCCTCGTTTTCGTACCTGAATCACCTCTCCGACATCAATGCCGGGTCGATGGCCTACAGCCAGGCGATGCCTCGATGGGAAACCACGCTGCACGGCGGCGTTCGGTTTGCCGATTGGGGCACGTTTGAAGGCCGCAACGAGATCGGGGAGCCGACGGAGGACTTCGGAGCACAAGACGTGGCACTGACCCTGGGGGCAGCGCGCCCGCTTGGCGGGACGCGTCTGCGATATGGGGGAAGCCTGGACCTCATCCACTCCCGCATCGAGTCGGCCCAGGCGACGGCGGTGGCGGCGGACGTGGGGGCGCTCTACCGGCTCCCGGCGCAGCAGATGACGTTCGGGGCAGCGCTCCAGAACGTGGGGCTTTCGCTTGACGGGTACGGTGCGCGGCGGCCCCGCCTCCCCCTCGACCTGCGACTCAGCGCCACCAAGCGGCTCGCGCACCTGCCCGTGCTTCTGTCGGCGGCGGCGTACGACCTGACAAACCTCTCGGAGGGCATCCCCGGAGGAACGACGGTCGACCACGTCCTCGCCCACCTCACGTTCGGTGTGGAGGCGCGTCCGGGCGATGTGCTGCGGGTACGGCTCGGTTACAACCACCGCCGGAGCGCCGAGCTGGCCCTCACCGACCGGTTTGATCTTGCGGGCTTCGGGGCGGGGTTTGGGCTTCACGTGGGGTCCGTGGCGGCCGATTATGCGTACACCTCGTGGTCGTCACTCGGAGGCCTTCATCAGTTCACGGTGCGTACGGATCTCGGCGACCTGTGATGGCGCACGGGATGGACAGCACGAGGGCAGGCGAAAGAGAAACCTCCGACAGGCACCGACGACGAGAGGGGTGGTCGAGCCCGTAGACGACCGCAGTCAGGAGGACTGCGACATGATTTTCTGAATCTCCTCCGGGTCGCGTTTCAGGAGGCCCTGCTTCTTGTAGTAGATCATCGTCGTGTCGAGCGTGCCGTGGCGCATGCGCTGCTTCACCTCCTCGAGCGGCATCCCGTCGTTGAGCCAGATGAGCGCCGCGGTGTGGGTGAGGCTATGGGGCGTGACGCCCTTTCGCTTGATGCCGGCGCTTTTGAGGTAGCCGTTGATGCGACTGCGCACGGAGCGTGTTTTCAAGCGCTTGCCGTCGGAGCGGTGGCCGTGGGAGACAAACAAAGGATCCTCCGGGTGCACGTCCTCACGCGTGTCCAGGTACGTCTCCACGGCCTCCAGGACCGGCGGGTCCAGGGGCGCTTCCTGATCCTTTACGGTGCGGCCCTTTCCCTGTACGCGGAGCACCGGCCCCATGAGAGTGTGCTCCAGATCTTCGATGTTGGCCCGGACGATCTCGATCTCGCTCAGACCGGCGTACAGCATCAGATGGACGATGGCACGGTCGCGCTTGTCGAGCTGGGTTGTGTCGCCGAGGACCTCCTCCAGCTTCTCGATGTCTTGCTCCGTGAGAACGGCACGGGAGTGGGTGTCGGGGCGCCGGTTCCCCTTGACAGCCTTCGCCGGGTTCTCGTCCAGCTTCCCGATGTCGGTCAGGTACTGGCAGAAGCGGCGCAGGGCCGTAAGGTAGGTGGACACGGAGACCTGGCTCAGGTCGCGCTCCTCCATCAGGTAGCGCTTATAATCGCGGATGTCGTCCTCCGCAAAGCGGAAGGAGTCCTGCTGTACGAACCACTTCTGGAAGGACTTGAGCGAGCGGCGGTAGGTGCCCACCGTCTCGTCACTTTTGTCGGCCAGGTAGTCGTCCTGAAAGGCCTGCAGGTGGTTGCGCAGGTCCCGGAGCGAGAGCTCAAGGCCCGCATCGTTGGGGAGGGGGGCGTCGGACATGACCGGACGGAGAAATCCAGCGGAACGGCGAAGTCTCCCAACCCCGGAGACATCCTACAAGAAAGGAGATTTTGCACCGAGGATCAATAACAGAACTCCGTCCCGCGCCGAATAGGGGGGTTGTGCCCGAGCCCTCCGGCCCCGTCCCGTTTTTCCGGACCGTTTGCCTCCTTCCATCCCCTACAACAAGTCGTCGTCCTCCGAAATAGACTCCAGTTCGCCGGCGACGTGCTGGAGGAAGCCTGCACCCATGGCCCCGTCGATGATGCGATGGTCGTAGCTGAGCGAAAGGTACATCATGTGGCGCACCGAGATCACGTCGCCGAGGTCGTCATCCTCGATGACGACGGGGCGCTTCTGGATGGCGCCGGTCGCAAGGATGCCGACCTGCGGCTGGTTAATGATGGGCGTGCCCATGAGCGATCCCAGCGAGCCAATGTTGGTGACGGTAAAGGTGCCGCCCTGGAGTTCGTCGGGCTGGAGCTCTTTGCTCCGGGCGCGCTCGGCTATGTTGGCGGCCTTGCGGGCGAGGCCGGTGACGCTGTAGTCTCCTGCGTTGCGAATGACGGGGGCAAGCAGGCCCTTGTCGCCAATCGCGACGGCGATGCCCACGTGGTAGTCCTTCTTCATCACGATCTTGTCCCCCTCTACGCTGGCGTTGAGGACGGGGTATTCGCGGAGGGCCTCCACGGCGGCCTTCACGAAGAAGGGAGTGAAGGTGAGTTTGAGTCCCTCGCGCTCCTGAAAAGCCTCCTTGTTTTGTTCCCGAAAGCGGACGAGGCCCGTCACGTCGGCCTCGGCGAAGGAGGTGACGTGGGCCGAGGTGGCTTTCGACCGCACCATGTGCTCCGCGGTGATCTTGCGCATCCGGTCCATCGGTTGCACCTCGATGCGCTCGCCGTACTGTTGCTCGAGAACCTCTTCGCTGGGGCCTTCCTGCACCCTGTAGCCGCCGCGCTGGGGCTGCTCGGAGGGCTGAGGCTGCGGAGGCTGTGGGGCCGAGGGGGCGGTGGGCGCCTCCTCCCGTTCTTCGAGGTAGGCCAGGACGTCCTCCTTCGTCACGCGTCCGTCGCGGCCAGAGCCGTCCAGCGACTCCAGTTCGCTCATGCGAAGGCCCTCCTCCTTTGCGATGGAGCGAACGAGGGGCGAGTAGAAGCGGCCGTCGGCGCCCCGCCGCTTGATGGTTTCTTCCGGGGGCACGTCGGCGGTCTCGGGCTCGCGTACAGCCCCGTCTCCGGACGGGGGGGCGCCCGGCACCTCCTCCTGCGCCGTATCTGTCTCGTCGGCCTCCGGCTCGTCCGGCACGGGGGCTTCGACCGTGCCCTCGGCGGCCTCGGACGTGAGAAGGGCAATCACGGTACCGACCTCCACAGTCTCGCCCTCTTCGACCAGCCGCTCTTTGAGCACGCCGGCGGCGGGGGAGGGGACCTCGGTGTCGACCTTGTCGGTGCCAATTTCGAG
>JBKHEM010000059.1:0-13000 GCA_046540815.1 Salinivenus sp.
GGAAGAAGGTCGGTCGCTGAAGGAATCAGGGGGGAAGACCCAGCCGAGCCTCTCAGAGGCGCCATCGAAATGCCCGTATCTTACCCACGACCCAGGCGACAGAGAGGATCCGGGAGACACGATCAATGAGGCGCTGGGCATGACGGAGGACGCGAAAGCCTCGCCTCCGGGAACGGGATAGCGCTGGGAGGCTGTCCTCCGATTGTCGTTGTACTATCCGTCCGCTGTCCGCCCTGTGTCTCCCTCTGCATCTGGTTCCGCCATCCCCGATCCCCTCCGCCTTGGCACTCGCGGCAGCACCCTTGCCCTGTGGCAGGCCAACTTCGTCAAGTCCAAGCTAGAGGCGGAGGGCCACAGGGTGGTCATCGAAACGATCTCTACACGAGGGGACGAAGCCCGGGACACGGCCATTTCTGAGATTGGAGATGAGGCCGTGTTCACGAAAGAGCTCGACCACGCGCTGCTGGCCGGCGAGATTCACCTGGCTGTGCACTCGCTGAAAGACATTCCGTCGACGGTGCCCGAGGGGATCCGGCTGGCGGCCGTGGCGGGGCGCGAAAATCCCCTCGATGCCTTTGTGGCCCATCCGGCGTTCGATGGGGCGTTGGCGGACTTGCCCGAGGGAGCCACCCTGGCCACGGCGTCTCTTCGCCGCACGGCTCAGCTCCGCACCTGGCGCCCGGATCTGGACGTGGTGTCCGTGCGCGGCAACGTAGACACGCGCCTTGAAAAGCTCGACGACAGCTCCTGGCACGGGATGGTCCTGGCCGTGGCGGGACTTCTCCGACTGGGCCTCTCGGCCCGCATCCGGGAGCCGATCGACCCGGCCGTCATGCTGCCCGCGGTGGGACAAGGCGCCCTTGGCGTCGCCTGCTCGGCGAACGACCCTGGCCTGGTCCGTCGGCTGCGCGCGGTGCTCCACGACGAGGCCGCTGGGTATGCGACGGATGCGGAGCGAGCCTTTCTGGCCGAGGTGCAGGGCGGATGTCAGGTGCCGATGGGCGCGTGGGCTCGCCTCGGGGACGAAGGCGACCTGCGGATCGATGCCTGTATTGCGGCCCTGGATGGGAGTGAGCACTACCGCGACCACCGCACGTGTGCGCCAGAGGAGGGCCCCTCCGTGGCACGGGCGCTGGCGAAGGATCTGCTGGAGGCCGGCGGGGCCGAGATTCTCGATCGGATTCTGGATGATCAGGCAAACCGGGCCTCTCCGTTCCGCCCGTAAATCGAGTTCAGCCCAGGATCGGTTTCTCTCCAGTACCATGCCGTCTCCCGACGTTCTTCTTCTCCGCTCGCCCGACGACCCGGATCCCTACCTCCAGGCATTTGAGGCGGCCGGATACACGGCGGCCTGCGAGCCCGTGCTCCGCTTCGTCTTTCCCAATCAGGAGGCGCTCCGGCATCGCCTGCGCCGGGCCGATGAGGTTGCGGGGTTGATTGCGACCAGTCCGCGGGTGGGGCGGGCATTGCACCAGGCCTACCGGACGGAGCCGGACCTTCGGGGGCGCTGGGAGAACCGTCGGGCGTACGCGGTGGGGCCCAAAACCGCGCGCTGGCTCCAGAAACTGGGGCTGGATGTGATCGGAGAGGACACGGGCTCGGCGGCTGCCCTGGCGGACCTGATTGTGTCGGGCGCGCACGCGCGACCCCTTCTGTTCTTGTCCGGAAACCGTCGGCGTGACGTCCTTCCCAACCGCCTTCGGGACGCCGGGGTGGCTTTCGAAGAGCAAGTCGTGTACGAAACGCACCCTCGATCGACACTGGACGTGCCGCCGCCCTCGGAGACCGATTGGCTGGTTGTCTTTAGTCCGTCGGGACGAGACGCCCTGGCGGCCGCCGACGTGCCCCTCGCGGCGTATCGGGTGGCGGCCATTGGACCGACGACAGCCGATGCCCTCCGGGACGCGGGCCATACGGTGGCGGCAGTGGCCGCTGCGCCCGCTCCTGAGGCCCTCGTGCGGGCCATCCAGGACGCCGACGCCGCGTAGGTCTCACGTGCCGTTCCGCTCAAAACCATCGATGGCGGCGCGGAAGCGCGCTGTTGCGCGCTCCGGATCCTTGGCCGTTGCGACGGCCGAGAGCACCGCCACGCCGTGCGCGCCGGCCTCGAGCGCCGGGCGCACCCGGTCGTGTGTAATGCCTCCAATGGCAATCACAGGAATCGGCACCGATTCGCAGGCAGCGGCCAGTCCCTCCGGCCCCTTCACGGATTTCGGGTTGCGCTTTGAAGTAGTGGGAAAAACCGGCCCAAAGCCGATGTAGTCGGCGCCTTGCTCGTAGGCCTCGGCCGCCTGATGCGGCTTGGTTGCCGTGGCGCCGATGATGACATCCGGCCCCAGGACGTCACGCGCCGCGTCCACCGGAAAGTCGCTTTGGCCGAGGTGCACGCCCGTGGCCCCCACGGCCTGGGCCACGTCGAGTCGATCGTCTACGATGAGGGGAAGGGAGGCGTCCCGGCACACGGTAGCGACCGTTCGGGCTTCGATCAGGATGTTTTGGATGCTTCCGTGCTTCTGGCGGAACTGAATGCTATCGGCCCCGCCGCGGATGGCCATTCGCGCGAGCTCGGCGTGGGAATGCTCCTGCTGAAGGTGATAGTCCGTCAGGACGTGCAGGTCTCCGATGTCGTCTGTGCGGTCGAGCGAGGAAGGAGACGCGGATTCCGCCATGGGAAGGAGGGATTGGGAGCAAGGACATGCAGAAATCTGCACCTCCAACAACGGGGGCAGTTCCGCTAAAACGAGGTGAGGCGTCCTGCAGATGAGCGCGGCTCGGACGAGGAGACGGGGGCCGAACGAAACGACCGCTCGGGGGTAGGTCGACTCAATCGCCTTTCTATTTTCCTTGCGTCCGCCCCGATCCCAGTCGGTTCCTCCCGTCCGTACATTGAGGGGCGGCCGATGCTCGATGTTGTCGATGCTCCGCTCACCCACTTCTCCGATACGATGTCCGAAGACGCGCCTAACGAAATTACGTTCGTCTACGAAAACACGGGGCAAGCCCATACCATCGCCGCCACGGGGGCGCACGGCGGCCCGACCCCCGACGGAGCTTCCGTTGTCGCGAACCTCTACGTGGAGAGGGCGAGCATCCCCCACCACGTGAGTCACCAGATCAACGAAGAAGGACAGGTCAACCTCAGCGAACGAAGTGAGCAGGTGACTCGCGGGGAGTTGACACGCGACATACAGGCATCGCTCGTGATGACGCCCGAGCACGCGATGCAACTCGGGCGGTGGTTGCAGCGCAATGCACAGAAGGCCATGGAGAAGCGAGACGAGACGTTTGGGCAGTAGCGCGAGGCTGCGATCGTTCGGCCCTTCTGGATCGGATCCCCGACGGCCGTGACCCCAACCGATCAGTGCGTATCGGACGCAAAGCACATCTTCCGGTCGGCGGTCCAGCGGGTGCAGGCCGATCGCCTTTTGGAGGCGACCCCGCCGGAAGCCTGGGTCCCCGCTCCACTGTCGTCATACTCGCGGATCCGCGTGGCTGGGATGGGGAAAGCGGCCATGGCGATGGCGGGGGTGCTGGAAGCAAGCCCGGACGTGCCGGCCCCTGAGGGAACGGTGATTGTGCCGGACGGCTATCCCGCGACATTTCCGGAGCGGCTGCCCGCGCCGGCAGCGATTGAGGTCCGAACGGGAGGGCATCCCCTCCCATCCGAGGAGGGGGTGCGGGGCGCGCGCCGCATCCAGCATCAGGCCCAACAGGCGGAGGCGGGAGAGCTGTTGGTGGTCTTGGTGTCCGGGGGCGGGACGGCCCTGTCGACAGTGCCCGTTGACGCCCTCGATCTCGCCGATCTCCGCACAACGTACCGCCAATTGTTGCAGGCCGGGATGCCCATCGGTCCGGCCAACGCGGTGCGGAAGCATCTCACCCAGCTGGGAGGCGGCCAGTTGGCCCAGGCAGCCCATCCGGCCGATGTGGTCGGCCTCGCCGTGTCGGACGTGGTGGGCGACGACCTCGCAACCGTCGCCAGCGGGCCGACCGTTCCGGATCCTACGACCTACGAAGCGGCGATGCGAGCCCTCTACCGGTACGATCTTTGGCACGAGGTCCCGGAGCCCGTCCGCAGCCACCTGGCTGCCGGGGCCCGGGGGAAGCGCCCCGAGACCCCGTCCGAAGGCCACATGTGCTTTGAGTCGGCGCGCACCACCCGCATCGGCTCGAATCAGGAGGCACTGGAGGCGGCTCGCGCAGCAGCCGAGGACCGGGGCTACGCGGTCCGTTCGGTGACGAAAAACGTCACGGGAGACGCGCGGACCGTGGGGGGCAACCACGCAAGGCGACTCCGTCGGGCCGATGTTGAGGGCCCTACGTGCTGGCTCTGGGGTGGGGAGCCAACGGTAACCGTGACGGGGGACGGAACCGGCGGGCGAAATCAGGAGGTTGCGCTGTCGGCCGCACTGGCGCTAGAAACGGCCTCGCAGCCCATGGCGCTATTGAGTGGCGGAACGGATGGCATCGACGGGCCCACCGATGCAGCCGGAGGGTGGGCCACCCCCCGGACTGCCAAGCAGGCCCGAAACGCCGGCCTGGACCCCGTCGATCATCTCAAGCGGAACGACTCGTATACGGTGCTGGAAGCCGTGGGCCAGCTTCTTCGTCCCGGTCCCACGCACACCAACGTCATGGATGTCCACGTTGGCCTCGTGCGACCCGTCCGCTGAAACGTTAGACCCGTGTGGTCCGGGTTTCAACTTTCCGGCTCCAGTTCCTATACTATCGGCGGTCGTGAATCCGAACGTCCCAGAGAATCTTCTAAACAGCCAACCCCACCGCTTGATCATGTCGCTACCCCAACGTCTTCGAGCTCTTTGCTGCCTTCTTCTTGCCGCCTTTCTTGTCCTGCCCAGCAGCGCGCAGGACCTGCCCCTCCCGATGGAGACGCCGCTGCCGGGGACCGAGAGCTACGATGACGAAATCCCCACTCCGCAAGAGGTCATCGGCCACGAAATCGGCACCCGTCACACGCGTCCGGCGCAGGTTGTCAGGTACTTCGAGGCCGTGGCTGAAGCCAGCGACCGGGTCACCCTCCGGACGCACGGCCGCACCTACGAAGGGCGTCAACTCATCCACGCCATCGTCACGGAACCAGAGAACCACGACAACCTGGAGGAAATCCGACAGGCGAACCGGCAGGCCGTATTGCAGCCCGATCAGGTCTCCGATGAGGACCTGGCGGACCGTCCGGCGGTGGTCCTCCAGGGATATAGCATCCATGGCGATGAAGCCAGTGGCACGGAAGCAGCCATCCTCTACCTCTACCACATGGCGGCGGGCAACGGCCCCGACGTTGAGGCCGCTCTCGAAAACACGGTGACCCTCGTGGATCCCATGTTCAACCCCGATGGACGAGACCGATTTGTTGACTGGGCCAACGGAAACCGGGGCGGCACGCCGACCGCCGATCCCCAGGACCGTGAGCACAACCAGCCCTGGCCCGGGGGGCGCACCAACCACTACTGGTTCGACCTGAACCGCGACTGGCTGCCTGTACAGCACCCGTCCTCGCAGGGCCGGATTGATTACTACCACGACTGGAAGCCGCAGGTGCTCACGGACTTCCACGAAATGGGATCGGAGGCGACGTACTTCTTCCAGCCGGGGGTGCAGAGCCGCACCAATCCGAATACCCCACAGATCAACCAGGACCTGACAGGCCGCATTGCGGAGCGGCACGCCGGTTTCTTGGAGCAAATTGGCTCGCTCTACTACACTGGCGAGTCGTTTGATGACTTTTACTACGGGAAGGGATCGACCTACCCCGACATAAACGGCTCGATCGGGATTCTCTTCGAACAGGCGTCCTCGCGTGCGCTGTTGCGGGAGACTGACAAAGGGGAGATGTCCTATGCGTTCACGGTCCGCAATCAGTTCATGACGTCCCTCTCCACGACCCGGGCGGTCGTGGAAATGCGAGAGGACCTGCTGGAGTATCAGCGTGACTTTATGGCGGACCGGACCGAGGCGCTCCAGGAGACGGATACGGAGGCGTACGTGGTGGACGAGACGGATCAGCCGACCCGGGCTCGCGCCCTTGCCCAGGTGCTCGACCGCCACGAGGTGCAGATGTTTGAACTCGATGAGACCATTGAGGCCGATGGGCACACCTTCGAGGCAGGAGACGCGTACACCATTCCGCTCGATCAACCCCAGGGACGGTTCGTGAAGGCGGCGCTAGAACGGACCTCGTCGTATCCCGATTCCATCTTCTACGACGTGTCCACCTGGACGCTGCCCCTGGCCTTTGGCGTCGATTACGCCGAAGTGTCGGATGCACCGAGCGAAGGTGCTCCGCTGGACGACGTTAGCTATCAGGCGGGCGAAGTGGTCGGCGGACGCTCGCAGTACACGTACGTTATGCCCTGGGGGCGCTACTTTGCGCCGCGGGCCGTGCAGCGGCTCCACAACAACGACATTCGTCCCCGGGTGATGTCGGATCCCTTCACGGCACGAGTGAACGGGTCGACGCAGTCCTTCGGGCGTGGAGCCATCGTCATTCAGGTGCAGCAGCGCGGCGTGTCGCCAGATACCGTTCACAGCGTCGTCCAGCGGATTGCCGAGCAGGACTACGTGGATCTGTATGCCGTGGACCAGGGATTGACCCCCGAGGGGCCGGACTTGGGCAGCACCGGCTCCGAAATTCTTGAGCCCCCCAAGGCCGCGATTCTCACCGGGACCGGGGGCGGTTCGCGCTACGGCGGCGCGAGTCCCTACAACGTCGGCGAGGTGTGGCACTTGCTGAGCGAACGGATGAACGTGCCCGTCTCACTCCTCAACATCTCGGATGTCTCCTCTGCTGATCTGGATCAGTACAACACGATGATCCTGGCGGGAGGCGACTTCGACGATCTCCCGACCGAGGCGGTAACCGATTGGGTGGAGGGAGGAGGCACGCTGATCGGGATTGAGGACGCGGTGGAATGGCCAGTCGAGAACGACCTTGTAGAGCTGGAGGAGCGCAGCGTGGATGTGGATTCACTGGTCCAAGACCAGGACTATGCGGATCTCTCCGATGCCTATGGTGCGCAGGGCATTGGCGGGTCGATCTTTGAGGCCAATCTCGACAATACGCACCCGGTAGCCTACGGCTACGACGAGACGGTGCCGGTCTTTCGGGTAGGCACGGGCTTTTACGACCCGAGCGACGAGCCGGGGGCCAGCGTGGGGACCTACGATGAGACGCCCCGCCTGAGCGGCTACTTGTCCGACGACCAGGAGGACGTGGCAGCGGGCGCCGCCTCCATCGAGGCCCACCAGGTGGGAGGGGGCCAGGTCATCCTGTTTATGGACAACCCCAACTTCCGCGCCTTCTGGTACGGCACCAACGGGCTTTTCCTCAACGCCATCTACTTTGGCCAGACCCTCTAAGCCAGTGCGCGAACGGGCCGGCGGAGCGGGCGTTGTATACGTCCGCTCCGCTATTTGCCCTGATTGTCCGTGCTCATGTCCAACCGCCTCGCCGACGAGCAGAGCCCCTATCTGCGTCAGCACAAGGACAATCCGGTCGACTGGTATCCGTGGGGAGAGGCGGCGTTTGAAAAGGCCCAGGCGGAGGACAAGCCGATCTTTCTGTCGATCGGCTATTCCACCTGCCACTGGTGCCACGTGATGGAGCGGGAGTCTTTTGAGGACGAGACCGTGGCCCGCCTGATGAACGAGACGTTCGTCTCGATCAAGGTGGATCGCGAGGAGCGACCGGACGTGGACTCGCTCTACATGGAGGTCTGCCAGATGATGCGAGGCCAGGGCGGCTGGCCCCTCACGGTCCTCCTCACGCCCGACCGCAAACCGTTCTTTGCGGCCACCTATCTGCCAAAAGAGGGCCGCTTTCAACAGACCGGCATGCTGAGCCTGATCCCGAAGATCCAGCGGCTCTGGGAAGACGATCGGGACAAGCTGTTGCAAGATGCCGATAAGGTCACGGATCTGCTGCGACGTTCGGTTGAGGAGGAAACGGAGTCTGAGGCCCCCGACCGTGAAACCCTCGACACTGCGTTTGAGCAACTCAGCCGGCAGTTTGATGGCACGCACGGAGGGTTCGGGTCGGCTCCGAAGTTTCCCTCGCCCCACAACCTGTTGTTCCTGCTCCGTCACGGGCACCGGACGGGCCGGGCGCGGGCGGTGGAGATGGTGACGAACACCCTGGATCGGATGCGATGGGGCGGGCTCTTTGATCAGGTCGGAGGTGGCTTTCATCGCTATTCTACCGACCAGCGGTGGGTGCTCCCTCATTTCGAAAAGATGCTGTACGACCAGGCGATGCACGTCCTGGCGTACACCGAGGCCTACCAGGTCACGGGGGCGAAGCGATACCGCCAAACGGCCGAGGCGGTGATTTCCTACGTGCGGCGGGACCTTCAGGCCCCCGAGGGGGGATTCTACTCGGCGGAGGATGCCGACAGTCGGAGCGAGGAGGGGACCATGGAAGAGGGCGCCTTTTACGTGTGGTCGATCGAGCGCGTCCGCGAGATTCTCGACGAAGAGACGGCGGACCTGGTCGTTGACGTGTACAACATGCATCCGGAGGGCAACTACCAGGAAGAGGGGACGGGGAAACGGACGGGGCAAAACGTGTTGTACCGCGAGCGGTCGCTGGAGGCGGAGGCCGAACGGCAGGGGATGGAACCGGACGCGCTCCGGGCCCGCCTGGACGACGCGCGGCAGACCCTGCGTGCGCACCGGGAAGATCGTCCACGCCCCGCCCTCGACGACAAAGTTCTCACCGACTGGAACGGCCTGATGATCGCCGCCCTTGCGACGGCGGGCCGGGTGTTTGCGGAGCCGGCGTACGAAACGGCCGCAGAGGACGCCGCGGCCTTTGTGCTCGAGACGATGAGGACGGAGGAGGGGCGATTGCTGCATCGATACCGGAGTGGGGAGGCGGACATTCAGGCCCAGCTCGACGACTACGCGTTCCTGGTTTGGGGCCTGATAGAGCTCTACGAAACCACATTCGATCCCAGATGGCTGGAGGAGGCGCTCAGGCACATGGACGTGTGCCTCGAGCGGTTCTGGGACGAGGCGCGCGGCGGGTTTTACCTGACCGCCGACGACGCAGAGGATCTGATCGTTCGCCCGAAAGAGGCGGCGGACGGGGCCCTGCCCTCTGGCAACTCCGTCCAGCTGCTCAATCTCTTGCGCCTGTCGCGGCTCACGGGCCGGACCGCGTTTGAAGAGCGAGCCGATGCGCTTGCGCGGTGGGCGGGACGCCAGGCTCGCACGCGGCCGACTGGGGCCACGGCCCTTCTTCTGGGGATGGAGTTTGCGCTGGGGACGGCCCGCGAAGTGGTGGTGGCGGGGCGGATGGACGCGGAGGAAACGCAAGCCCTCCTGAACACCACTCGGTCCGTGTACAGTCCCTCAACCGTCGTTCTGCATCGACCGCCGGAGGACGAGGCCGCCATCACCCGCATCGCCCCGTTTACGGCGGCACAGACGCCCGTCAACGGGACCGCCGCGGCGTACGTCTGTCGTGACTTCCGCTGCGAAGCGCCGACGACGGATCCCGACACGCTCCGGGCACAGCTGTCCGAGGTCGGCGACGGCGACGGAGCCGCGCCAGCGTGACCTCCGACGGAAATTCGCTTGCGACCCGGAAGCGCTCCCGATATTCTGTACTTCACGATTCACTTCTCTCTTTCGTAACCGCAGTGCTCTTCTATGCGTGATGTCTACCTCGCCTCCGCCGTTCGGTCGCCCATCGGCCGGTTTGGGGGGGCGCTTCAAGACCACTCGCCGGTGGACCTGGCTGCGCCCGTGATGGAGGCGGCGCTGGACCGGGCCGACGTCGACGGCGGGGCGCTCGATCTCTTTATCATGGGAAACGTGCTCCGGGCCGGTCACGGACAATTGGTGCCTCGCCAGGCCGCGTTACAGGCCGGCATTCCGGACAGCATCGATGGATACGCCGTGGACATGGTCTGTGCTTCCAGCCTGATGTCGGTCATCAACGCGGCTACCATGATCAAGGCCGGGGAGGCCGATCTCATTTTGGCTGGCGGCACCGAGTCGATGTCGGACGCTGGATTTTACGTCGACTCCGGGGCTCGATGGGGATACAAGTTTGCCCCGACCGGCGTGGAACTGCAGGACATTATGCACCGCGACGGCCTCAGCGACCCGGAGAGCGGAGAGGCCATGGGAGAGCAGACCGAACGCCTCTGTGATGAGATGGGGGTGACCCGGAAGGCCCTCGATGAGGTGGCTGCAACGTCGCAGCAACGGGCGGCCGAGGCTACGGAGGCGGGGCACTTCGATGATGAGATTGCGCCTCTCACCTATGATACCCGTGAAGGAACGAAGGAACTAGAGGCGGATGAGGGCATCCGCCCGGGGACAACCGCGGAGAAGCTGTCGAACCTCCCTCCGGCCTTCCGCGAGGATGGGGTGCTGACGGCGGGCAACAGCAGTCAGATCTCGGACGGGGCGGCCGCGGTCGTCGTTGCAAGTGCGGATGCAGTGGAGGCGCACGGCCTCACTCCGCTGGTCCAGGTGGGCAGTGGAACCTGGTCCGCCGGGGCCTCCTGGCGCTTTCCCGAGGCGCCCATCCCAGCCGTCCGACACGTGCTCGAGGAGACGGGCACAACTGTGGAGGACTACGATCTCTTTGAGAACAACGAGGCGTTCGCTCTCAACAACATCCTGTTTCAGCGGGAACTGGACGTCTCGCCCGAGCGCCTGAACGTGCACGGGGGAGCCATCGCGCTTGGGCACCCGATCGGGGCCTCGGGCACCCGCATCCTGGTGACGCTGATCCATGCCCTGCGCCAGCACGATGGCACGCGCGGCCTCGCGTCCATCTGTCACGGCACCGGAGGAGGCGTGGCGCTTCCCGTTGAACGTGTGGAATGACCACTCACGCGACCCTGCAGTGCACGGGCCCGCGAATGGCCCGGAGCGACAACGACGGCCCCCCGCCGTTCAACGTCCCCTCCACGCGCCGATCGGTGTGATCGCCGCGGAAGGCAAAGCGGTCGGGGATCGACACGAGGTCGCCGCTGGCCTGAAGGGCGGCCCCGGTGGACGCGGGCAGCCGGGCGGTCAGTGGGGCCGCGACGGTGGTGAGCGTTGCGGGGGCCGAAAGTGAACTGGCAAACGTGAGGGAGCCGCCGTGTGCGGTGGCCCGGCACGGACCGGAAAGGTCCTCAAGCGTCACGCGGGCCGCATGGGCCGACACGGTGCACGCGCCGCTCGCATTTTCGATGTTCAGTGGTCCCGAAACACAGGTCACGTCCACGGCCTTGCTCTGAGAGTCCGAAATGGTTACCGGGGCCCCCGCGGCGTCAATCGCTAGCGATGGGCCGTCTACGTCCGACACCTCGATGGGACTCCGTCGGCCGGTCAGGGAGAGCGATCCTGTAAAGTGCTGAATCCGAACGGCGCCGCCCGGTACGGAGGCGTCCACGGTCCCCTGGAGGTCGGACACCACGAGGGTCCCGCCCGGCAAGTGCAGGGACGCTTCCACCGGCGACGGGACGCGGACGTCCAGAAAGACGGTGGCGTTGGCCGTGCGCATCCAGCGCCACCACTCTGGGTGCTGGGAACGGGAGGAACTCGCAATTTGGATCGTTTCCTTGGACTGCCGCGTCCCGAGGTTCATGCGGTCGACGACCGCTTCATCAGAGGCGGAGTCGGCGCCCGCGACTGTGATGTCAACCGACACGCGGTCGGACGTGCGGGCCGGTCGGAGGCGGGCACGAACCCGGGGAACGGTAACCTGCAGGTGGCAGGTGTCCTGCACCTTGAATTCCTGGGCGAGGACGGGCGCCGCGTCGGACGGCGGGGCCAACTCGGGCATGGAGACGAGCATTGACGAAACGGGGCGATGCCCGGACAATATACCACCCAGAGCTTCACAAACCAACCGTCGCCATGGACCGCCGATCCGCCGCCTTTTTTTCACAGTCCACACTTGCGGTTGCGCGGTCCATGCTTGGGGATCGGCTCGTGCACGAGCACCCAACCGATGGGCCGCTTGTGGGGCGCATTGTGGAAACCGAGGCGTACACCGGGGACGATCCCGCCTGCCACGGCTCCTCCCTCCACGACACCGCGAACCCGCAGGGTGCGGACGCTCGCGCGTCGGGACTGTTCGCCGCGCCCGGCCGCGGCTACGTGTACCTGATCTACGGCATGCACTGGCTGCTCAATGTGGTGACGGAGCCGGAGGGAACGTGCGGGGCGGTGCTCATCCGAGCGGTTGAGCCCCTGGCGGGGGAAGAGGCCCTGCGGCGGCGTCGGGGGCCGAAACGGCGCGACGTGGATCTGACGAACGGGCCGGGCAAGCTGGCGGAAGCCTTCGACGTGGACAAGACCTTTCACCAGGCGGATCTGACCCAGCCTCCGTTGTATGTTGCGCCCGGCCCAGTAGCCGCCGACGAGACCGTGGCGACCTCCTCCCGAATTGGCATCTCGAACGGGGTGGAGCGGGAGTGGCGCTTCTACCTAAAGGAGAACCCGTACGTGTCGCGCGCCACGCCCAGTGCGGAAAAACAGTAGCGGAATCCTTGCCGGACTCGCCCGTACATTCGGGGCCTCCTTCGGTTCGGCTTTGCACACTCCACTTGTGGACGGCGTCCAATCGGTTGCGTCAGTCCTCGAGTTCCCACATTCGCTCTGATTTTGATTCACCCGCGTCCCACCTGCCCTCTATGGATCAGCACCTACAATCGTCCGACACGCTCGACCGCACCTCCGAAGAGATCCGCCAGGACTTTCTCGACTTCTTTGCGGAGAAAGGGCATGAGGTGGTGCCCAGTGCGTCGCTGGTGCCGGAGGGGGACAGCACACTGCTCTTCACAAACGCGGGGATGAACCAGTTCAAGGACGTCTTCCTGGGCACCGGCGCCCGGCCGTACGACCGGGCGGTGGACACCCAGAAGTGCCTGCGCGTGTCGGGCAAGCACAACGACCTCGATGAGGTGGGGCACGACACCTACCACCACACCTTCTTCGAGATGCTGGGCAACTGGAGCTTCGGCGACTACTTCAA
>JBKHEM010000060.1:0-12828 GCA_046540815.1 Salinivenus sp.
ATGCCCGCAAAGATCAGGATGGCGAGGAGGATGTTGAAGATGACGCCCGCGCTAATCACAACAATCCGTTGCCACACCGGCTTGGCCCGGAATTCCCATGGGTCCGGCTCTTTTTCCGTGTAGTCGGTATCGAGACTCTCGTCGATCATGCCGCTGATTTTCACGTAGCCGCCCAGCGGTGTGGCCCCGAGCGCGTATTCCGTGTTGCCGTATCGACGCCCTAGGAGAGTCGGGGGAAACCCAACGGAGAAGCGCTCCACGCGCATCCCGAAGTACTTGGCGGTAAGAAAGTGGCCCAGTTCGTGGACGAACACCAGAATGGTGATCGCCAGTAAAAACCAGAGTGTGGATGTGAGGAGGGTCAACAGCAGTTCCATACGGAACGATCGTCGTGCCGAAAAAGTGGGGCCGCGGCTGCACGGCCCTCAGGAGAAGACAGTGGGTTCAATTTGAGGGTGTGGGCAGGAGTTCCTGGACGTGCCCCCGGGCCCGGGCGTCCGCCTCGTACAGGTCCTCAAGCGTGGGCTCCGAGACGATTGGGGTGGAGGCGAGCGCATCGCCAACGAGGTGGGGAATGTCCGAAAACGCAAGCCGCTCCCCAAGAAAGCCGTCGACCGCCGCCTCGTTGGCCGCATTCAGAATGGCAGGTGCCGTACCGCCCCGCTCCAGGGCCTCGTAGGCGTGACGAAGGCAGGGAAACTTCTCGGGATCGGGCGGAGCAAAATCCAGGCGACCGAGCGTCGACCAGTCGAGGCGCTCGTGGGGGGCGGGCCAGCGAGACGGGTAGCTGAGGGCGTACTGAATCGGCACCTTCATATCCGGGACGCCGAGTTGCGCCTTCACGGCTCCGTCGTCGAAAGACACCATCGAGTGCACAATGGATTGGGGATGAACGAGCACCTCAATCTGCTCCGGCTCCAAATCGAAGAGCCAGCGGGCCTCAATGACCTCCAATCCCTTGTTCATCATCGTGGCGGAATCAATTGTAATCTTTGCTCCCATCGACCAGTTGGGGTGGTCGAGGGCCTCCTCGACGGTGATGGAGTCGAACGTGTCGGCCGGACGGTTCCTGAAGGGGCCGCCGGAAGCGGTCAACACAACCTGTTCAACATTCTCAGAGGACTCGCCGGTCAGGCACTGGAAGATTGCCGAGTGTTCGCTATCGACGGGCAAGAGGGCGCCGGATCCCTCGTCCAGGGCCTGCTGCACCAAAGGGCCCGCCACGACCAGCGTCTCTTTGTTGGCCAGGGCAACCTGCTTGTCTTTTCGCAAGGCGGCCAGGACCGGTGCCAGCCCCGCAAATCCCACGACGGCCCCCACCACCACGTCCACCGCGTCCAGCGTGGCCACCTGGCGCATTCCCTCTTCTCCTACATGCACCTCTACGGCCCGGTTGTCCAGCGCCGCCCGCAACGCATCAGCCCGCTCCGGCGACGCCACGGCAACATGCTTCGGACGAAACTCTCGTGCCTGCTCGGCCAATCGCTCGACATTCTGCCCACAGGCCAGGGCCTCCACCTCAAACTGATCGGGAAAGAGACGGACCACCTCTAGCGTCTGCGTGCCGATGGATCCGGTGGCGCCAAGGATGGAGAGGGACCGGGGAACCGTTGAGGGGGGTGGAGAGGCTGGAGTCATTAAGTAGAAAAGGCGCCGCTAAAAGAGAACAATGCGTCTGATTGATGTAACACCACGGCATAGCGATCCCCCTCGGTCCGCGAGCAAAGGGAAACGCGCCTCGTAACCGTGTCGTAGGGAAATACTGGTGAAGGACTTGTTTGCTTCGCCCACCGTTTCATTTCGCGTTCGCGACGTATGGCCCGCCCCGCCTTGCTTGTATCTTCGGTTCCACTCCGCCGGATGGGCGGCGTCCTCGTGCTCAGCGTGCTTGTGAGCACCCTCGTGGTCGTGCTGCCCCCACCTGCTCACGGACAAACGGATGATAGCACAGAGGCCCAACAGCTCCAACGAGCCGAGTCCCACCTAGAATCCGGACGGCCCGACAAAGCGATCCCGATTCTAGAATCACTGTACGAACGCGACCCGGCCCAAACCGTCGTGTTCCAGCGACTCAAAGACGCGTACCAGGAAAACAAGCAGTATGCAGAAGCGGTCGACCTCCTGAATGATCGGATTGACGAGCAACCGACGCCCGCCCTCTGGACTGAAAAGGCACGCTTGCTGTACCAGGACGACCAGAACGACCGGGCCGCCGAGGCGTGGCAGGAGGCGCTCGACCTTCGCCCCGAAGAACTATCGACGTATCGACGGGTGTACCGGATGCTCACGGACCGTCGGGAGTACGAACAGGCCATCGACGTGCTCACCCGCGCCCGCTCAACCCTCGAACAATCAGGCGTCTTCCGCACCGATCTAGCCCGTCTGTATAGCCTGGACGGGCAGCACGATAAGGCCATGCAGGAGTACGTGGCCCTGTTGTCCGAATCCCCAGATCGCGTGAATTACGTGAAGGAGCAACTCGAATCAGTTGTGGAGCGGGGCGAGGGCGTGCCCGCAAGCATCGAGGTCCTAGAATCTGCCATCGACTCGTCCTCGTCGAACGACGCCTATCGCCGGCTCCTGGCCTGGCTCCACACGGAAACCGGCGATTACTCGGCCGCTTTCGACGTTTACGATGCGCTGGACAAGAACCAGGAGCAGCCGGGGCGGGTCCTCTTGTCGTTTGCCCAGGCCGCGGCCGGTGCCGAAGAGTACGACCTTGCCGTTCGAGCGTACGAAACGGCTCTGGACCGCGCCTCGAATCGCTCGGTCTCCGCTCCGGCCCAGAAGGAATTGGGCGATACGTACCGGCGCTGGGCTTCTCACGAGGCTGATTCCTCGGCTTTCGTCGACACCTCCGGAGCCCGAGGCCGTCGGTATGCCGCCGCTCGAAAAGCGTACCGCACCTTTCTGGAGGAATACCCCGATCACGACGCCGCCTCTGCCGTCCACATGGAACTGGGGAGGCTACACCTGGAGGTGTTTCGGGACCTTGAGGCCGCCGCCGCAGCATTTCGAGCCGTCCGTAAGGCGGCGCCCGATCCTTCCGCCACTCAACGAGCCGAATTCAACCTCGGGCGCGTAGCCCTCCTCCGCGACTCGACCGACCGGGCAGATCAGATCTTCTCCACCCTGTCCGAAGACGCAGCCCCTGAGGCCCTGGCCCACCGCGCCCGGTACGAACGCGCCCGCCTTCACTTTTACCAGGGCAAATTCGATGCAGCCATCGAGCATGCAACCGATGTTGCCCCTAACACGTCGTCCGACATTGCGAATGACGCCATCGAATTGAAGGTCCTCATCCAGGAAAATCGAGGCCCCGACTCCCTCGACAGCGCCCTTCGCCTGTACGCTGAGGCGCAATTTGCCGAGCGCTCGCGGGCTTACGAGCGCGCAGCGACTCGCCTGGACTCGTTGCTCCAAGCCCACACCCGGCATCCCCTGGCCGACGAGGCGCAGTTCCGCCGCGCTCATGTGCACCGGGCTCGTGGCGACACAACAGCCGCCATCGAAGCCTTCGCGTCCGTGCCCGAGCAGTTTTCCGACAGTCCCTACTCGGACCAAAGCCTGTTTCAAAAGGCCCAACTCCAGGAGGCCCTGGGCGATTCCGATGCCGCAACAGAAACTTACGATCGGCTGCTCACCGAGTATCCCGAGTCCCTCTTAAGCCCTGACGTTCGCACTCGCCTTCGAGCCCTGCGGCGTCAGCAGGGCTAAGCTGCACCGGTTCCTCTT
This sequence comes from Salinivenus sp., assembly GCA_046540815.1. Classification (GTDB taxonomy): domain Bacteria; phylum Bacteroidota; class Rhodothermia; order Rhodothermales; family Salinibacteraceae; genus Salinibacter. Next base: position 3,736 of record JBKHEM010000060.1, read on the forward strand.
CCTCCCTTTTCGCCATGCGCTTCCGCTCCCTCTCGTCATCGATCCTTGTCGTGCTGCTCCTGGTCGCGATGCTTCCGGCGCTCGCTTCCGGACAGGACCTGCTCATTCCCATGGACGAACAGCAGAGCGACCACCTCAAGGCCTACGGGGGGGTCTATTCCACCCTGGCGGATGGACAAACGGTGGACTGGCTCCTTAACTACCGGGGCGGATCGTTCCTCACCCGCGCGACGCCCGAAACGGTAGAGGAGTTGCGAGAACGCGGTGTCCGCTTCGAAGAAGTCTCTGATTCTGAAAGCGAAAAGATCGTGAGCGAGGTGGAAGCGGATGGCAGCAACATGGCCGTGGTGCCCCTGGAGAAGGCTCCCGAGATTGCGGTGTACGCTCCCGACGGGTCCGAGCCCTGGGACGATGCGGTGCGCCTTGCACTTCGCTACGCCGACGTGCCCCACGATGTGATCTACGATGAATCCGTGCTGGAGGGCGAACTGGAACAGTACGACTGGCTCCACCTCCACCACGAGGACTTTACCGGGCAATTCAGCAAGTTTCTCCGCTATCAAAATGAGTCCTGGTACATCGAACAGGAAGAGCGTGCCCGAGCCGCAGCCGAAAAATTCGGGTTCCAAAAGGTAAGCGAACTCAAGCTCGCCGTGTCTCAGCGCATTCGCGAGTACGTGGAGGCCGGTGGCTTTCTTTTCTCCATGTGCTCCGGCACCGAAACCTTCGACATTGCCCTGGCCGCGCACCAGACCGACATCGTGCCGGAGCCGTACGATGGCGACGCCGTGGACCCAAACGCCACCGAGCAACTCGACTTCAGCCAGACGCTCGCGTTCACCAACTTCGAACCCAATTACAATCCGCGGGAACCCACCCACTCAAACATTGACACCGGCCGTCCGCCCGCAGACATCCGAGACCCCTCGCTCGACTACTTTACCCTGTTCGACTTTAGCGCAAAGTGGGATCCAGTGCCGTCGATGCTCACCCAAAACCACGTCGCTACCGTAAAGGGCTTTGTGGGACAAACCACCGCTTTTGAGGAGGACGTCCTGAAAGAGGATGTCGAGGTCCTCGCCAAGCCGCCCGAACGCTCTCAGGCCCGATACATCCACGGCTCCCTGGGGCAGGGCACGTTCACCTTTTACGGTGGCCACGACCCCGAAGACTACCAGCACTTCCTGGGTGACCCGCCCACGGACCTGTCCCTTCATCCAAACTCTCCCGGCTATCGGCTCATTCTCAACAACATTCTCTTTCCGGCCGCTAAGAAGAAAAAGCGACAGACCTGATTGACTGTTTTCCTCGTTCATGCCTCCCCCTCTGTCCGCCTCCAAACCGGTGTCCGCCTCCACATGCATGATGACCGAGATCGTGTTGCCAAACGACACGAACGGGCTCGGCAACATGATGGGCGGTCGACTCCTGCACCTCATGGACAAATGCGCCGCGATCGCCGCGCAGCGCCAAGCCAATCGCGTCTGCGTCACCGCCTCCGTCGATAATGTCGAGTTCCAGTCCGCCATCCAGGAGGGGGAAGTGGTGGTCATCGAAGGACGTGTCAACCGGGCCTTTCATACGTCGATGGAGGTGGAGCTCAACGTGTGGGCCGAAAACCCTCGCGAGGAGACAAGCCGAAAGTGCAACCGGGCCTTCTATACGTTTGTCGCGCTGGACGAGTCTGGGAATCCGGTCGGCATTCCTTCGATCGAACCCCAAACGGCCGCGGAACACGCCCGGCACGAGGCCGCCGCCAAACGGCGAGACATTCGCCTCGTGCTGGCCGGACGAATGGACCTGGAAGACGCGGCCAACCTCAAGGAGGATATGCTTTCGGCCCTGACGCCCTCGACCGATGACGTGGACTAACCTCCTCCGCACGGCCCGCAGCGCCTGGACCCTGTGGGGCGCGGTGGCGGGCCTCCTTGTTCTCCTGATGACCTCAACGCCCTCCTATGCCCAGCGCGAGGTTGGATCTGCTACGTTTGGCCTTCAGGTCGGACAGCCGGGCGGCGTTTCCGGCAAGCTGTACCGCCCCGCCCCCATCGCGTACGACGGGCTCTTCACAACCGACGGCAACGATTTCGTGTCCTTTTACGTCCACCGCCTCTGGGAGCGTCCCCTCCCGGACTCGCTCGTCCACCTGTATGCGGGACCTGGCCTCCTCCTCGAAGGACGCTCCCTCCAGTCCGACCCTGCCCCCCAATTCGGCGTTAGTGCCGAGGTCGGACTCAATTTTTTCATCGAACGCTTCGAAGTCTTTCTCCATGTGACGCCCGCGGCCCGCCTCACCCCCATTCGAGAAGCAGAATGGGGCGGGAGCGTGGGCCTCCGATACAACCTCCGCTAATGCCCACCCGCTCCCCCTTCTCCCCCGATGCCCTCTTCGACCCCACGGTGCTCATTACCGGGGCCAACGGCCTCCTCGGACAGGCCCTGACCCAACGCCTGGCCGGTGCCCAAAACCTCACCGTTCATGCAACGGCCCGCGACGAGTCGCTCCGGGTCCCCGCGGACTGTGCATACAGCCCCCTGGACGTAACCGCGCCCGAGGCCGTGGCGGCCGTATTCGAGCAGGTGGAACCAGACATCGTGGTGAATTGCGCGGCGATGTCGGACGTCTCGACCTGCGACGAAGACCGAAACCAGGCCTGGGCGACGAACGCCCGTGCCGTCAAACGCCTCGCCCGATACTGCAACGACACGCGCGCCCATCTTGTCCAGGTATCCACCGACTTTGTCTTTAACGGGAAGCGCGGCCCCTACGACGAGACCGCACGGCCCGACCCCGTAAACTACTACGGACGCTCCAAGCTGGCCGGCGAAAACCACGTGCGTGAGGCCGGCCGCGACCGTTGGACCATTGCCCGAACGGTCCTGCTCTACGGCACCGGGGTCGGGCTGAGCCGACAAAACATCGTGCTGTGGATGATTCATCAGCTGCAGCAGGACGAGCCCATCCACGTTGTCACCGACCAGTGGCGAACGCCGACGTACGTCCCCGACTTGGCCGAGGGACTCCATCAACTGGTGCGCCGGCGGGCCTCCGGAATCTATCACCTATCCGGCCCCGATATGGTCTCCATTCATGAGTTGGCCCTCGCGGTGGCTGATGTCTTCGACCTGAACGACGAACGGATTCACCCCGTCCCCAGCGACTACTTCGACGATGCCATCGAGCGCCCGCCCAAAACCGGTTTTTCAATTGAAAAGGCCCGCCGCGAGCTCGATTACGATCCCCATTCGCTCCGCGACGGCCTCCGGGCCCTTCGGGCACGCCTGAGCTAAAAACACGCCCCTCGGCCCAAGATCCAATTTTTCGATGAGAGTTTGACCGTACCGATAGGCGTCGCGTCCCCTGACGCCTACGTTGTGATTGTCCTTTCCGCCCACCCCGACTCTCGCCCCCATGCTTGATATTGATACCATCCGCTCCGACCCGCAGCGCGTCCGGGAGGCCCTCCGGGCCAAAGGGATTGGCCGCCCCTCTCTGGTCGACACCCTGCTGGAAGCCGATGAGGACCGTCGTGCCAAAATTACCGAACTTCAGGACGCCCAGGCGCGCCGAAACGATCTTTCGCAGGAGATTGGGGCGCTGAAGCGTGAGGGAAAGGACGAGGCAGCGCAGCAACGCATCGAGGAAACGAGCCGGCTGAAGGACAAAATTCAGGAGCTCGAGGACGAGGTAGACGCAGCAAAGGAACGGTATCACAAGCTCCTGCTCAAAATTCCCAACGTTCCGCACCCCAGTGTGCCGGTCGGGACGAGCGAAGAGGACAACGAAGTGGAGGAGACCGTTGGCGAAAAACCGTCCTTTGACTTCGATCCGGCGCCGCACTGGGCCCTCGCGGAGCGGCACAGCCTGGTGGATTTTGACCGAGGCGCAAAGGTCACGGGAAGCGGGTTCCCCTTCTACACCGGGCGGGGGGCTCGCCTGCAGCGAGCACTTCTCAACTTTTTTCTCGACCGAGCCCGCGACCGCGGCTACGTCGAGATGCAACCGCCCAAGTTCGTCAATCCCCAAAGTGCCGAGGGCACCGGGCAGCTTCCGGACAAGGACGACCTGATGTATCAAATTCCTCGGGACGACCTCTTCCCCATCCCCACCGGCGAGGTCCCGATGACCAACTATCATCGGGACGAAATCCTGGATGCGGACGATCTGCCCCTCAAGTACTGCGCGTACACCCCCTGCTGGCGACGCGAGGCCGGAAGCTACGGCGCCGATGTCCGCGGCCTCAACCGACTGCACGAGTTTGACAAGGTGGAACTGGTGCAAATCGTACACCCGGACGACAGCTACCGCGCCCTTGACACACTGCTTGCCGATGCAGAGAGCGCGCTGGAGGCCCTGGGCCTCCCCTACCGCCGCCTCCTAATGTGCACCGGCGACATGGGATTTACCCAGTCCAAAAAGTACGACCTGGAAGTGTGGAGTGCCGGCCAGGAGAAGTGGTTGGAGGTGTCTTCCATCTCCAACTTTGAGGCATTTCAGGCCCGCCGGATGCAGGTTCGCTTCCGCCCCGAACCCGAGTCTCGGCCCCGCCTCGCCCACACCCTCAACGGCAGCGGACTGGCGTTCCCCCGCGTGCTGGCAGCCCTGCTTGAAAACAATCAATCCGCCGACGGCAGCATCCAGATTCCCGATGTCTTGGGAGCATATGCCGGCTTCAGTCGAATTGAGTAGCCGCGCGCCATCCCGTCGTTTCCTTGATTTCCACTCCCGCCTATGTCTCCGTCCGACGACCCCGTCTACGAACGTGGCGACGCCCTCGACGACCTGCACCTCCCCTCCCCAAACGGGCCGGCCTCCGACGCCTCCCTCGTCGACCGGAACGAAGTATATGACTTTTCGGAGGACGAGCACTGGGCCTGGCTCCTGTCGTTGATGGACGACGGAACCGAACTCAACCAGCACCTCGACACCCTGCTGGACCGCGTCTACGCCTGCGACCCCTCCTTCTATGATGTAAAGGGCCGGCGCCGCCTCCGCGCCCTGTTGGACGAACTCAACGAAGCCCGCGGGTCCGTGCAAGCGTACGAGCGAGATGTGGAAGAACTCACGTACGTGTTTTCGAAGGTCGGTCAAATCGAGGCCGCCGCGGCCGACGGGGCCACCTTAACCCTGTCAAGCGTCCGGCACACCTACGACCGGGCGTATGACCTCTGCCTTTATAAGCTCGATCGCATGAGCGACGGGTGGATTACCGCCTCAAACTTTCTCATCAGCATCGTCATGCTGATCGTCACCATCCTCTTCTGGATGGAGTTCCGGTAGCCTTCCATCGGCCTGGCGACACACGTTGGGAAGCGAACGGGCACCTGTCTTTCAGTGCAATAACGGATCCACTGGTGTGCGCTGTGCACGGCGGTTGTGAGGAAGGACGGCTCCAGCGCAACCTCCCCTAAAGCAACCGCCCTGACGGGTGCGTCAACCGACGGGCTACGCAGATTCGTCCTTTCCGGTCGCGCGCTGCGGCTGCTCCGGGGCGCCGTCGCCCGAGGGGGGCTCCTCCTCAAACGCCTCCACGTCCAGGTCCGCGGTCTCTCCCGGCTCGCGGTCGATCTCCCGCGGGTCCTGTCCCTCGCCATCAAACTGCTTGATGTGCTCGCTCGGGGGCGTCTTTCCAGCGTCTCTCCCCAGCGGACTCCCCTCGTGAATGTAGAATTCATTGTTGGGGAGCGTGTCATTGTACGCACGGGCAGCCTCCGCGGCCTCGCGCATGCTCTCGTCGGCGTTGTCCCGCATTTCGCCAAAGTTGCGGTGGATCTCGTGGTCAAACCATTCGAAGAGGTACTCGAAGGCTGCCCGGTCGCGCTCAAACTTGGGGCCGTACTCGCCGGATCGAAGCTGATCGTCCATCTTCGAAAGGGAGGTCGCGAGGGCAAACAGGTAGATGGCGTTGTCCGCCACGCGGGCCTGCTGTGCCTGGTGCTTCACGATGTCCTCGCGCTCCCACTTGCTCACGAGCTTGAAGTAGTGCGAGTGCTTCTGAATCAGGTCCGAGAGCCGGTCGGCCTGGTCGCGGATGGCCGGGTGCACGTTGCGGATCTCCGGCGCGCTCGGCTTGAGACCGAGGAACAGCTGCCCGGCCAGCGGCAAGGCCTTGCTCATCACCGTCGGGTTCGTGGCCGCGGTGAAAATGCGACTCAGATTGTTGCCGATGGACTCGTCGGTGTCCCAGAGCAAGGCCTCCTGCACCGAAATCATCTGCTCGGCGAGCTGCTTACCCCCGTACGCAAAGATGAAGCCCTGCATTACGTCGTTGGAGCCCTCCACGATGCTGTGGATGCGATTGTCGCGCCAGGCCCGCTCCACCTCATGCTCCGTCATGTAGCCTTCCCCGCCCATGATTTGCATCACCTCGTCGATCACCTTCCACCCATAGTGTGAACAGAACACCTTGGTGATGGCCGTTTCGACCATGATGTCTTTGTCGCCCCGGTCCAACATCCCGGTCATCATGTACAGCATGGCGTCCATCGCGTACGTCAGGGCCGACATGCGAGCAATCTTCTGCTGTACGAGCTCGAAGTCCGCAATGGGGCGGTCGAACTGGTAGCGCGTCTGCGCCCACTTAATGCCCTGCTCTTTCGCGGCCTTTGCGGCGCCGGTGACACCCGCGCTTAGCGTGCAGCGGCCGTAATTGAGGCACGAAAGCGCGACTTTGAGGCCGGCCCCCTCCTCGTGCAACAGGTTCTCCTTCGGCACGCGCACGTCGTTAAAACGGAAGCGGGCCTGCCACGTCCCCCGGATGCCCGTCTTGGCCCGGTTGTTCTCAAAAACCTCCACGCCGTCCATGTCCGGCGTCACGATGAGCGCGTTCACCCCCTTCTGTTCCAGTTCCCCCGTGTCGGGATTCCGGACCATGTTCTTGCACATCACCGTGAACAGCCCGCTAAACGCCCCCGAGGTGGACCACTTCTTTTCGCCGTTGAGAATGTAATCGCCGTCGTCCGTCATCACGGAAAACGACTCCTGGTTCGCGGCGTCCGACCCCACGTTCGGCTCCGAGAGGCAAAAGGCCGACACCTTCTCTCGCGCCACCATCGGCAGGTACTCCTCCTTCTGCTCCTCCGTCCCGAACATAACCAGCGCCTTGCACCCAATGGACTGATGCGCGCTGACCAGCACCGCGGTGGAGGCGCAGTACCGTCCAATTAATTCCAGAACACGGTTGTAGCTCGTTACGCCCAGCCCCAGTCCCCCGTACTCTTCCGGGATGATCATGCCCATAACGCCCGTGTCAAAGAGGCGATCGATGACCTCCTCGGGAATGTACTGCTCCCGATCAATCTTCACACGGGGGTGCTCGTTTTCGAAATACTCCTCCAGCTCCTCCAGGAGTGCATCACACTTTTCTTTTTCCTTTTCTCCCTCATGGGGATAGGGAAAAACGAGGTCCTCGCGGAATCGACCCCAGAACACGTTCTTCATAAACCCCATGTCCTCGGGTTCGGGCCCCATCATCGTCTCGATGTCTTCGATCATTTTCTGATCTTCTTTCGAGACGCCCTTAATGTTGCTTAAGCCTTGATTTGCCATGGTACGGGGGGTTGGTGACTATGGCCTACCGGACGCGAGTGCCGTTGTGTTCGTCGGGCAGCACGGGCACTCGAGGTAGGACGCGATCGCGATGGAAGTGCTTTCAAAAGAGAGTACAGGTCTTAAGTACGAACCCCTTTGGAGTTCCTATTCTGACGTGCCGATGGGATAAAACGGGCGGCCTTTTGGTTGCACCTGCTCCCGCCACTCGCCACATTACGGACGCTGATTCCTTCACGCTCCCACTCGTCTTCAGATGTCGTTTTCCTCGCGCCTCCGTCGCCTTCAATCACGGAAAGACACCGTGGTGTGCGTGGGCCTGGACCCCGTCCCCGCCCGCCTGCCCGCCCCGCTCCATGACGGTCGTCTGACAACCGAGGCCGTCCGCACCTTCTGCGTCGACATCGTTGAGGCGACGGCCCCCTATGCCTGTGCCTTCAAGCCCAATCTTGCATTCTTTGAAGCCCTGGGGCCCGCCGGCCTTACCGTGCTTGCGCAGGTGATGGCCGCCCTTCCCGACGACTGTCTGGTGGTGGCCGATGCCAAGCGGGGGGACGTTGGGCACTCCTCTGAGGCCTACGCTCAGGCCCTCTACGAGAAACTGGGCGCCGATGCGTGTACGGTCTCTCCCTACCTGGGCCACGATAGCGTGAGTCCGTTTCTAGATCGGGAGGATCGCTGCGCCTTTGTCCTGGCCCGCACCTCCAACGAGGGCGCGGCCGACCTGCAGGAGGCCTGCACGTGCGAGGGGGTGCCGCTCTACCGCCACGTGGCGCGGACGGTGGCCGATTGGAACGCCGCCGCCGAGGGTACTGCCGGACTCGTGGCGGGCGCGACGGCCCCTGAGGCACTGGCGGAATTGCGCGCGGACGCGCCGTCGCTCCCGTTTCTTATTCCGGGGGTGGGGGCGCAAGGGGGCGACCCATCCGCCGTGGTGGATGCGGCACAAACCGCCGACGGTCCCATCCTCGTCAACAGCAGCCGGAGCATCATCTACGCTTCCGAGGGAGACGACTACGCCGCGGCGGCGGCAGACGCGGCGAAAGAGTTGAAGAATGCACTCCAAACCTGAGTCTGCAGCGCTCGCCCAAACCGAGAATCTTGATTCTATGCCCTGCAGTCCCGTCGTTATGGGAGTAGTGATTGGCCCTGCGACAGAATGACGGGAAGCGGCGGTTGAGTAGAGCGAACTCATCCGTTCCACGCTGTTCTCTGACATTTTGTAGCAGGGGTGCCCCCGCATCCGCGGGGATAGACCCGACTTTCTTTGCCGCATCGAGCACGATGAGGGGGTGCCCCCGCATCCGCGGGGATAGACCCCTGGGCCTCGACGTCCTTCTCTTGCGGCTCGCGGTGCCCCCGCATCCGCGGGGATAGACCTGATATTCTTTCTTGGGGAGAGGCGAGGAGGAAGGTGCCCCCGCATCCGCGGGGATAGACCTCAGATAGCGCCCCCACCAAGTGCCCCTGATGAGGTGCCCCCGCATCCGCGGGGATAGACCTCGGACTGTAATAAAGCGATGCACGAGCGCATGGGTGCCCCC
>JBKHEM010000061.1:0-12451 GCA_046540815.1 Salinivenus sp.
TTCTCGTTCGTGGCTGCACTCGGGGGGTTTTTGTTTGGGTTCGATAGCGGGGTTATCAACGGTACGGTCGATGCCCTGCAGTCGGAGTTTAACTCCAGTGAGGTCGGGACTGGATTTAATGTGGCCTCGATGCTCCTGGGGTGTGCCGTGGGCGCCTTTTTTGCGGGCAACCTGGCGGACAAGTGGGGCCGGCGTCCGGTCCTGATCGTGACGGCCGTGGCCTTCATCGTCAGCGCGTGGGGCTCCGGCGCGTCTGGCGGCTCGGCGGAGTTTGTCTTCTTTCGCATTGTGGGCGGGCTGGCCGTGGGGGCGGCCAGCATCTTGTGTCCGGCTTACATCAGCGAAATTGCCCCCTCGGGCATTCGTGGCAGCCTGGCGACCCTCCAGCAGCTGATGATTGTGGTGGGCCTGTTTATGGCCTTCGTCAACAATTACTTCATCGCCGAGGCCGCCGGGAGTGCGTCGGACCCGCTCTGGCTGGGGTACGGGGCGTGGCAGTGGATGTACTGGATGGAGATTGTGCCGGCCGGCCTCTTTCTCGGAACGCTCCTCTTTATCCCCGAAACCCCGCGCTACCTCGTGGCCGCCGGACGAGAGGAGGAGGCGCGCAGCGTGCTTGCACAGCTGTCCACGGCGGCCAACATCGACGATAAAGTGGCCGACATCCGCTCGACGCTTAAGGAGGACGAGCGTCCGAGCATGTCCGATATTGTCCAGGAGCACACCGGGCGCGTGCATCCCCTCGTGTGGGTGGGGGTGGGCCTGGCCACCCTGCAGCAGTTTACCGGCATCAACGTGGTGTTCTACTACGGCGCGACGCTCTGGCAGGCCGCCGGCTTTGCGGAAGCAAGTGCCCTTCTGACCAACGTAGTCAACGGGACGGTGAACGTGGTCTTTACGTTCGTCGCCATATTGCTGATCGACAAGGTGGGGCGCAAGCCGCTGCTGCAGGTGGGGGCGATGGGACAGGCTGTCATGCTTGGCATTATGGCCTACGCGTTTGGAACCGGGGCCGCCACGGCCGGCGGCAGTCTGGAAATGGGCGAGACCATGGGCCTGGTGGCCCTCCTGGCGGCAAATGGGTTCATTGCCTTCTTCGCGTTCTCGTGGGGGCCGGTGATGTGGGTGATGCTCGGGGAGATGTTTCCGAACAAGTTCCGTGGGGCCGCCCTGGCCATCTGCGGCCTGGTGCAGTGGCTCGCCAACTTCGCGATTACGATGACCTTTCCCATTCTGCTGGACAGCATTGGGCTGGCCCTGTCCTACGCAATCTATGCGGCCTTCGGCCTTGTGGCCTACGCCTTTGTGAAGCTGTTCATCGACGAGACCAAGGGGCGGACGCTGGAGGACATGTCGCGGGAAGCCGAGGCGGGAGCGACGGCGTAGCGGCTCGGCGTGCGTTCGTCTGCGCTCGGGCCGACCGGCCACTGGCACACCATCTTTTTCACCATGCGGGCAGACCCGTGGAGTAAAAGCAGGGAAAGCCGCAGGAGAGCCTCCCGTGTGCCCGATCCGAAGGGGACAAGATGGTTTGGAACCGCTTTCGAAAGGGAGAATGTCAAGACGTGTCTTGTGCACTGGCTCGAGGAAGAAGGGGCACCGTCCCTTCCGGGGGACGAAGCGTCATCAAACTAACCGCCGTCCCGAAGCCTCACCGTAGCATTACTCGCCTTCGTCACGACCCGCCCTCCGTTCCATGAGCACCAACAGTGCCCCGCTCCGGCGCCGGCTTGGCCTCGCGGCGGGTTTCATTCTCTGCGTCGTTCTCCTGCTGCTGCCGCCCCCCGAGGGCCTTGACCCGGCCGCGTGGCGTACCGCCGCCGTGGGGGCGCTAATGGCCGTCTGGTGGATCACGGAGGCCCTGCCGATCGCGGCAACGGCGCTCGTCCCGCTCGTGCTCTTTCCGTTGCTGGGCGTGACCGACATCGACGGGGCGGCCACCCCCTACGCCAACCCCCTCATTTTCTTATTCCTGGGCGGGTTCATCATTGCGCAGGCCATGCAGGCGTGGAATCTGCACCGGCGCATTGCGCTGGGCATCGTGCGGACGGTTGGGGTGAACCCATCGTCGATCGTGCTGGGCTTCATCCTCGCCTCCGCCTTTTTGAGCATGTGGGTCAGCAACACGGCCACCGCGCTCATGATGCTGCCCATCGGACTGTCGATCATTGAGCTTACACGAGATCGGCTTGCCGAGCGCGACGCCGCCCCGCCCCGCCACTTCGGGGTGGTGCTGTTGCTTGGCATCGCCTACGCCTGCAACGTGGGGGGCATGGGGACGCTCATTGGGACCCCGCCGAATGCGCTGCTCGCGGGGTTCTTCTCGGAGTCGTACGGGGTGGAGGTCGGCTTTGCGCAGTGGATGGTCGTGGGCCTCCCGCTCGTGGCGGTGGCCCTCCCGCTGATCTACGGGGTGCTCACGTGGATCTACCCGCTGGAGCTGGACCAGCTGCCCGGCGGGGCCGCCATTATCGACGAAGAGCGGGCCAAGCTCGGGGCCATCAGCACGGCCGAGCAGCGCGTGGCGGTGGTCTTCGGGGCCACGGCCCTGCTCTGGATGACGCGGCCCCTGCTGAGCGAGGTCGTGCCGGGCCTCTCGGACGCCGGCATCGCCATTGGCGCGAGCCTCGCGCTCTTTCTCCTCCCGGCCGGGACCGAGGACCGGGCCCTCCTCTCGTGGCCGGACGCCGAGGAGTTGCCGTGGGGCGTGCTTCTGCTCTTCGGGGGCGGGCTCAGCCTCGCCTCCGCCATCAGTGAGACGGGCCTTGCCGAGTGGATCGGGCAGGGCGTCAACGCCCTCGGCGGCTGGCCCATCCTGGCCGTGGTGGTCTGTACCGTCGCCCTCATCGTGGCCCTCACCGAGATTACGAGCAACACCGCCACGACGGCGGCCTTTCTGCCCATCCTCGGGGCGGTGGCGATTGGGCTTGGAGAAAACCCATTCCTGCTCGCGGTGCCCGCCGCCCTTGGGGCAAGCTGCGCCTTTATGTTGCCGGTCGCCACCCCGCCCAACGCCATCGTCTACGGCAGCAATCTGCTCAGCATTCCCCAAATGAGTCGCGCCGGCGTGTGGCTGAACCTGCTGTTTATCGTGGTCGTGACGGCGCTCGCCTACGGGCTGCTCGGCGTCGCCTTCGGAGTTGAACTCGGGACCGTGCCGTCCTGGGCCGACGGCTGACCCCGGTCGCGCGGTCCGGCGGGCCGGGGCCGACGAGTTCACGCGTTCGATCCATCTTCTACAGACTCCACGGTGCGCTTTCGTCCCGCCGACTTAATATCCGGTCTGACGCGTGCCAACGCCGTCGGGCAGTCCCTCGTAGTAGCGGAAGTGCTCGACCGGCGCGCCGTCGACGCTATCCGCGTAGACTCGTTCGCGGATGCGCTCAATGTACTCCTCCCGCTCCTCCGGGGGAAGCTCGGGCCGGTAGTCGCGCCAGGCCGAACTGAACTGGCTCTTGTGCGCGGCCACCGCCGTGACCTTGTTCTCGCCGTGCGTGCCGCTGATGTCGACGCTCACGTTATGGGCCTCCTCGGGGCCGTCGTAGAACAGGTATTCGTCGATGCGATGGGCCTCAAGTCCCTCGTGATTGATCTGGCCCGGGAACAGGAGGCGCCACTCCGCGGCCCGGGCGGCGTCGGCCGACAGGTAGGCCGCTGCCCGGTGGTCGGTCTTGTGCCACACCTGGTAGCCCCAGCCGGGATCGAACGAGATCAGTACGTTCGGCTGGATCTCGCGGATGTGCCGGACGAGGCGCTTGACGACTTCCTCCTCGTCGGCAAACTCAAGCTTCCCGTCGGTATAGCCGAGGTTGATGTAGTGGTCTTCGGGGATGCCGAGCGCGGAGAGGGCCTCCAGCTCTTCGTCGCGGCGGATTTGGGAGAGCTGGTTGCGCGTCATGTCCGGGTCCTTGGTGCCCACATTCCCCGTGGTCATGATAAGCACGTAGATCTCATTTCCGTTCTCCTGGAGGCGCGAGAGGGTGCCGTAGGCGTGCGAGTCGTCGTCGGGGTGCGCGCCGGTCACAAGGATGGTTTTGTCGCTCCACTCCTCGATGGGCGTATCGGGCTGGGCGGCCGCCCCCGTCGGGATGCCCCCGGTCGTGTCCGATTCCTGCGCGAGGCTCAGGAGGGGAAACAGGAGCCCGGCCAGGATGAGCGTAGAGAGACCCTTGGAGGTCAACATAGAACAGGGAGAGATCAGGCGAGAGAAAAAGCGAATGTCGAGACCGTGTGCGAACGTCGCTCCAGGCGGTCATTTATAGGACACGCGAGGACCGGACATCCCTCATTCCCCCGCACGGCGACCCTGCAAGGCCGGCCCCCTGCCCGGGAGCGGCGCCGGGGCGAAGGGACGGGCGGTTCCACAAGCAGGCGAAGAGGACGCTCCAGCGCCCATCAGCCAATCATAAACTGAATATATGATCGAGACCAGATCCTCCCTCCTGCTGCGATTTTTGGGCCTGTGCGTGGGCCTCGTTCTGCTAGGGGCCGGGGTGGGCCCTCCGGCGGCCGCGCAGGCCCCGATGGAGCTTCCCCGACTCGACGGTCCGGTCACGCTTGACGGTCGGAGCACCGAGCCGGCGTGGCAGGACATCGAGCCCCTGCCGCTCACCATGTACCAGCCGACCCACGGAGGGGAGATCCGGGAGCGCACGGAGATCCGCGTGGCCTACGACGACGAGCACCTCTACGTGTCCGGGCGGTTGTACGACAGCAATCCGGACGGCATTCGGGCCAACTCGCTCTACCGGGATCGCTACAGCGGCGACGATACGTTTGCCATCATCCTCGACCCGTTCAACGACCACGAGAACGCCCTGTGGCTGTTCACCACGCCTACCGGGGTGCGGTTTGACATGGCGGTGTCGAACGACGCGGAGGGAGGGTTCGGGGGGACGGTCAACGACAACTGGGACACCTTTTGGTCGGCCGAGGCGGTGCAGACCGATGAGGGCTGGTTCGCGGAGATGCGCATTCCGCTGTCGAGCCTGGGCTTTCAGGCCGACGGCGACCGGGTGACGATGGGCCTGAGCACATACCGCTACATCGCGCGCCGCAACGAGCGGTACACCTTCCCGGACATTCCGCCGAAGTGGGGGCTCGGCTTTGCGAAGCCCTCGCAGGCGCAGGACGTCGTGCTGCGGGATGTGGAGTCGACGCGTCCCGTGTACGTGACGCCCTATGTGCTCGGAGGTCTTGACCGGGAGGCGCGGCGCACCGCCGACGGAACGGAGTACCGCCACGCGCAGTCCGTGACGCGAGAGGTGGGGGCCGACCTCCGGTACAACGTCACGAACAACCTCACGCTCGACCTCACAGCCAACACCGACTTCGCACAGGTTGAGGCCGATCCGCAGCGAGTGAACCTCACCCGGTTCTCGCTCTTCTTTCCGGAAAAGCGGCGCTTCTTTCAGAAGCGGGCCAGCACCTTCGCCTTCAACACAGGCGGCAACGACCGACTCTTTAACAGCCGCCGCATCGGGCTCGTGGAGGGCGAGCCGGTGCGCATTTACGGCGGCGCCCGGCTCGTGGGCCGGGTGGGCGACTGGGATGTCGGCGTCCTCAACATGCAGACGGCCGCGGCGGAGGGGCGCGGCGCGCCCGCCGAAAACTTCGGCGTGACCCGGGTCCGCCGGCGCGTGTTCAACTCCACCTCGTACGCCGGCGGCATTGTTACGACGCGTCTCGGGCGGGACGGGAGCTACAACGTGGGCTATGGACTCGACGGCGTGTTCCGGCTTGCGGGCGATGAGTATTTGACCCTGAAAGGTGCCCAGACCGTAGACCGGGCCCTCGTGCGCGACCGAGGGTTCGACCCGGGAGCGGCCACGCTGGGGCTCCTGCGGTGGGAGCGCCGTCGGAGCGACGGCCTCCACTACGAGGGGACGGCCACGCGGGCCGGGGCCGACTACCGGCCGGATGTCGGGTTCATCACGCGGCGCGACTTTACGGAGCTCGAGGGAGAGGTGGCGTACGGGTGGTTTCCGTCGGGGGAGACCTCGCTCCGCACCCTCACGCCCGAGTGGGAGGGCAGCGTCGCGTTTCGCAATGCCGACCGGTCGCTCCAGTCGGCCCGTCTGGAGCACGCCTGGGAGGCCGAGCGCAACGACGGGCGGACCGTCGACGTGTACGGCACGATGCGGACGGAGGACCTCCGGGAGCCGCTCTCGTTCCCGGAGAACACCACCGTGCCGACGGGCCGGTACACCTTTTACGGCGTGGGGGTGAGGCACGGCCCCCCGGATGGCCAGCTGCTTCGGGTGGGCGCGGACCTGTCCCTGGGCGGTTTCTACGACGGCCGGCGGTGGCAGGCCGAACTGAGCCCAACCTGGAACCTTTCCCGCCACCTCGAGCTGGGCGGCACCTACCAGCTCAACCTCGTCCGCTTCCCGGATCGCGGCGAGGAGTTTGCCGCCCACGTGGCCCGGACGCGAGTGCGGCTTGCCTTTAATAAGAAGATCTCAACGAATGCCTTTCTGCAGTACAACAGCGCGGCGCGCGTGGGGACGGCCGACGTTCGCTTTCGGTACAACTTCGGCCAGGGACACGACCTCTGGATCGTCTACAACGAGGGGCTAAATTTAGACCGGGCGCGGACCACGCCCGCCCTGCCGCGCACCGACGCGCGGAGTCTTCTTGTCAAGTACAATCACACCTTCCAGTGGTAGCGCCTTTGGGATGAATGATGCGTCGGGCCGGCGGATTGATGTGGTGCCGCGCCTTCTTGACGTGCGTCTCCGGGGCGGAAGCGTCGGTTGTGTCGGTGCGGACGGGCGTTCGGGGAGGAGCCTGGGCTTCTCCTCCCGCCTTACCCCGGATGGGTCCAATTTCCCACTGCTGGCTGCACTGGAAGAGCGGTCGGTTGCCTGCGGTGTTGGGCACATTGGGCACGCAGTCAGGGCGAATCGGCCTCTGAACCGGACGCAGGTCGGGGGACGAGGATCCCTGTCGGAAGACCCGTGGGAGGATCGAACAGGTTGGGTGTTCCCGGCCGTTCGTTCTGATCACGCCGTACGTTACATTCACCAACCAACAGGCAGTACTATGGATCGTCCGAAGAAGAAAACAGACAGTCCCCAGATGCAGAAGGTGAAGGGAAGCTGGAAGCAATTTAAAGGTCACATCCAGGAAAAGTGGGGCGACCTGACAGGGGATGAAATCGATCAGTTTGAAGGAAAGCGCGAACGCCTCGAGGGGTACATCCAGAAACAAACGGGAGAGAAGCGAGAGGACGTGCGGAAAATGCTCGACTCCATTCGGAGGAGGGCAGACTACACCTTCTAGATGCGTTCAGACCGTCCGAGCGGGGGGAGCGTCCGGATCCTCGGGGCGAGGGGGGCGAGCCGCCTGCACGACAGCGGAGTGCAAACGTGTTCACGGATCGGGGCCCTCCGGCCGGTGAGGCGGGGGTATCCCGCCAGCGAAAGGGTTATCGGGGGGCGTCAACGGACGTTGTCCCCCGGTCCCTCCGCGTCCACGATGGCGGCGTGATGATTCCCCGCCCGGGAGGGGGTGGGCCGGGGGCGGTAGGCCCCATTCGCGACTGGGGTGCGCACGGTGCCACCGAGGAAAAAAGACCCCCGCAGCATGCACCGACGTGTAATTTTAGAAATATACTCCTGATAAGCACCTCATTATGAGTCCTCTTGTACTGGTTCTCGTTATAATCCTAGTTCTCGCTGTGGTCGGAGGAGGCGTTGGGTTTCGGAGTGGGAATAATATTCTTGCCGGAGGCGGTGGGCTCCTCGGACTGATTCTGGTCCTCCTCCTAATTATGTTTCTGACAGGTAATTTGTAATTTGGGAGCACGGCGTCTGTCGGCGACCCGCTGCAGAATAACCGCTGGGGGGAGAGGGGGCCGCTGCGTTTGTGAATCGGCCCTTCGGCGACGCTCTCCTTGTTCTTTTATCATCGACGTACCGCCATGCGCGTTCTGGGTGTGATTCTCATTATTGCTGGAATTGTGGGTTTTCTGGTGACGGGCGTTTCGTACACCACCACGGAGCAAGTCGTTGACATGGGGCCGTTGCAGGTGGAGCGGGAGGAAGAGCGATCGCTGCCAATTACGCCGGTCGGGTCGGGCATTCTGGTCCTCGTGGGCGGCGTTCTTACGGTGGTGAGCATGCGACGAAACAACGGCTGAGTGGTTTGCGGTCGTGTTGACCGACACTGGACTCGAGTGCTCCAACCCCGGCAGACGGGCCTCATTTTCCGGCATCCGGGCGTCCTGTTCCGTTCATGCCTTAAGATCTCGGGAGCGGAATTTTTGCCCACAGGAGGTTGACGATCGCCTGATGCACGTCTCGTGAGCCGCCTCAGCCGCGAGCACAGCCCGGACGCTTGTGACCGAGGGCCGTGAGGTGTCCGGATTATGACGCCATCGTTGCCCGTCCGGTTTGTCGGTATACCGACAGTGGCGTCCGGGGGCGAGTCTATGCCTCGTTTTCCTTCAGCCAGAGCAGGAGATCGGACATCGAGCACGTAGCCAGCGCCACGCCCGTGTCCGCGGCCCCGTAGTAGAGGCGCAGCTGGTCGTTCTCCACGTCGTGAATTGCACCGCGGGGGAAGACCACATTGGGCACGTCCCCCTCTCGCTCATAGGACGCAGCGGGACTTAGAATCCAAGACCCGCTCCGCCGAATGACACGGAAGGGATCGTCCAGGTCCAACAGCA
Source organism: Salinivenus sp. (assembly GCA_046540815.1). Lineage (GTDB taxonomy): Bacteria > Bacteroidota > Rhodothermia > Rhodothermales > Salinibacteraceae > Salinibacter. The sequence goes on from JBKHEM010000061.1 coordinate 8,675, forward strand.
CGAGTCCGACCCGATAAATGCTGCCCGCGACGGTGTCGCGCACTCCATGGTAGAAGAGAAGCCATCCCTCGGGCGTCTCCAGAGGGGGCGGCGTCCGTGCATATTTGGAGTGGAAGGGGGCATGAGAGGGGCACCGCGGTGTGGGCTGAAATTACTGTGCCTGAGGGACCGAGCGTTTGAGGCGACGATACGCTGCGTCCAGGATTCCTTCCAAGACGTCCGAATAGGAGGTGCCGTCAAACGCGGCTGCCTCTACGAGGTGACCGTCCCAGCACCAGCCCGGGTTGGGATTGGCCTCCAGGAGATGGGGAGCGCCCTCGCCGTCGAGACGCCAGTCGAACCGGGCGTAGTCCCGGCAGCCGAGGCGCTCAAACAGAAGGCGGCTGTCCCGCTGAATCTGTTTGCGCGTGTCGTCGGGAAGGTTGGCAGGGACGGGTTCGACGTCGGTCCAGTAGGGGGAATCCGGGTTTCGCTTGGCGTCGAATCCGCAAAAGCGGGGCAAGTCGTCCGGAAGCCGGCTGTAGTCGTCCTCGGTAATGGGAAGCGACCGGAGATCCGCTGGGGGATTGCCGATCATGCCAAACGTAAGGTCGGCGCCGGTGAGAAACTCTTCGACGAGCAGGTTCTCGTTCGGGCCCACGTGATTGCGCACAGATTGAATGGCCCGCTGCAACTCGCTCCGATTTTCAGCAATGCAGTCGGTGGTCATTCCGGCGCTGTTGTCGGCGGCATTTGGCTTGACCAGGACGGGGTACGACAGGGGGAGTGGGGTGGGAAGCGAGGCGTCGGGGCGGAGGAAGTACCCGTCCGCAACCGGAATGCCCATTTCGGCGGCGACGCCCCGAATCATGGACTTGTCGTAGCAGTGCGCCAGACACTGCGGCCCCGCCCCGGTGTAGGGGATGTCGAACGTCTCCAGCAAGGCCGGCAGGTGTAGTTCCTGGCGCGGATCGTTGCGAAGGCCTTCATCGCACAGGTTGAACACGAGGTCGACGGCGTCTCCGTAGGTGCGGAGATCGTCGACCAGTGAATCGTGATCGTTGAAGTAAATAAACTCGTATCCGGAGAGGAGGCCCAGCGCATCCTGAAGCTTGTTGACTACATCATAGTCTTCTTCTCCAAACGTGCCGCCGAGCTTGGTTTCATCGGGTCGCCTCGGGTCTCCGAGCACGACGGCCACGTATCGGGGAAGAGTGACCTCAAGATTCTTTACAGGGGAACGGTATAATGAAGTGGGTGGGGGAGACGGCGACGAGTCGGCATTGTCATTGTGCCGACGGTTTGTCGAGGTCCCATTCTGGCGATTGTTTGATGGCGCGGAAGAAGCCTCCCCCGGCAGTTGGGCCGTTGTAATGAACCGGTGGGCCATCATTCCGAGGTCCTGATCTCGTTCGGATCGACCCTTCATATCGGAAAATGCCAGTGCGTCGAAACCGGAGTGGCGAAGGAGCGCACTAATTTCGCGCCGTCCGTACAGTCGTTCGGAGTAAAACTGATCGTTCTGAATTCCCTGGTCGGCGTGGATGACAATCTCCCGGGCGACGAGGCGGGTGCCGTCGTCGGCCAGCTCCCGTTCGCGGCACACGAGGTGTTGGTCGCTGGCCCACTCCCACGACCGAGGAGAAAACCGGTTGCGCGTGTAATCGCCGTCGGTGAGATCAAGCAGCACGCGGCCGCCTGGCCGTAAGACGCGCCGGACTTCCTGCAACACCGTTTGGTCGTCACGGGTCGTGTCGAAATAGCCGAAACTGTTTCCAAGAAGCAGGACGACGTCGAACGCGTTATCGTCGTAGGGAAGGTCGCGGGCATCGCCCCGGTCAAAGGAGCCGTTCCAGTGTTGTCGTTGCGCTGCATCTCGGGCGGCCTCGATCAGGAAGGCCGACTGATCAATTCCCCGAACCTGATCGAAGCCGCGACGGGCGAGTTCTAGTGCATGGCGGCCTTGGCCGCAGCAAAGGTCCAGAATTCGGTCCTTTGGTGTTAACTTCCCTCGGTCGACGTAAATGTCGACTTCGTGTCGCGTGATCGAGGGACTGAGCACGTCGCTATCCGTCAAAAGATAGGTCTCGTCGAAGAGGTCTCTCCACCATTCCGAGGAGACGTGATCGGCCAGGATATCGATGGGGCCGCGTGTGCGTCGTTTCTGCACATTGTCGGAACTGCTCATTCTTGGAGGGCCATTTTGTTACGAGTATCGCAGGAGTGCGGCCACGGGGCCGTCGTTCGGGACGCCGTCCGGTTCGGTCACGTAGACGGTGCCTCCAGACTGAAGCGTCGCGGCCGTCGCCGCATTCAAAAATTCGATGTCGCCGACCTGCCGCTCTTGGTGAATTCGAATGCTGTGAGCGTCGTCGTCGAAGGTGCCCCACACAACCGGAGATTCTGCGACGAACAGGGTGTCGACCCGTCCCTCCACGCTTGCCAGCAGCACGGAGCCGGGGTTTGCCGCCGTTCGGGCGGGAGAGGCGTGGTATTGATCGAGTGCGTCCGTCCAAGCCCGGTCGAAGTGGGGGGCTACGAGATCCCAGGCCCGGCGGTGCAACTCGGACGGGCCTTGGATTCGACTCGAATCCTCGACGCCCGCCGCCAGAGTGTGGTGGTAGGTGTTGGCCTTGTGGTACAACCGGCGCAGTTCTGCAGGGCCGGCCAGCACGAGCGGCGTAGGACCGGGGGCATCCCCCAGGACAGATCGGAGTCGGTCGTCGAGGCGTCGGAAAAACCGAACCAGGCCGGATTCTACGTAACGTTTCCGGCGGATGTCGTCCTGACCCCGGTAGATGGCGTGCGATTGCGGGTCCGCTGCGTCCGCGTTGGACGAAGGGGTCGGCAAGTCCAGCTTCGATTCGATGTGTATGTCTTGCTGCAAGACGGCATTGAGGGGAACCCGTCCACCCTCCAAGGGAACGACGTCCATATGGTACCGAGAGGCACGGTGGAGCCGGGCGCCGCCGCCCCATAAGCTGAGGACGTAGAAGAGGCCGTCCGGCTCCAGTCCTCGCCACAGTGGCCGTAGCCAGGGCCGGTCTTCGACTTGGGCGACCAGGGAGGGCGCGAACGGAAGGGGAAGGAGCTCGGAGCTCTGCGGGTTCGGTGTTAAATAGAGCGCCACACCCCTCATCTCTGCGTCCGACTGGATGGCCTCACGGAGACGACCCTCCGCAGGGCCCAAAAGAGGATCAATGTCCGCTCGGGTGAGGCCGACGTGCGACGCGTCATCTCGAATCTGACCCAACAGGTTGCGGAGTTGAATGCGGTTTCTTGCCGGATCCACGGGCATGTAGAGAGACAGCCAGGGAGCGGCGGTGGTGTCAAGGAGGGCGTGTGCCGACTCTCGAAGGGATCGTGAGCCGGCCATAGTTGGTGGAGGCACAGTACTGGGTGTGGTTGGGCTGGGAAGGGGGGGCCTACGACGGCTCCGCGTGAGGGACGCTACGCGAAAAACGGCGGGACAATCCCATTTTCTCCGGCTACGTCATCCATTGTGAGCGGCTCGTCGTAGGCCTCGGTTGCTTCTGCCTCCGAGTAGTCCCCGAGGGAGAGTTGATCAATCCCCGCCTGGGTGAGGTTTCCCTCTCCAGCGTACACGGCCGGGGGAGCATCTCCGCTTTGGTTCCCCGTGATCCAGGGCTTCAGATCTGCGTCCTGAGACGTGGCGCGTAGACGCCGTACCTCGGCCGCATGGCGGGCCTCTACGGAGTGAATCTGAAGGGCGGGCGTCAAGAGGTCTTGGCCAGCGAGCATCGGGGCCTGACCTTTGTACGCCCGGACGCCCGTGTC
>JBKHEM010000062.1:0-12442 GCA_046540815.1 Salinivenus sp.
CCGGCAGAAACTCGTCGAAGGCATACGCCAGCATGTGCCGGGCGTAGCTCCACTCCGAGTTGGTGATGAGCAGTAGTTTCCTGCCCGCCCGCTTCTGGTCCAGGAGCGTGAGCGGCATCTCGGGGTCGAGGTTGACGAAGCGCTCCGGATGGGCGATGATTTTCTCTTTCAGACGCCCCTCCATGTGGGCCTCATCGAGGGTTTGCTGCACCTCATCCCAGAGGTCGGCGTAGCCCATGGAGCCTTTGATGGCGTCCGCGTCGAGCAGCTCCACGAGCTGCATGTACATGCAGGCCGACGAGATCGAGAACAGGGTGTTGAGAAAGTGCCATCGATCGTCCCCGAGGTCGACGAGCGTGCGCTGGTACACCTCGCGCTGCCGTTCATAGCCGAGGGGCTCGGTGCCGTGGAGTGCCCGCTTCACGTAGCCGAAGCGGTTGGCCTTTACCACGTTTCCGTGCTCGGTATCGATGACGAGCCCGCGGATCGCCAGGTCGGGATCGAACGTCAGATCCTCCACGGGCCAGCCCTTGTAAAGAAGCCCTTCCTTAATGAAGTCGTACGCCCGCCGCTCCCACTCCCGCATGTGGTAGTGCACGAGCGTGTAGTCCATGTCGTACCCGATGGCCTTGATGCCGCGCAGGTTGAGCGTGCGATTGCAGAAAAGACCCCGAGTAGGATCGATGGTGTCCATGGAACGAACGAGGTGTGGACGAAAAATCCGCGAACGACCTCCGGGAAACGCGACGGGCGCGATAAACGCGTCTCCTCCGGGATTGCTTCGTTACGAAACAATCAGGTCCGGGTCGCTACTTGACCGGCCGGCGGGCGTCTGATGTCTTCCGAACCCCTTTTCCTTCTGTCCTCTCCCGGATGCACTGGCCATCAATCCTGCTCATTGCCCTTCTGTTCGGCGCGGCGGGCACGGCGCACTTCGTGTGGCCCACGACGTTTGCCCGCATCGTTCCTCCGTATCTTCCCGCCCCGCACCTCCTTGTCTACGTGAGCGGGGCGGCCGAGCTTGCAGGCGCCCTCGGCGTGCTGGTGCCCGGCCTGCGGGTATATGCGGGAGGGGGCCTTCTCCTGCTCCTGCTGGCCGTCTTTCCGGCCAACATCCACATGGCGCTCCATCCGGGCGACTTTGACCGCATTCCGGCCTGGGCGCTGTACCTGCGCCTCCCCCTCCAGTTTGTCCTCATGGGGTGGATCTACTGGGCCCTGGCCCTCGGGCCGCGGCCGTGGTGAGGCCGCCCGGCGCTACCCCTGCTGGTCGGTCGGCATCACGAGCAGCTCCTCCACGTCCACCCGCTCCGGCGCCGTCAGGGCGTAGCGGATGGCCTCGGCGATGTCCTCGGACTGGAGCATCTCCATTCCCTGGTGCCCCTCCTTCATGCCCTCCAGGATCTCCGTGTCGGTGATGGTGTGGGGCAGCTCCGTGTCCACCGCGCCCGGCTCGATGGTGGTCACGCGGATGTTGTGGTCCGGCGCCAGCTCGTTGCGCATCCCCTCCGAGAGCGCCGTCACGAAATGCTTGGTCCCGCAGTAGACGGCCCCGCCCGGAAAGACGCGGCGCCCCGCCACCGACGACACGTTGACGACGTGCCCCCCGCCCTGCTCGAGCATGTGCGGCAGCGCCGCCTCAATGGCGTAGAGCACGCCCTTCACATTTACGTCCACCATCTGCTCCCACTCGTCGCCGTGGACGTTTTTCATGAGGGAGAGCGGCATGATGCCCGCATTGTTGACCAGCACGTCGACGGCCCCGTAGGCGTCGACCGTCGCGTCGATGAGGGCCTGCACCTCGGCACGATCGGTGACATCGGTGGGCACGACGAGGGCGGTGCCGCCCGCGGCCTCAATGTCGTCGCGGAGGGCGTTGAGGCGCTCCTCACGGCGGGCGGCCAGGACCACGTGGGCCCCTTCGTCGGCCAGCTGGCGCGCGGTGGCGTCGCCAATGCCACTGGAGGCGCCGGTGACAATGGCGGCGGTGTCGGTCAGGTCGGTCATGGAAAAAACGGCTGTTGAAAAACGAAATAAGCATCGCGTCGACGTATGGGGACCCCAAGCGCAGGATTCTTTGCGCGTGTATCAATCTCGCAATCCCGCCGGTCGGCCCGCCCGCAGCGGACGCTACACCGACACCTCCCACAGCATGCCCTTGGGCCCGGCGTTCACGACCGGGGTGCCGGCGAGGGTGCCGGTTTCGCCCCAGCTTCCGTGGATGTGCCCGCACACGGTGAGACGAGGCGCGGTTTCTTCGATGGCGTCGCGCACCGCAGTGCTACCGAGGGAGCGCCCGCTGGAGTCGCGGTCCACCACGCCTTTGGGCGGGGAGTGGGAGACGAGAACGGCACCGTCCGGGCAGTCCGCGAGCAGCGTCTCCGCCTCCGCCTCGGAAAAATCGTAGCTCCAGCTTCCGAAGGGGGTGACGGGGATGCCCCCGCCGATCCCGTAGAAGGAGATGCCCTCAACTGTCGCCCCGTCCCCATGCAGCACGCGAGCGGCGGGCCAGTCCCGGCACGCGCCGGCCAGTTCCTCCGCGCTCTCGGCGTTGCCGGGGACCAGCACGGTGGGCGTGTCGATGGCCGAGAGGCAGTCGATGGTCGGCTGAAGGCGACGGCGCATCACCGCAACGTCGCCCGCGCCCACCACCACGTCGGCGGCGGGCGCGCGGCGCACGAGGGCGCGGCACGCGTCGAGGTCGTTGTGGACGTCGCTGAAGAGGAGGAGCTGAGGCATGGCGTCAGGTGGGGTCGTCGTCTGCGGGCTGGAGCGAGCGGAGGCGGTCCCAGCGGTAGACCCCGCCGCTGTGGCCATCGTCCCACGTAATGCGGAGGCCTACGCTGCCGGCCTGCTCGACCGTCAGGTTCTGCCACCGGTTTTTCTGGCGAAAGATGTGAAAGAATCCCGGCGTCTCGATGCGCTCCACCTCGTGCCCCTGGCATTCGGCGCAGGGGCAGGCCTGCCGAAGCGCATCGAGCGGAAAGACCGACACGTGGCCGTCGCTCCACTCAATGTTGAGCCGCTGCATTTTGACGTCGACCGAGACGCGGTCGGGCGGCGGCACGTCCATGGCAGAGCGGGGCGACGAAAGAGTAACAGCGACGATTACGAGCGGGTGACCTCAAACCCTCCCTCCCGCAGGATGTCCGCGATCTTGGCCTCCAACTGATCGCTCTCTACGATGGTCAACTCCGTGCCGCGACGCACCTTCGACAGGAGGGTGTGCTTGTTCATATCGTCGATTTCCGCCGCGATGTTGGAGATCTTGAGGTACGGCTTGAGCGCCTGAAGCTGCTTGATGGTCATGGGCGCGCCGCAAGGTTCGTGAGCGAAGAAAGAGCCAGATGGAAGGCTGCATAGCCAATTGGAGCGGTCAAGTTTCGTCCGGGTGATGAACATACGCACAGGCATTTTTATTCGTCATACGAAACACCTATCTACCGTAAGAATATTTTATTGTGCAATTGGCTCCGTTATATTCATTCCTCCGCTCCATGATGGCCCCCATGAGGTTCCGCCGTCGTCGCCGCTCCCCCTCCGCTTCCCCCCATCCCGCGGACCAGGAAAAGCGCAAGGTTCAGGCCCGACACATCCGGGCTCTCGAACACGTGCTGGGAGGCTCGGTCGGCTCGGGCTTCGATACGCTCTGCCGTCAGCTTTCCCGCCTGCGCCGCAGCGCGTCGCGGTAGGGCGCAGGCGGACCGGTCGTGGCCTGTCGTCCCGCACGCCTCTGCCGGCCCGTCCCTCGGGTGAATCCTCCCCGAAAATGGCAGAAACACGTTCGCCGGTCCGGCCCGTATTGTCGTCGCGGTTGCGCCCGCCACGCGTGAGGGCTACGTTTTGGCTTGATGGAGCGCATTGGCCTTCGGGCCGGCTCCGTCGCCCGCGCTTTCTGAACCCGACCGCCCGGACATGGATCTTCCGCTGTACCTGACGGCCCTGGTCGCCTTTCTCATCATCAACGTCATGTTGCTGGCGGCGTCGCTTCTGGTGTACGCCGAGCGACGGGTCTCCGCGCTTATGCAGAACCGGCCCGGCCCCAACCGGGTCGGCCCCTTCGGTCTTCTGCAGCCGTTTGCGGATGTCCTCAAGTTTGTGCTGAAGGAGGACGTGCAGCCCGCCCAGGCGAACAAGTTCATCCATGCGCTGGCGCCCGTGCTGATGGTCGTGGTTGCCATGAGCACGGCCGCCCTGATTCCCTTTGCCGAGGGCATGGCGCTTGTCGACGTTGACGTGGGGGCCCTGCTGCTCCTTGCCCTGACCTCAATTAGCGTCTACGGCGTCACCCTGGCCGGCTGGAGTTCCAACAGCAAGTTCTCGCTGCTGGGCGGTTTGCGCTCGGCCGCCCAGATGGTGAGCTACGAGCTGTCGATGGGACTGGCAGTGATTTCTGTGGTGATCATTGCCGGATCGCTTAACTTCATGACCATCGTGGAGGATCAGGCCTCGGGCTGGGCGCTTCTGGGGTGGAACGCGATTCGCAACCCCATCGGGTGCCTGGCCTTCATCGTCACGGCCTTCGCCGAAACGAACCGCGCTCCGTTTGACCTGCCGGAAGCCGAGGAGGAACTGGTAGCGGGGTATCACACCGAGTACAGCGGCATGAAGTTCGGCATGTTCTTCTTGGCCGAGTACGTCAACTGGTTCATCGCCTCCTTCTTCATCGTCACGCTCTTCTTTGGCGGCTACCTTGTGCCGTTCCAGCCGGTGCTGCTCGACCTCGTGCCCGCCCTTGAGGGCTCTGCGTGGCTGGCGGTGTTGCAGGTCATGAGCCTCATGCTCAAGGTGGGATTCTTTGTCTTCCTCTTCATCTGGGTGCGGTGGACCTTTCCCCGGTTCAAGTACAACCAGCTCATGGAGGTGGGCTGGAAGTACCTGCTGCCCATCACGTTCGCCAACGCGATCCTGATTGCCCTCGGCGTGATGATCTTCAAGGGAATCGGGCTGTAACCGTCCCCTTCAACGAGCAACGCATCGGGAACGCGTGGGAGGAGCGGGGGGCAAGCTCAGACGGGCGTCCACCCGTCACGGGGTGTTCACCCAGACGGCGGCACGTCCCCCTTTCCCTTCGCCGCGGCGCTTCCTTTATTACACACGTGCTGCTTCGTCGACGTCTGCCCCTCATGCCTGCGCCCCCCACCATGCCCACCCTCGCCCCGTCCCTCCTCGCCGCCGACGCCGGGGCCTACGCCGACTGCGCCCACACGGCGCTTGAGGCCGGGGCCGAATGGCTCCACCTCGACGTGATGGACGGCCACTTCGTCCCCAACATCACGTTTGGGCCCGACGTGGTCCGTGCGCTCCGGCCCCTGGCCGACGAACACGACGCCCGGCTTGACGTCCACCTTATGATCGAGGAGCCGCAGGACTACATCGACGTGTTCGCCGCGGCCGGGGCCGACGTGCTCACCGTGCACGTGGAAACCTGTCCCCATCTCCACCGCGTGGTCCAGCAAATCTGGGACGCCGGCTGCAAGGCGGGCGTGGCCCTGAACCCCGCCACGCCCCCCGGCCACCTCGAAAGCATCCTGCCGGTCACGGACCTCGTGCTTGTCATGTCGGTGAACCCCGGTTTTGGCGGGCAGTCCTTCATCCCGCAGTCCACCGCCAAGATCCAGACGCTCCGCCGGCAGCTCAACGCCCTCGGCTCCGACGCGCACCTGGAGGTCGACGGCGGCGTGCAGCCCAGCAACGCGATGGACCTGCTCCGCGCCGGTGCCGACGTATTGGTGGCCGGGAGCGCCGTGTTTGGCGGGGACCAATCCGTCGCCGAAAACATCGAAGCTTTCCGGAGCGCGCTTACACTGAAGGTGTAGCCCTCGCTCCTCACTCGGACTGTTTGCCTGTCGCCGCGCTGTTTTTATGGAGGATCGGCTGAATCTGAAGGACCTGGAGGGCGCGGTCTGCGTCGTCACCGGGGCCAATTCTGGGATTGGCAAGGCCACGGCCAAGGGCCTTGCACGCCTCGGCGCCCACGTGGTGATGGTCTGTCGCGATCCGGAGCGGGGCCGCGACGCCCAGGCCGAGATCCAGGCCGTTGCCGAACGCGCCTGGCCCAGCCACACCGACGCCGTTGACCTGTGCCTGGCCGACCTGGCAGTGCAGGAGGAAATTTTCTCGCTCGGTGAGACGCTGCGCGCCGACTACGATCGCCTCGACGTGCTCGTAAACAACGCGGGCGTGTTGCTCGGCTCTCGCGAGGAGACCCCGGATGGGGCCGAGAAAACCCTTGCGGTCAACCACCTCGCCCCGTTCCTGCTGACCCACCTCCTGCTCCCGCTTCTGAAGGAGACGGCCGGACGCGCGGGTGAGGCCCGCGTGGTCACCGTGAGTTCGGAAGCGCACCGGAGCGTGAGCCTCGACTTCGACGACCTTAACGCCGAGTCGGGCTACAACGCCCTCCGGGCCTACGGGCAGTCGAAGCTCGCCAACATTCTGTTTACGCACGAGCTGGCCCGCCGCCTCCGCGACACGGGCGTGACGGCCAACTGCGTGCACCCCGGCGTGGTGGCCACCAACCTGTGGCGCGGATCGGACTGGTTCTCTCGCCTCGCCCGTCTGTTCACGTGGTTCTACAAAAGCCCCGACGAAGGGGCGGAGGGCGTGCTGTACCTGGCCGCCTCCGAGGACCTCAACGGCGTGACCGGGCAGTACTTCGACGGAACCGAGCCCGTGAACCCGTCCCCCGACGCCTACGATGAAAAAGCCGCCGCCCGCCTCTGGCGCGAAAGCCTCGACCGGGTGGGCCTGGAGGTGCCCGCCGAAGAGGACGATACCGTAGAGGGCTCACCGTAGCGCCTCCCCCGGCATTCCCCTGTCACGCCGTCAGACGACATTGCCGGATTTTCAGGAGGAAACGCCGGGCACCCCATGATTCGGGGCTGGCACGCCCCTTGATTCTTCCAGTACCAGAAGATTGGACCGGGAGTCATGGACCCCCGGTCGTTGACCTGTTCGCGAGACACGTCGAACCAATCAACGCCAGGAGGTGAGTGCCATGACGCAGCTGACGCGCCGTACGCCCAATCGAACGGTTCGAGACCTGCAGCGTGAGGTCGACAGCCTCTTCGACCGGTTCTTCGGTCGGGGAAGTGACGAGGACACGTCTGCCCTGTGGGCCCCAAGCACGGACCTCACGGAGACGGACGACGCCTTCGAGATCCAGATGGACGTGCCGGGAATGAGCAAGGAGGACATCAACATTAACCTCCAGAACAACACGCTGACCGTCAGCGGGGAGCGTGCCCGCGAAGAGACGCGTGACGACGAGGACCGCGTGCGCGTGGAGCGCGTGTTCGGCTCCTTCCACCGCACGTTCACCCTGCCGGATGCTGTCGACCACGAAGACATTGAGGCCGCCTACGACGACGGCGTGCTGAGAATTTCCGTACCGAAGACGGAGGAGAGCACGCGTCGTCAGATTGAGATCCAGTAGCACGACCCTGATGCGTCGCCCCGCATCCGGTCTCCGTGAGGCGACCGTCGTGCACCGGACTCAAGGATGCGCGGCCCCTTTCCTCTTCGCCCCGCCGGGCCCTACGGCTCGGTGGGGCTTTTTTGGTTGCGGTGCAGGCTACGGGCGATTCCGGAAGAGCGTCGGAAGCGGAAGAGACCAGTTTGGGAGGTGCGGCGTCGTGAGCAGGTCGTCGGCCTCTGCCGTGCACTCTTCCACCCGCTCGTATCCGTCCGCCGGTCGCCGGTAGACCTTCACCGTCTCCAGGGCCGGATCCACCACCCAGTACTCCGCCACGCCGTGCCGGGCGTAGAGCTGCCGCTTGCGGACCTCGTCGTGCCGCCGATTGCCCTCCGAAACGACCTCCACCACCAGATCCGGCGCGCCCTCAATGCCCCGCTCCTTCACGATGTCGCCCCGCTCGGCCGCGACGAAGAACACATCGGGTTGTACCACATCGTGGTCGGTGAGAATGACGTCACAGGGAGCGACAAAGACTTCCCCGGCAGACCGCTCGTTCACGTAGGGTGCGAGGGAAAGATGAAGACGCTGAACGATGCGCTGGTGCGGGGTCGTGGGAGAGGGAGACATGTATTCCTCGCCGTCAATGATCTCGTGGCGCTTCCCGTCGTCGGGAATCGTTCGGTAGTCCTCGTACGTGAGGCGTGGCGCGGCCGACCGGGTGGACATGATGGACCAGACGAGTTGTGCACGAAATTTTCGTACGGGGCAAACGCTCCGAAAGCACCGGATGATTCCCCACCCGGGCCTGCCCCGCCACCACCAGCGCCGACGAGAAGACGCTCCCCTGGCCCTCCTCGCCAAAGAAAGGGGGAATCCACTCAGCAGACACCCGGTGCGCGCGGGCGGGCGGCCCCAGACCGACTGGGCGTGTGCTGGAACCGCGGAGAGGATCAGGAGCACGAAAAGTCCCCAGACAAGACGTGATTGCATAGCAGAAATGAGGCGTCGGAACTGACCTTTTGTAAAGGAGCCGTTCTCCCGACACGAATGGAAACGGCCCCGCTCGGGAACGGCCGTCGCACGGGCAGATTCGAACCTTCTCCTTCTGTCGTCTCACTCGCTCCCTCCCCATCCGTGACCGTTAACGTCGTCCTCCTCCGCCCGCTGGATCAGGCCTTCACGTACCGCGTGCCCGACGGCCTGACGGAGGCGGCGCAGACGGGCTGCCGCGTCCTGGTGCCTTTTCGCAACCAGCGCCTCACAGGGGTGATCGTGGAGGAGGGGCCGGCCGCCGACACGCTCGACTTCCAGGTGAAGGACGTGCTCGACGTGCTGGACGACGTGCCCACCTGCCCGCCGAGTCTCCTCCGCCTCACGGAATGGATCGCCGACTACTACGTGTGCACCTGGGGCGAGGCGCTGAAGGCCGCCCTGCCCGGCGGCATCACCGTGGAGACCGAGCACACGCTCCGCCGCACCGACGCCGCCGCGGGCGACTGGGCCGAGCACAATGTGGCCCGCCGTGTGCTCGACGACCTGGCCGACCGCTCCGAAACGACGCTCTCCGCCCTCCGCAAGCGGGTGGGGCCCGCCGTGCCGCTCGCCCTGGTGCGCCGGCTGGCCGCCGACGGCGTGATCGAGATGGAGACGGTGCTCTCCGACGAGCGCGTGAGCACCAAGACCGAAACGCACCTCCGCTTCGCTCCTGCCTTTCAGCACCCGGGCGCCGTGGCCGACCTCGTGGAGCAGCTGCGCGGCGAGAAGCAACAGGCCGTCATCCGTTCCCTCGCCGGCTTTCGCGAACAAGGGACGCCCGCGCCCCGCCAGGCCGACGTGGTGAAACACGCCGACGCGTCCTATTCCACCATCCGCAGCCTGGTGGAGAAGGGCATGATCGAAAAGGTGGACAAGGAGGTCGTCCGCTCGCCCCTCGACGATCTTCCGCCCCCGGAGCCCCCCGCCGACCACGACTTGCTCCCCGCCCAGCAGAACGCCCTCCGCGCCATCACCGGCGCCGTAGACGACGGGCACTACGGCACCTTCCTCCTGCGCGGCGTCACCGGCAGCGGCAAGACGGAGGTCTACATTCGCGCCCTCAAGCGAGTGTTAGCGGAGGGGCGCACCGGCATCATCCTGGTGCCCGAGATTGCCCTCACACCGCAGACCGTGCAGCGCTTCCGCGCCCACTTCGGCGACCAGATCGCCGTGCTCCACTCGCAGATGAGCCCCGGCGAGCGGTACGACGCGTGGCGCCAGCTGCGCACCGGGACCGCCCGTATCGCCATCGGCCCGCGCTCCGCCGTCCTCGCCCCGCTGGAGAACCTCGGCCTCATCGTGGTGGACGAGGAGCACGAGACCTCGTACAAGCAGTTCGACCCGGCGCCCCGCTACCATGCCCGCGACGTGGCCGTGATGCGCGCCCACCAGTCGGATGCCGTCTGCGTCCTCGGCTCGGCCACCCCCAGCCTGGAATCAACGATGAACGCGCGGTGGGGCAAGTACGACCGGCTCGAACTGCCCGATCGGGTCCCCGACGCCTCCGGCCAAACCGCCACGCTGCCCGAGGTGCGCGTGCTCGATCTCACCCTCCAGCGCAAGAAGCACCAGCTCGACGGCGCCCTGGCCGACCCGCTCCGCACGGCCATCCGTGAACGGGTGGCACGGAACGAACAGGTGATCCTCCTCCAGAACCGCCGCGGCTTTGCGCCGGTCATCGAGTGCGAGGACTGCGGCTGGGCCCCGGAATGCGACAACTGCTCCGTCAGTCTCACGCTGCACCGCAGCGGCGGCCCGGCCCGTCTCCAGTGCCACTACTGTGGCTCCTCCACACAGGCACCCCGCCAGTGTCCTCAGTGCGGGGGCCCGCTCAGCAAAATCGGCGTGGGCACCCAGCAGGTGCAGGCCGAGGTCGAGTCCGTGGTCCCCGACGCCACTGTCCTGCGCATGGACCGCGACACCACGCGCCAAAAGCACGGCCACCACCACATCCTGCAGCGGTTCAAGAACGGGGGCGACGTGCTGCTGGGCACCCAGATGATTGCGAAGGGGCTCGACTTCGGGCGGGTGACGCTGGTGGGCGTGGTGGACGCGGATGTGGGCCTTCTCTTTCCCGACTTCCGGGCTGAGGAGCACACCTTCCAGCTGCTCACCCAGGTGGCGGGGCGCGCCGGCCGGGCCGACCTGCAGGGCGAGGTGATCCTCCAGACGCGCAACCCGGACCATCCGGCGATCCGCCACGCCACGACGCACGACTACGACGGCTTTATCAAGGAAGAGCTGCCCACACGGCGCCAGTTCGGCTACCCGCCCTTCGGCCACGTGGCCACCGTCACCTTTCGGGGGCCGGAGGAGGAGCGGGTCGAGCAACTGGCCCTCAACTGGACGAACCGCCTGCGCGGCCACGCCGAGGCGGTGGAGGTGCTGGGCCCCGAGCCCGCCTTCATCCAGCGTGTGAAGAAGCAGCACCGCTACCGCACCCTGCTGAAGGCCCGCGGGGGCAGCGCCCGCCCCCTCCAGCGCACCCTCCGGCAGGCCCGCGACGACCACGGCACCCCGCCCACCGGCTACCACGTCGCCATCGACGTGGATGCCCTGGACCTGCTATAGCGCAGTCCCAGAAGCAAAAGAGACCCCAACCACAAAACGCCGAGCAGACGAATCTACTCGGCGTTTCGATACGGCACCGTATAGACGGCCCAACCGGTCTCGTCGTCTCCGTCTTTGCTCGGCTATCGAAGCACGCGGTCAATCACGTGGATGACCCCATTCTCGGCCTCCAGGTCGGCCTGCCGAATCGTCGCGTCGTCAATTCGAACCTGATCTCCCTCTACCTGCACCTTGAGGGCCGCGCCGCTCATCGGGGAGATCGTGGATTGCTTCGCAACCTGACCCGACATCTGGCGTCCCTGCACGACGTGGCGCTTCAGGATGTCTTGCAGCATCGCCTTGTTCGCAGGCTTCATGATGTCCTTCATCGTGTCCTCCGAAAGCCGTTCGAACGCGTCGTTCGTAGGGGCAAAAACCGTAAACGGACCCTTCCCCTTCAGCGTGTCCACGAGGTCGCCGGCTTGGAGGGCCTGGACGAGCGTCGAGAAGTTTTCGTTGCTCGTGGCGAGTTCGACAATGCTTTCCGCTCTTTTCGTCTTGGTAGACATATCGTTTCGATGTTAAAGGTGTGAGAGGCAAAAGTATAACCGGCCGCCACTTCAATCGAAATGGGGTTGTTCGGTAGCGCCAATGTCACGACGACGCGCCTCCTCTCCATCATCTTCGGGGCAGGATGCGCCCCGCACCGAACGTAGCGCCGTCCCGTGTCCAATGGTGTGCCGGGACGTGCACCATCTGGGGCGCGCATGCGCCACACCACTCGCGCCTCGCTTTCGCCGACATCGCAGGCGCCGTCGGCGATAAAAACAGGGGATCCGTGGAGGGCCGGGGGAGGTCAGGTGAAGGCTCCGACCGCCAGGATGAGAGTGTCTTCAGGAGTGCGAGCCCGCCGCCGATTTCCCCACGTCGGCTCCCCTCCCACGTGCCGTCGCCGGCGTGTGAATCGGTCGTCCGATGGATGCTCAATCGGAGCTCGGGGCAGGCCGAATCGCCTGGTAGACGTTCGGTTTGCCCCAAACACAGGTCCGGCGGCCGTTTATCCCGCCGTATTTTTCAGGTCCGCGCCGGTTGCTCGGGGGACGAGCCCATTGCTCCGCTCCGGGTCTCCGAGCCGTCACGCAGACGGGCCGTCTTTTGACGACGGAATTTCTGCTTTTTCCTACGCCGTTTGGCTTTGGTGATCTGAAGGAGACGGAGCGGTCGCCGGTGGCGGTACGTTTTGCGAAAGGGGTGAGAGAAAACCTGCAGCTGTTTTTTCATGGTCGTCGCCTCTCCACCTAGGTGGAATCTACGGGACGCCTGAATCACCTACGCGGATGCTTTGATCAGGCTTCCTCTTTGACGCATCAGAGGGGGGTTGTTCCACTGTACTGAAAATATACTGCTCTGTGGAGGAGGACACGGAGCGGGTTCCCC
>JBKHEM010000063.1:0-12434 GCA_046540815.1 Salinivenus sp.
GTCGGGGACGTCGTCCTTTAAATATGCTCTTTTCTACGAGTTTGAAAGCGGGTCGTACGAGTACAAGCGCAACTGGGTGGTCAACGCCCGTCAGGATGACCTCCGCCCGTTCAAGCAATCGTTCACCAGTTTTGATTGGTGCTCAAACCAGTACCGTGAGCTGGCCTTTCCCCTGGACGGCACCGTGGAGGTCCGCATGCGGAGCGACGACTACGGGAACCGCCGCGACTCGTTTGAGGGACGGGCGCAATCCTATCCGCACGCACAGCGTCCGCTTCTTATTCGGGGCCTCGACCTGGAAGAGACGGACACGCAGTCCTTTTCTGTGGCGACCGCGGAGGGAGACCACGTCGCCGCCACCGCGACGTACGCGGGCACGGACTCGGTGGACGCCCCGGCGGGCCGGTATGAGGCCGATCGGATTCGGGTGACGTACGAGGCGCCCGTGCCGTCGATGGTCGGAGAAGAGAGCGACACGACCGAAACGTACTGGCGTGGCACTGGGCCGGAGCGCCTTCTCCTGAAGATGGAGGCCGAAAGCGGACGGTATCAGATGGCACTCGTGGAGCACCTCCGCTCGGCCTACTGGAACGAGAACCTGTGGCCCATGCTGGAGCGCATTGAGGAACGGCCCTGACCGCTGAGGTAACAGCGGGGGGCCAGTGGCAGGGGGAACCGCAGGGGGACGCCTTATCGTTCGGGCTCCCTCAACGCAACGACCAATTCCCTCAGTCGGATGAAACGATCACTCCGGATTGGATCGGTGGCCGGCATTGGCATCTATCTGCACTGGACGTTTCTGCTGCTCATCGCGGCAGTCTTTGGGTTCTACTACGTGCAGAGCCAAAATGTCGTGGCGGCGCTGTCCGGGATGGGGCTCATCCTGGGCGTGTTTGTCTGCGTTGTGCTGCACGAACTGGGCCACGCCCTAACAGCCCGCCGGTTTGGGGTGGGCACGCGCAGCATTACGCTGTACCCAATTGGGGGGCTTGCGCGGCTGGAGCGGATTCCTTCGGAGCCGATGAAAGAGTTTTGGATTGCCGTCGGGGGACCGGCCGTCAATGTAGCCATTTCCGTCGTGCTTGGGATCTTGCTGCTGGCAGGCGGCGGCACCTTTGACCCCAGTGTCCTCCAGACCCCAAGTCAGCACGTCCTGGCGTCGCTTCTCTGGATTAACCTTGCCCTGGCCGGCTTTAACATGCTGCCGGCCTTTCCGATGGACGGCGGGCGCGTGCTCCGTGCGCTCCTGGCCCTGCGGGGCGATTACGCCCAGGCCACGCAGACCGCGGCAAACGTGGGGCAGGCCATGGCCATCCTCTTTGGCCTGTTTGGCCTCATCTCGTTCAACCCCATTCTGCTCTTTATCGCCCTGTTCGTCTACGTCGGGGCGCAACAGGAGGCGCAGCAGGCCACCTACCGGGCCTTCACCGAGGGCACGCCGGTCCGGCAAGCCATGGTCACCCGCTTCGCTACCTTACAGGCCACGGATACGCTGGGAGACGCCGTCGACGAGCTGCTGGCCGGCACCGACCACGACTTTCCCGTCATCGAGGACGGGCGCGTGGTGGGCCTCTTGCGTCGGAAAGATCTCATCGAGGCCCTGTCGCAGCGGAACCGCAGCACGCCCGTGAACGAGGTCGCGGATCCCGACATCGTAACCACCAATCCGGACGCCCCGCTCTACGAGGTTTTTCAGAAAATGAACGAAGCGAGCTGTTCGACCGTGCCCGTCCAAGAAGAAGGGCGGCTCGTGGGACTGCTGACCCTCGAAAATGTGGGCGAGTACATCATGGTCTCCAGTGCCGAACGAACGCAGGCCGCCCGGCAGCCCCTCTCGGATCCGGCTCGCCCGTCCATCCCGTCCACATCCGGGGAGGACGAGAAACGCGGGCCCGCGGTCCCGTGACCGGTTGGGGACGAATTCTTGATCGGGCCTCCGAATGCACGGCCCACATTTTCAGTCTTCATCTCCTACTTTAAGTCGCTGCGCGCCGGGCGCCTCCGGTGCCGGCCGTTTCATCTGGCTTTTCCTCATCCCCATCCTCTTATGGACCGACGGACCAAGATCGTTTGCACCCTCGGCCCGGCCTCCACGGACGCGGAGACCATTCACCGCCTCGTGCGAGCGGGCATGGACGTGGCCCGAATGAACTTTTCTCACGGGTCGCACGACGAGCACGCCGACCGCATCGAAACTGTGCGGCAGGCTGCGCAGGCCGAGGGGCGCACGGTCACCATTCTCCAGGACCTGCAAGGCCCGAAGATCCGAGTCGGAGAGATGAAGGACGGATCGGTGATGCTCACAGAGGGGGAAGAAGTGACGATTACCACCGAGCCGGTGGAGGTGGGGACCACCGAGCGCATCTTCGTCGACTACCCCACGCTTTCGCAAGACGCCGACGTCGGCGGACGCCTTCTCATTGACGATGGGTTGCTTGAGCTGGAGGTCACCGAGATTCGTGACAAGGAGCTCGTGGCCCGGGTGGTGGAAGGCGGGCCGCTCCGGTCGCGGAAGGGGGTGAACCTTCCCAACATCCGAACGAGCACGCCGTCGCTGACCGAAAAGGACCTGAAGGACCTGGAGTTTGGCCTGCAGATGGACGTGGACACCATCGCGCTCTCCTTTGTGCGGGAGCGGAGCGACGTGGATGCCCTTCGGCGGCGCATTGATCAAGCGGGAAAGAACACCAGCATTATTGCCAAGATCGAAAAGCCGGAGGCTGTCCGGAATATCGACGACATTCTCGATGGGGTTGAGGGCATTATGGTGGCGCGGGGAGACCTGGGGATTGAGATGCCGATGGAGGAAGTGCCCAGCACGCAGAAGAATTTGATCCGCGCGGCCATGGGGGAGGCGAAGCCAGTCATCACGGCGACGCAGATGCTGGAGAGCATGGTGGATAACCCGCGCCCTACCCGAGCCGAGGCCAGCGATGTTGCGAATGCGGTGCTCGATGGGAGCGATGCGGTGATGCTCTCGGCCGAGACGGCCGTGGGCCAGAACCCGGTCCGGGTGGTGAAGGCAATGGATCAGATCATTCAACAGGCCGAAACGCACTGGAAAGAAAATCGGCCGTCCCTCGCGATGACGCCGGGGAAGCTGGAGCGCATTGGGAATGTAACCGAGAGCGTGAGCTTTACGGCCTGCCGCCTTGCGGAGCAGGTGGGGGCGAAGGCAGTCTGTTGTCTTACCAACTCGGGGGCCACCGCCCGCTCCATTGCCCGCCACCGCCCCAGCATGCCCATCTATGCCTTCACGGACGACGTCCGGGTTGTGGGACAGCTGGGCGTGCTCTGGGGGACCGAGGCCTTCCACATTCCGTTTCAGCAAGACACCGACCAGGGCATCGCACGAGTGCTGAGCGTACTCCGGGCACACGACTTGGTTGAGGTGGGGGAGTATGTTGTGATTACCGTGGGGATGCCGCTGCCGGAGCGCGGGCGCACCAACACGGTGCACGTGAGCAAAGTGAAGTAGGCCCCCGCGGGCGAGCGGTGGGATCTATCGACCGGTTCCCTTCATTGGAGGCGCACACGCCTCAATTCACTTCGGTTCCTCGCTGGCATGTCCGCCGCTCGCGATTTGGTCTGGTGCACGGAGGCGGCCCGGAGATGGGGGTGGATGCTCGCGTCGATGGCCTGCCTGGTGCTTGTGCTTAGTGGGTGCGGACGCTCTTCCTTCGTCGGCCGCCAGTACGACGACTTTACCGCCTACTACAACAAGTTTTATAACGCGGAGCGGGCCTTTGAGGACGAGGTAGAGTCTCTCCGGGATGTCGGGGGCGAGGTCGACCGAACGCGGTATCTGTCGCTCTTTGTGGAGCCGTCGGATGCGTCGGAAGAGGCCTTTGAGACGGTGATTGAGAAGAGCGCCGACGTGCTGCGTGAACATCCCAACTCGAAGTGGGTCGACGAGGCCCTGCTCCTGATTGGAAGGTCGTATTACTATCAGGAAAACTACGTGGGGGCCGCCCAAAAATTCCGCGAGGTGATTAGCCTGGGGACCGGGCGGGAGGGGGAGGCGCGCTACTGGTTGGCCCGGGCGTTAATCGCGGACGAGCGCTTCGAGGCGGCGGACGAGGCCTTGGCGGAAGGCCTGGGGAGCGAGGCTGAAGGCGATACGTGGACGGCCCAAATGCGGATGGCGCGCGGAGAGTTGCTCGTTCGGCAGGAGCAATGGGAGCCGGCCGAGGAAGCGCTCCGTCGCGGGGTGGAGGGGGACCTCCCGGACCGACTGGGGGCCCGCGGGGCCTTCTTGCTGGGACAGGTGCGCCACCGGCACGAGGACGTGGAGGGCGCCCGAGAAGCGTACCAGAGGGTGCTCGACTACAGCCCTCGCTACGAGCTCGCCTTCGCGGCCCGTCTTTCCGATGTGGAGTTGCAGGGACGCCACGGGGACATGGAGGCGGCGCTTGATCGCCTGGAGGACCTGGAGCAGGACGATAAAAACTACGAGTTGCGGGGGCAGATGGCGCTGGTTCGGGCTCGCATTCTCCGGGCCAATAACCGTCCGGACGAAGCCCAAGAGGTGCTCCAGGCTGCGTTGTACGGGGAAGAAGCATCCCGAGAGGACTTCCAAGGCCGCCTGCATTACGAGCTTGGAACCCTGTACCGGGATGCGTTCGAGGACTTTGACACGGCTGCGGCGCACTTCGATACGGCGCGCACCGACATGCGTGAGCCGGAGAGCAAAACGTCCCTGGATCGCCGGCTTCCGTCCGCCCCGGCCAATGTGGAGGCCAACGCCAGCCAGCTTCAAGACCTTTCGGAAGAGGCCCGTGAGGTGACTCGTCTGGACTCCCTGCTGCGGCTGGGGAAGATGAGTGAGGACGAACTGCAGGAGTTTGTCGCCGAGCTACAGGAGCGGCGGCGGGAGCAGCGCGAGGAGGCGCGGTCGGCACGCGACGAATCGTCGGGCCGCGGGAGAGAGGCGCGACGCCTTCGCCAGGGAAGTGCGCGGGACATACAGGAGCAGCAGGAGTCTGCCGCGGCTGAGGACACACGCGATTCAGACGCGGGATTCTTGTTTTACAACGACCCGGCGCGGGTGCAACAGGGGCAGCAGCGGTTCCGGCAGATTTGGGGGGACCGGGGGCGAGTGGACAACTGGCGGCGCCGCGAGGCGGTCCGCCGGGCCCGCACCGCGGAAGCGGACAAAGAGGAGGCCGAGACGGAAGAGGGGGGAGTCCCGGGGGCTGAACAGGGCGCCGGTGCAACGATCGATTTGTCGGCCGTGCCTCGCGATTCGGCCCGCCGGGCCGAGATGAAAGCCGAACGCGCGGTGGCCCGGTACGAGTTTGCAAATGCGCTTTTCCTTGTTGCACAGCAGCCGGATTCCGCGGCGACGTGGTACCGTCGCATTATCGAGGAGGACAGCGCGCACTCGGTTGCGGATCGGGCCCAGTACGCGTTGGCGGAGGTGCATCGGGCGCAGGGAGACACCGAGGCGGCGCAGGCGGCCTATCGTCGCGTCATTGAAGCCGATCCCGAGTCGCGCCTCGCGGCCCAGGCTCGCAAGCGACTGGGGCAGCCGGAAGATGACAAGGAGGAACGCGCCGTCGCCGATGCCGACTCCGTCTACGCCCGGGCGTATGACAGGTGGCGGCGCGGCCGTCCCGATTCGGCACTGGTCGATATGCTGGACCTTGCCCGCCGGTATCCGAACACGCCCGCAGCCCCTCGGGCTCTTTTTGCATCCAGCGTGATCTACTGGCGGCAGATGCAACGGGGGGCGACACCGCCGTCGGGCGCCGTTCTTGCGCGGCAACTTCCGGCCCTCGACACGGTCGGGACGGACGGTCCACCGTCTGACGGGTCTCCGGGTGCGACAGGCATGGGCAGAGGGGGCCCCGTCCTCCCCTCCATTCCCGCCGACACCACAGCCCCTGATTCTGCCGATACAAGCCCGGAACCCACTGGGGCCGACACGTCGGAGGCGTCTGCCCTCCTCACGTCCGACGACGTCCCGCAGGATACAACAGACACCGCCGCGCGCCGCGACACCACGCCGTCCGCCCGCCCGGATTCCCTGGGGCCCTCACGGCGCGAGCCCGATTCGGCGCGGGCGGCACAGGGCCCCTGGACCCTGGTCATTGCCTCCCTGCGGCAAGACTCTACAGCACAGGAAACCGCCCGCCGCTATCGCGACCGACTGTCGACATCCGACGGGTCCGTCCGTGTTTGTGCGGGAGACGATCGGTTCCGAGTGGGGGTCGGTCGATTCGAAAGTGAGAAAGAGGCCCAGGAGAGGAAGGAGGAGTTTGGCAACCGGCTTCCCGAAAACGCCTGGACGTACGAGTGTAGCGATGCGCAGGAGGGGGCACCGACGCGGGCGGACGCCTCGGCCGCTGCCGACTCAAGCCGTGCGACGGGCCGGAAGTCCTCGGAAACCGAGGGGTATGCAGCGCTTGAGGCGCTCCTCACCTTTCTGACCCGCGAGTATCCGGAGGCCCCACAGACGAACCGAGCCCAGTCCCTGCTGGAGCTGGTGCAGGCCCGCCGGACGCGTGCGGACTCAGGCGCGTCGACGCAGCTGCCCGATCCGGAGGCACAGGCAGGCCCCGAGGCCTCCCCGGCGGATTCGTCCGCCCGGTCCCCGTCGCCGCACCCGCGGGAGTGACCCCGTCCACACGCCGGGGAAAGGGGGCGCTGCGGGAACTCAAGGGGCCCCGTTCGGTTCGGCGCAGCCCCTTGCTTCTTCGTGTAGCTCCTGCATAGGAGCGTCTTCTTCGGTCGCCCCACGACGGGGCACTCCCGCCATGTCGACGGCCTCCAACTTTCCCTCGGATCCCTCTTCGTCCCCGGACGATCCGGACGAGGACGGATGGGGACGCGTGCTCCGATCGAAGATTGCGCTCTGGATGTACCTGGCGATCCTCTTGGCCCTAGGGGTCCATCTTGCACTCAACTGGCAGGCGGCAGACCCGCCCTCCCTGGAGTACAGCACGTTTCTCGATTACGTAGAGCAGGGGTACGTCGAGCGCGTCGAGATAATAAATGACACGCGCATTCGGGGGACCTACACGGCCGACGCTGTTCAGGCCGGCGCGGTGGAGACGCGCTCCGATGCTGCGGAGGGAGAAGCGGGCACTCTGGAAGCCGATCGCCGCCGCGCGTTTCGCTCCACAAAGCCGGCCGACCACGCCCTCGTGGATCTGCTCCGTGCCCACAACGAGTCCGTCGGGCCGGACGGGGCCGTCGTCCAGTTTTCTGCGACGGTCGAGGAGGATTGGGCAAGCAACGTGCTCTTCTGGCTGCTGCCCCTGGGGCTCCTGCTCGTTCTCCTATGGGCGGTTTACTCTCGGGGCATGGGGCCAAACTCGGAAATGCTTGACATTGGGAAGAGCACCGCCACGCTGTTCGGCGCATCCGAATCCCAGAACGTCACGTTCGACGACGTGGCGGGACTCGAAGAGGCGAAGGCCGAGGTGGCGGAGGTGGTCGAGTTTCTTCGGTCGCCTCAAAAGTTCACGCGCCTTGGGGGAAACCTGCCGAAAGGCGTCCTGCTCGTCGGGCCGCCCGGAACAGGCAAGACCCTAATGGCAAAAGCCGTGGCGGGGGAGGCGGGCGTGCCCTTTTTCTCAATTTCCGGGTCGGACTTCGTCGAAATGTTTGTAGGCGTGGGGGCGAGCCGAGTGCGCGACCTGTTCGAGAGCGCGAAGGAGAAGGCCCCGTGCATCATCTTTATCGACGAGATGGACGCGATCGGCCGCTCCCGAGGACAGTCCAACCGCGTGGGAGGCAACGATGAGCGTGAAAACACGCTCAATCAACTCCTGGCCGAGATGGATGGCTTCGACTCGGACGAGGGCGTCATCATCATAGCCGCGACCAACCGACCCGACGTGCTCGACTCGGCCCTGCTTCGGCCCGGCCGCTTCGATCGTCAAATACTCATCGACAAGCCCGATCGACCCGCCCGAGAAGAGATCTTCCGGGTGCATGTTCGTGAGCTCCGGCTGGCCGACGACCTGGACCTTCACCTGCTTGCCCGCCAGACGCCCGGATTCGCGGGGGCTGAGATTGCCAACGTGTGTAATGAGGCGGCGCTCCTGGCGGCCCGTGACGACGAGGCGGCCGTGGCCATGGCTCATTTTGAGCAGGCCATCGACCGGGTGGTGGCGGGGCTCGAGAAGAAGAACAAAATCATTGCTCCGGCAGAGCGGAAGGTCATTGCGTACCACGAGTCGGGACACGCCATTGTGGGCTGGTTTCTGGAGTACACCGACCCCGTCGTGAAGGTCTCCATCGTGCCACGAGGCCTGTCGGCGCTGGGGCACGCCCAATACCTCCCGGAGGAGCGGTCGCTCTACTCCGCCGAGGCGCTCCTGGATCGCATTACGATGGCGCTCGGCGGGCGCGCGGCCGAGTCGATTGTGTTTGATCAGATTACGACTGGCGCACAGGACGATCTGGAGCGTGTGACCAAAATGGCCTATGCGATGGTGGTGGACTATGGCATGAGCGACCGCGTGGGGGATGTTAGCTTTGACCTCTCGGAGGAAGAGAGGCCGCTGCTGGAAAAGCCGTACTCCGACGCCACCGCGCAGGCGATTGATGAGGAGGTGCGCCGGATCATTGATGAGGCCCGGGACCGAGCCCACACGCTTCTACAAGAAAAACGAGAGCTCCTGGAGCACATGGCAGAGGCCCTTCTGGAGAAGGAGGTGCTGGGGCCAGAGGCGCTCTTCGATCTGTTGGGCGAGCGGCCGCACGGAGAGTACGTCGCCGTCAATGGGCGGGGCACGTCCACCCGTGCGCATCGGCCGGCGGGGGATGGAGGCGCGGGGGGACAATAGCAGGGCGAGCCGCCGGCCCAGCGGCTCTGAGCCCGGCCAATCGAGAGGGGGATCCGACTGATGCTCGTCGGGGCGGATCGATGAATCGATATAGAGGAATGTAATGGAACTGGAGCGGCAATGCCCGGGTTAGTAGCCGTCTACACGGGGGATCTTCATTTCATTCCTTCTTCGCCCCGAAAAGCGAACCCTGTGTTCTGAAAATGTCTATAAGCGCAGGCTGTTTTCGCGGACGGGTCCCGGCCGCGGAATGGACTGTTTCGACCCATTGGACAACACGCAATACGCATCGTGCCGACGATTCAGCAACTCGTCCGAAAAGGACGAAAGACCGAGGAGACAAAGAGCGACGCGCCGGCCCTGGAAGGGAGCCCGCAGCGGCGGGGCGTGTGCACTCGCGTCTACACCACGACGCCCAAGAAGCCGAACTCGGCGCTTCGGAAGGTGGCGCGCGTGCGTCTGACGAACGGGAATGAGGTGACGGCCTACATTCCTGGAGAGGGCCACAACCTGCAGGAACACTCGATCGTGCTGGTACGGGGCGGGCGTGTAAAGGACCTGCCTGGCGTCAAGTACCACATTGTGCGCGGAGCTCTCGACACGGCCGGTGTGGAGGATCGTCGGCAGGGACGGTCGAAGTACGGTACGAAGAAGCCGCGCGACTAGTACGTTCCCGACAGGCCCTGCGGGGGCGTTTCCGCCCACGGACGGGCGACACTCGCCCATTTACGTTTAGCGACGACACCCGATACTCACCATGGCACGCGACAAGTCCGCCAAAAAGCGCACGACCCAGCCGGATCCCGTTTACCGGGACGATCTCGTGTCCCGATTCGTCAACGCGGTGATGCGCGACGGGAAGAAGAGCCTGGCCCAGCGTATCGTGTACAACTCGTTCGACGTTATTGAGGAGCGTACGGGCGAGCCGGGGCTGGAGGTCTTTAAGAAGGCCGTCAACAATGCCGCCCCCCTTGTGGAAGTACGAAGCCGACGCGTGGGAGGGGCAACCTATCAGGTGCCGATTGAGGTGCGTCCGGAACGCCGGGTCACCCTGGCGTACCGATGGATTATCCAGTACGCCCGGGCCCGGAAAGAAAAGAGCATGGCCAACCGGCTGGCCAGTGAGCTTATCAATGCAGCCCGGGGGGAAGGTGGGGCCGTGAAGAAAAAAGACGATGTTCACCGAATGGCCGAGTCGAACAAGGCCTTTGCCCACTTCCGCTTTTAATTTTTACGCTCTGCGGACTGCACGAAAGAGATGATCGCTCAGGCGTACGGCTTGGGCAGGGCACGCTTGAGCACGAACCCAACACCCAGTTATGGCTACTAAGAAAAACGAAGCCTTTCCGCTCGAACGGACGCGCAACATCGGCATCATGGCGCACATTGATGCCGGAAAGACCACCGCAACCGAGCGCATGCTCTTTTACACCGGACGTCTGCACCGGATGGGAGAGGTGCACGATGGTGCTGCGACCATGGACTTCATGGAGCAGGAAAAAGAGCGTGGCATCACGATTACGAGTGCCGCGACAACCTGCTACTGGGACGACCACCGCATCAATATTATTGACACGCCCGGCCACGTCGACTTTACGGTCGAGGTTGAGCGCTCGCTGCGCGTTCTCGACGGGGCCATCGCGCTGTTTTGTGCGGTTGGCGGCGTTGAACCGCAGTCCGAAACCGTCTGGCGCCAAGCCGACAAATACGGCGTGCCGCGCATGGGCTTTGTCAACAAGATGGATCGCACCGGAGCGAACTTCGAGAACGTCCTGGAAATGATGGAGGACCGGCTCAATGCGAACCCGGTCCCCATTCAGTATCCCATTGGGAGCGGAGACATGTTTCGGGGCGTGATCGACCTCATCCAAAACAAAGCCATTGTTTGGGACGATGAGTCGCAGGGGATGAAGTGGGACGTGCTGGAGATTCCGGACGACCTGAAGCCGACGGCGCGGCAGTGGCGCATCAACCTGCTGGAAAGCGTTGCCGAATACGACGACGCCCTCCTGATGAAGTACCTAGAAGGGGAGGAAGACATTGAAGAAGAAGAGCTGGAGGCGGTAATCCGGAAGGCGACGCTCAACCGGGACATCACACCGATGATGTGCGGGTCGGCCCTTAAGAACAAGGGCGTTCAGCGTCTGCTGGATGGGGTTGTGAAGTACCTTCCGAGTCCGAACGACGTGCCCCCCGTCACGGGCCACGACCCACAGAAGAAACGAGATGCCGAAGCGGCTGCCCGGAAGGCAACAAAAAAAGCCGCGCAAGAGGCGGACGATGATGAAAACGTAGAGGCAATCGAGGCGGACGAGGAAAAGTATAAGGTCGTTCGGCGCCCGAAGGAAGACGAGCCCTTCAGTGCTGTGGCCTTTAAGATTACCACAGATCCATACGTGGGGAAGCTGACCTTTATTCGGGTCTACAGTGGGACGTTGGAGGCCGGAACGAAGGTGTACAACCCAACCCGGGACGAAACCGAGCGGGTCGGACGCCTCATGTTTATGCACGCTAACAGTCGGGAAGACATCGACATGGTCCGTGCGGGAGACATCGCGGCTGTGGTGGGTCCGAAAAACCTGAAGACGGGCGATACAATCTGCGACCCGGACAGTCCTGTGGTCCTGGAGTCGATGGACTTCCCGGAGCCGGTGATTCGGATTGCAGTGGAGCCGAAGACGAAGGCCGACCGCGACAAGCTGATGAACGGCCTTGTGAAGTTGGCGGAAGAGGACCCAACGTTTGAGGTGTCCACCGACGAGGAGACGGGGCAGACCATTATTGCCGGAATGGGTGAGTTGCACCTTGAGATTATTGTCGACCGGTTGAAGCGCGAGTTTAAGGTAGAGGCGAACGTGGGCCAGCCGCAGGTGGCGTACCGAGAAGCACTGACGCGCATGGTCGACGAGCACTACGTTCTGAAGAAGCAAACGGGAGGGCGCGGGCAGTTTGCCGAGATATACATGGAAGTCGGGCCGAGTGAAAAGGGCAAAGGCCTTGAATTTGAGAACGAAATTAAGGGAGGCGCCATCCCGAAAGAGTTCATTCCATCGGTAGAGCGCGGCATTGAGAGTGCGATGGAGGACGGGCCAATTGCCGGATACCCGATTGAGGGTGTGCAGATACGCCTTTACGACGGCGATCACCACGAGGTCGACTCCGATCAGAACGCGTTCGAGATTGCCGGGCGACTCGGTTTTCGCGACGCGGCCCAGAAGGCAAACCCGGTTCTTATGGAGCCCATCATGGAGGTGGAGGTCGTGACCCCGGATGAATACATGGGGGATATTATCGGCGACCTTAACAGCCGGCGTGGCCAAATTGGCCAGATGGACCAGCGCAACGACGCACAGGTCATCAACGCGAAGGTGCCGCTTTCCGAAATGTTCGGGTACTCCACGGACCTCCGCTCGATCTCGCAGGGACGCGCAATTTACACAATGCAGTTTGAGTCGTACCAGCCGGTTCCGGACAACATCGCCAAGGAAATTCTTGACGAGGATCCCGTCGCTGCTGCGTAAGCTGTTGAGGCGGTGGGCCGCTTTCACACCGCTCAGTCATTATCCGAATTCTGACCAACCACTGACACGACAAGAGACTCATGGCCAAGCAAGCGTTTGATCGGAAGAAGCCGCA
>JBKHEM010000064.1:0-12416 GCA_046540815.1 Salinivenus sp.
CTGGCCGATCTTCTCGTCGAGCGTCATCTGCGCCAGCTGACGGTCGGCCCACGTGCTCTCTGAACCTGGCTCGGACGCGCCGGTCGTATCGGGGCCGGACGGCGCCGACGGGGACGGGCCCGCGACGTCGGACGTGTCGGAGGAGAACTGCGCCGCGGCCGTTTGCAGGTGCGCCTGCAACTCCTGGTCTGTACACCCGAGGGCGAGAAGCCCCCCCAGGAGGACGAGAATGGCAGGCCGAAAGTGGAGGCAGCGGAAGTCAAGCATCGTCCAAGACGAACTATAGAACAAGGGACCGCGGACCGGGCGCTACTCGTCCGTGGCGGCGCGGGCCTCGACCGGATCGAACAGGGGCACAGCGCTCTCCTGGAGGTCGCGCCACAAGACGGTGGCTGCGGCAAGGGCGATGCCGAGCCCGGCGAGGCCCCAGACCGTCCAGCCCAGGATCAGGTATCCGGTGCCGAAGAGGGTGCTGTACACGAGCACGACGCCCACGAGCCAGTCGAGCGCGAGGCGGCCGAGGCCGCTGTCGGGCGTGACGTCGGGATGGCGTTGGGCGACGGGGGTCCAGCCGGGGCCGCCGGGGTGAACCGTGCGGTAAAAGGTGTCGAGCGTATCGGGGGCCGTGGGGCGCGTCAAGAAGGTCGCAGCGAGCCACACGACGGTGGTAAACCCAACGGTGGCGTACAGGTTCACCGGGAAGTCGGCCTGCAGCCCCGGCACTTCGATCCCGAAGGTGTTCAGCGTGAGCGTGACGGCGACCAGCACGATGGGCGTGACCGTCGCCACCAGCTCGCTCCATGCATTCACACGCCACCAGTACCACCGAAGAATGAGCACACCGCCCAGCCCACCCGAGGCCGTGAGCATGAGGCCCCACGCCTCCGCAATGGTGTCGAGACGGAGGGTGACAACGAGGCTGAGAAGCGCCACGGCAAAGGTGAGCACGCGCGAGACGAAGACGTAGTGCCGCTCGTTGGCCTCGGGCCGCACGAAGCGAGCCCAGAAGTCGTTCACCAGATACGAGACGCCCCAGTTCAACTGCGTGGACACGGTGCTCATGAACGCAGCCAGGAACGCGGCAAAGAGAAGACCCAGCATTCCTGCGGGAAGCACGTCGCGCATCACGAGTACGAAGCCGGCCCGCGGCTCGTCGAGGTCGGGATACAGCACGAGCGACGCCAGCGCCACAATGATCCAGGGCCAGGGCCGCAGGCAGAAGTGAGCGATGGTGTACCAGAGCGTGGCGAAGAGGGCGTTGGGCTCGTCCTTCGCGCTCATCATGCGCTGCGCGATGTAGCCGCCCCCGCCCGGCTCGGCGCCCGGATACCAGCTGGCCCACCACTGCACCCCCGCGTACGCCGCGAACGCGAGCACGGAGAGCGTAAACATGGCCGCCCCGTTCGCCGCCCCGCCAATGGTGGGCAACAGATGAAACGTCTCGGCCGGCAGCTGCTCGCGCAAGCCCTGCACGCCGCCGATCTCCGGCATGTCGAGCACGAAGAACGCCAGGGCAATCGTCCCACCCATCGCCACGACAAACTGGAAAAGGTCCGTCACCATCACCCCCCAGAGGCCCGACAGAAGCGCATAGACGGCCACCATCAGAACGAGGCCGCCCGTCACCACGAGCGCCGCGCTCATCTCGCTTCCCAGCACCGTCACCGAGGCGTGGCCAAAGAGTGTGAGGTCCGGAAACAGACGATCGATCACCGTCTCCATGGCCAGCGACACCCAGCCGATGATGAGCACATTCATCAGCAGGCCAAAGAAGAGCGCCTTAAGGCCGCGGAGCCACGCGGCGGGGCGCCCGCTGTACCGGAATTCGACAAACTCGACATCGGTGAGCACGCCGCTCCGGCGCCAGAGGCGGGCAAAGAAGAACACCGTGAGCATGCCGCCAATGGCCGCGTTCCACCAGAGCCAGTTGCCCGCAATGCCGTCCTGCGCAACGATTTCGGTGACGAGGAGGGGCGTGTCGACGGCAAAGGTTGTGGCCACCATGCTGGTCCCGGCCAGCCACCACGGCATCGCCCGTCCGGAAAGAAAGAATTCGGAGGTGTCCTCGCCTGCTCGCTGGTAGTAATACGCCGCAATGCCGAACGAGAGGGCCAGGTAGGCGGCCACGAAAAACCAGTCGAGCAGCGTCACGGGGCGGAGGAACCGTGGAAAGAAAACCTGTTCAGAGAAGAAACGGGCAGACAACCGGTAGATCAAGGAGGCCTGTTGGCCCCTTCAACCTACGCCGTCTCGCTCGGCGAGCTGACAATTCGGGGCTCCATTCCGTTCGTCCCAGATCCCCCCTCCGAGGGTCGCATCCCGGACGCCTCGGCGCCCCAATGTCTCATCGCCCTCGCGATCTGGCGTCCCGGCCTGCGACCCACCGGGAGCGAAGCCCCGTGGTGGATAGAAGGCGTCCCCCAACAAGATGGCCTCTACGCGAGTCCGTCTCATCATCTACAGAGCGACGTAGGGATTGTGGATTATCGGGATCGAGAAAGATCCGCCGCGGCGGGTGCACTCACCATCCCAACACGACTGACGGCCGACACAAGGAGCGCCTCAATCGGAGCGTCTTCGGTCGACGCGGACAGATCATACGTCCGCTTTCTCCCAGGGACCACATCCGTTTCCCAGGTGCCTCCCCGATACCAGCGCACCACCCACCACTGCACGCGCTCGTCCCCATTCGGTGCCAGACGCAGTTGGATGTCGGCGTCGCGCCGCCGCACCGTAATGGACGGGCGTTCAGGCCGATCGTCGTCGAGCCAGGGAGAAGCGGGGATGAGGGCGGGCGTCGCGTACGCCTCGGTGCGCAGGCGCTTGTGAAGAGAACGGGTTGCCCGAAGAGAGGGTGGTGGGGGCGCCTCCCGTACGATGGACACACTATCGAGCCCCGCCGAGTCGCCGACTGTCGAGTCGATTCGGACCCGGTCGACGGCAAAAGAATCGGCGGCCTGTCCCCCCACGAGAACCGAATCCGCCGTGAGGGTATCGACCACCGGGGCGAGGCGCGTACTGTCCGCCGGACCGGACACAAGAACGGAGTCGGGCAAGGGCATCAGGGCCTTCATGCTGAAGTGGATCTGGCCGGTGGCCTCCGGATGCGACCGGGCCGTGTAGATCTGGCCGAGAATTTGGCGGTCCGACCAGTGCCGATCTCCGTTCATCTGGACCCGGCTCGTGTACAGTCCCGGCCACACGTGGCGCCCCTCCTCATTCTGCTCGATCCACCAGCGCAGCATCTCCGGATAGGCGTAGCCAAACTGGTCAAGGCGGTAGTACAGCTGGGGCGCGAGGTAATCGACCCACCCCTCGCGCATCCACGTCCGGGCATCGGCGTAGAGCTCCGCGAAGGCATCGAACCCCTGAGTGCCGGGCGGATGACCGGGGCGCCAGATGCCAAACGGGCTGATGCCGAACTTGACGTGTGGCTTCGTCTCTTTAATCGACCGGTAGACGCGCTTCACGAGCCGGTTTACGTTTCGGCGGCGCCACTCGTCGCGGGTACCCGTCCACCCGTTCTCACGGGCCCGTGCCCAACTCGTGCTATCGGGAAATGGGGCGCCGTCCGCGTACGAAGGATAGGGATAGAAGTAGTCGTCGAAGTGGACACCGTCTACGTCGTAGCGACGCACCACGTCCATGATGACGCGGTGCGTGTGATCGCGGGCCGCGGGCACCCCCGGGTCCAGCCACAGGTAGTCGCCGTACTCCCGCACCCAGGAGGGATGCTTCTGGGCGACGTGACTCGGGGCGAGGCCCGACGTGTCCGCTGGGTGCCCGGCCCGGTAGGGGTTGAACCAGGCGTGCAGTTCCAGGCCGCGCTCGTGGGCCTCCTCGATCGCAAATGCGAGCGGATCGTAGTGGGGATCCGGCGCTGTGCCCTGCTTGCCGGTCAGGTAGAACGACCAGGGTTCGTGGGGCGAGTCGTAGAGCGCGTCCGCATGCGGGCGCACTTGGAAGATGACGGCATTCAGGTGAAGGGCCGCAGCCCGATCAAGCATCTGCCGCAACTCGGCCTTTTGCTCCTCCACCGGGAGTCCCGGCTCGGACGGCCAGTCGATGTTGTCCACCGTTGCGATCCAGGCCGCCCGAAACTCGCGGGGCACCTCGGGCGGGGCCTCAATCCCCTGCTCGGCCAGCCGGGCGGGCAGCCGCGTCTGTTGACAGCCGACGAGGACCCCAGCGAGCACAACACAGAGCAGCAGCGTCGGCCGAACGGAGAACATCATTGGACGCAGGCGGCGCCGGGATCGGCGGGCAGACCTTCGATCGATGCGTTTTTCATCCTGTGGGCCACGACTCGTTCCTGGGACGGCAGAAACCATTCCGAGCCATTCGGATGCGTCGGCGTTCGCAACCGGTGCCCACGCGCCCACAGCAGCCCCCCGACGGCATCTTTCCCCTGCATGCTTGGGTGCAGCATATTCTGATTTTCGGACCCCGAACGCTTCCCTGCGGGTTGCGCGTCGGGAGGATCGTCAGTCCACGTCCCACCACATCCGGGAAAGGTACGTGTCCCCTTCATCCAAGCGGTCGACGGCCTCGTCGTAGTTTTCCGTGTTCAGCTGTTCCTCGTCATTCGGATACGGCACGCGGCGCGGCACGACGCCGTCCGTCGTCCCCCCATCCGGAGCCCCGATGTCCTGAAGCTCCGGATACCCCGTCCGCCGGTACTCTGCCCACGCCTCGAATCCGCTTCGGCCAAAGAGCGCGAGCCACTTCTGGAGGATGATCTTCCGCACCTTTTCCTCGTCGGAATCAGCGTCGTTCCACTCAACATCCGATTCCTGTAGGTAGGCATCCGCGTCGCTGGACGAAACGTCGTACCGATCCATTGCAGCCCGCACGCCCTGTTCGTAGAAGTCCCCCGCATCGCCGCTCACGAACCCGCGAACCACCGCCTCGGCCTGGAGGAACCGCACCTCTGCGACTGACATGACGCTGATGGGATTGGAAACGTCCTGGAAGGTTGCCCCCGCCATCGAATAGGCCTGCGGATTTGTGTCCTCAATCTGAGACGAGGTCAACCCGTTCGGGTATCCCTGAGGGGGACCGCCGTTGAGAGCATCGTCGAGGTAAATCGTCAGGCGCGGGTCGTTAAGGTCTCGGAGTCGCTCTTCGATGGTGGCGCTCACCCGGCTGTCCTCAAAGGCCATCACGGTCGCGAGGGGATTTCGCTCTGTTCGCGTTCCTCCTTCTGGCTCGAGTTGGGCCGGGGCCTCCAGGAGCCCCGCCTCCCCATTGACCGCCGCGCTGGCCTCCTCCGACGCCAACCCCGAGTCAACCCCCGACACCCGCATGGCAATGCGCAGGCGGAGGGAGTTTGCGAATTGCTTCCACCGTTCCAGGTCGTCCTGAAAGAGCACGTCGGCATCGCCAAATCGGTCCTGCTTGGAATCATCAAACTGCTGGACGGCCTCATCGAGCTCGGTGAGGAGATCTCGATAAATTTCCTCCTGTGGGTCGTAGGTGGGGGTGTCGTTGCCCTGGAAGGCCTCCGAGTACGGAATGTCCCCGAAGAAATCGGTCAATCGAAGGACGATGAACACCTTCCAGATGCGGGCCTGCGCGAGCTTATTTACCTTTTCCTCGTCCTCTTGGGACTGATCGATGACCTGCTGAATGTCCTTCCCAAAGTCTCTGTAAGCAATGTCCCAGTACCGGGTCAGCCACGCGTCGTTAACCTCGTAGCGATCCGTGTTGAAGCTCGGGATCGGGTTCGCGAAGTGCTGCACGAACATGTTCGGGTGCAGGTGCTCGCCCACCTGCCAGGTAAAGTCGTCCAGCATTGCCTTTCGGAGTGAGCGCGTAAAGAGCCGCTCCTCCGGCACGGCCGTCGGCTCCACCGGGTCCGTGTTGATGGAAGAGAAGTTGTCGGTGCAGGCCGTCAGCACCAGCCCCGGCACGAGCAGGGCGACCAGAACAGTCGAAAGGGAAAGGCTACGCGAGGTCATGGGTCTCATCGAGAAACTGTTCGCAGAGGGACGAGGACGGAGCGGAGGCGCGAGCTAAAACGTCAAATTCACGTTCACCCCGAAGCTGCGGGTGTTGGGGAAGGAGGCGTATTCGATGCCCTGTACGCCGGACGCTCCCGACCGGGCATACGCGGACGGGTCAAAGCCATCGGTGTGACGCTCGAAGAAAAATAGGTTTTCGCCCGTGAGTCGAAGCTGCGCGCCCTCGATTGGGGCTCGTTCCATGAGCTCCGAGGGGAGATCGTAGGTAACGCTCACCTCTCGGAGGCGCACATAACTTGCGTCGTAGACGAACTCCTCGTCGATGCCATCGCCAAAGGGCGCAGCCACGTCTCCCCAGAAGGTTTGCGGATCGACGCTCACGTCGTTCGAGTTTCCGTCCTCGGTGACCCCGTCGAAGACGAATCCATCCTCTCGCCCCCGGAGGGTGGCCTCGTGGTTGCCGGTCTGGTGAGCCACGACGTTGGAGAAGGAATAAATCTCCCCGCCCTGCCGGATGTCGACGAGGGCCTTAAAGCGAAGATTATTCCACTGGAGGGTCGTGCCCAAGCCCCCGGTCCAGTCGGGTTGATAATTCCCGATCTGCCCCCGCTCCTCCGCCATCTTGGGAATGCCGTCTCCGTCGACCACCACCTCTCCGTCGTCGTTCCGTTCGTATCGACTGCCTACGATTTGTCCGAAGGGCTCCCCCTCCTCTGCAACCACCTGCACCCCGGAGCGACTGGAGCCCAGGAGCTGCGTGGTGATGTCTCCTGGAAAGTTCTTCACCTCCGAGCTCAGGGTCGCCGCGTTGAACGAGAGATCCCACTGCCACGCGTCCGTCGCGAAGATCGTCCCCCGGATGCGCCCCTCAATCCCGTTATTCTGCACCTCCCCGACGTTAATCACGCGGCTCGAAAAGCCGGAGGCCGACGAGAGGGGAATGGAAACAACCTGATTTTCGGTCGACTGCGTGAAGTAGGTGGCCTCAAGCGTCACCCGGTCGTCGATGAATCGGAGGTCGGTTCCTACCTCGTAGGAGGTCGTGATTTCGGGTTCCACCTCCGCGTTGGGTCGCACGTCCGCAACCGTCGCGTACGTCTGTCCCGAAAACGAACCGCCGAGAGCGCCTCCAATTTCAAACGTCGGATCCAGTTGAAAGGGACTGGCATCATTCCCGGTCTGGGCCCAGGAGCTCCGAAGCTTTGCGTACGAAAGTCCGGGAACGTCCAAATCCAGCGCGTCCGTGAGGATGACGCTCCCCGTCACCGACGGGTAGAAAAAGGATCGGTCGCCTTCCGGGAGCGTGGAAGACCAGTCGTTCCGTCCCGTGAGACTGAGGAACGCGAAGTCGCGGTACCCTATTTCGCCCAGTGCGTAGAGGGACTGAATTTCCCGGCGCGTTACCCCCTCAATCGGCGAGCTGTCCTCCGCGTTCGACTCGGTAAAGAAATTAGGAACGCTCGTGCCGCTTCCCTCGAATCCACTGATACGCTGGTTCTGAAGGAATCGATTTCCTCCGAGGCGAAGTTCACCTGAGAACGCCTCCGTTAGGGAGCCCTCTGCGGTCAGGAGCGCGTCGTAGTTAATTTCCTCGACCTGAACGCGGGTTTCCTGAAACTTGGCGCGACCGGGCGACCCCACTTCAAAAAGGGTGTTGTCGGCTCGCCGCCAGTTCCGCGTGTCGGTGTACAGATCCGTGCCCCCACGCACCTGTAGGTCCAACCAGTCCGTAAACTCGTAGGTGGACTTCAGGTACCCGATGAGCCGATCCCGTTCATCGTCGTTTGTGTTGAGATTGACGGTCCAGAATGGATTCTGCTGTTCAGCATCCGGCACCGTGTTATTCCAGATGACCGGCTCTCCATCCGGGGTCTGAAACGGCTGAAGGTCCTGCAAGCGCACGCTGCGGGGCATAAACAGGAAGCTACGAATCGTATTGTCCGGAATGTCCGAGAGATTGGGCCGGTTGAAGGCCCCGCGTTTCAGGTAGGTCCCCCAGCCCGTCACGGACAGCCGATCCGTCAGGTTGGCCGTCCCAGAGAGCGTGAAGGTATTCTGGTCGACCTCCTGACCGGGCAGCAACCCTCCACTCTGCAGGTTCGTGTACGATGCCCGGACCGAGGCCTCCTCCGTGCCTCCCCGGAGAGCGACCGCATTGCGAACAGTGGAGCCCGTTTCGTAGAACTCCCGGACGTTGTCGTCCTGGGGAGAGAACGGAGCAACCTCCCCGTTGAATCGCTGCACCTCTTGCCCCTCCATGCGCGGTCCGAAGCTGCGTTCGAGGTCCGGGTCCGAAATCGGCGTGCCATCATCCGTCGTGCAGTCCGAGTCGCTTCCGAGGCACAGTTCCCCCTGCGAGCCTCGTCCGTAGACGTTCTGAAATTTTTCGTCGGGCCACACGGACGGGGACTCCATCGAAAAACTGCCCTGGTAGCTGGCCCCAATACCCGTCTCCGCCTCTCCCTTTTTGGTCGTAATGGTCACCGCCCCGTTGGCTGCCCGCGTCCCATACAGAGCCGCTGCGTTCGGGCCTTTCAAGACCGACATCGACTCAATATCGGCCGGATTGAGATTGGTAATGCCGTCTCCATAGTCAAACCCCCCAAACTCGTCCGCCTCCTGAATCTGCGAGTTGTTAATGGGGATGCCATCAACGACGATGAGCGCCTGATTGCTCTTCGACGGATCAATGGAGCCGCTCCCCCGCACGACGATGCGCGACGAGCCAGCTGTGCCAGATCCCGCCTGACTGACCTCCACACCCGACACCCGGCCCGCCAGCGCGCCGGCCACACTGACGCGAGGGACATTGTCCACCTCGGCGGGCTCAACTTCGTCCACGGAATAGCCCAGGGACCGCTGCTCTTCCTCCACCCCCAGGGCCGTCACGACCACTCCCTCCAACTCCTCGGTCGAAGCCTCCAGCTGAACGGTCAGTTCAGTGCGACCGTCGAGGGCCACCGTTTTCGCCTCGTACCCGACAAAGGAAAACCGGAGCTCGGCGGTTTCACTCTCCACCTCGATCTCAAACGTGCCGTCGGCGTCAGTGGTGGTCCCGCGTTCGGTCCCGACCTCCACGATGTTGACGCCCGGAAGCGATTCTTCCGTTTCGGCGTCCAC
Organism: Salinivenus sp.; assembly: GCA_046540815.1. Classification (GTDB taxonomy): domain Bacteria; phylum Bacteroidota; class Rhodothermia; order Rhodothermales; family Salinibacteraceae; genus Salinibacter. Next base: position 9,084 of record JBKHEM010000064.1, read on the forward strand.
CACCGTTCCTTCCACGGTCACGGTTTGCCCAGCAGCCGGGGGCACGCCAAGAGAAAGCGCAAAAGCGAAGACCAATCCGAAAAGGGAAACGAACGAGGGGCAGCAGTCCAGGACAAACGTACGATCCAGCATAAGAAAGCCGCGGTGAATGAGTAGCGAGTGTGCCAAGGTGGAACCCCGCGCCGATTCGGGAGACCCGACCGCCCTCAGTAGCCCCGGCGACGGCCCCTGTGGGTACCGGTTTTGTTTTCCTTAATCTATTCTGGGTCCGCAGCCCGATCAAGGAAATGTAAAATTTGGAATCGCTTCCATTTCTGATTGGAAGCGGTTTCAACATGGATTTGTACAGTGCCGGATCCCCTCTTTGGTTGGACGCACACCAGTCACACCTTTATCACGAGACCGTTTCGGTACATCCCAAGCAGAATGCCGTACCAAAGAATGACGTATGCTACGGCGTAGAGGAGAGAGGCGTTCGTCGGCGAAGCCCAGGACAGAAAGAGTGTTTCGTACAGAACAGCGTGCGGGGAGGCAGCTTCGCCCCTCGTCCCCACCACTGGAATCTCCAGGAACGTCTTCGTGAGCAAGGTGCTCAACACAAACGCCGTCAGGGGATTGATGCCGTACACGACGAACGGCTGCGTCCACCAGTGACTGTCACGCAGATCGGCAAACCAGTAGCAGAGGGCGAATGCGCAGGTGGCCCATCCACCGGTGAAGAGCACGTAGGAACTGGTCCACAAGGACTTGTTGATCGGAAAGACTGAATCCCACGCAGCCCCTGTAATCACGAGTCCCGTGCCGAACACGAAGAGCTTTGCAATCGTGATGGCGGAAGCTTCATCGTTCAGCAAGAGGCGCCCTACCCACACCCCCAGCAGGGTCGTTCCGATGGCCGGAAGGGTGCTGAGGAGCCCTTCGGGATCCCACATCTGATCCGCTCCCTGCCACAGATGCTCCGTTCCGAGGAGAAGTCGGTCGACGTAGGCCGGAAGCGTCGCCTCCGGCGTGTCCAGCATCCCGGCCCCGTATCCCGGCACCGGAACGAGAGTGAGCGCCGCCCAGTAGCCGAGCAGCAATCCGCCCATCACGTAGAGCTGCCAGCGAAACCGGACGTAAAGAAAGAGAAGGGTCGCGGCGAGGTAGCAGAGAGCAATCCGCTGCAGGATGCCCATGATGCGGAGCTCCCCCAATCCGGGCCGCACCCATTCGAACGTTGGATCGAACTGAACGACGGGGTAGGCCGCCATGAACAGTCCGACCGCAAACAAAAGTCCCGACCGTTTCAGGGCTTTCCCGACGAGTTCTTTCCTGGGCACTCGTCGGGCCAGCCGTTTCGTGTAAGCGAGCGGGATGGCAACGCCGACAATGAATAGGAAAAACGGAAAGATGAGATCCGTGGGGGTCCACCCGTGCCATTCGGCGTGCTGGAGCGGAGGATAGACGTGGGACCACGACCCCGGATTGTTGACGAGGATCATTCCCGCGATCGTCACGCCCCGAAACACATCGAGGGACAGAAGGCGTCCATCTAGGGGCTGCAATGCTGACCCTGTTTTCCAGAACGGCCCCGAGAATGCCTCTTTCTCTGACGACATCCCGTCCTGTTTCGGGGATGTATGGAGGCCCTCTCTTCTATCTGAAGCCGAAGTGGAAGGGGCAGCCATGAGCGCGGGCCTACGAAATTGGGTCGGCCAGAACCGTACCCGCCGCAGCAGTTTTGGAGTGGCTAGAAATCTGGGCTCTCCGGCGTATTCGGATTGTTGCGGCTCTCCTGGTCGGGGTAGGGGTAAAAGTTGCGAGCCCGCTCCGAGAAGGACGGGTCCTGCTGGTCGCTGACCGACGGCCCCAGCCGACGGCTGTCAGCGAGGGCAAGCCCTTGCAGGTAAAGTTCGGCCCGCCGCTGGCGAAGGATCTCGGTCCGAAGGGCCTCTTCCGTCGTCGGACGCCCCGTCTCGCCGTAGGGCGGCAGCTCCGCCGTGATGCCGTAGGGCGACGGGCCAAGATCGGTACGCACAGAGTCGATGGCCTCTTCAACCTCACCCAGGGGATCCCCCTGATTCAGCTTCGCCTCGGCTCGAATCAGAATCATTTCGTCGGGGACAAACAAAGGAACGGACGTGGACGCCGTGGAGAAGAACCCGTCGGGGTCTTCAATCTCCAACTCGTTCGGCGTGCTCGTCTCGTCGGATGGATTGCTGAAAAACTCGATCCGGGCATCGTCCGAATCGATAAGGTCGGATCCGAGATTGTCACGGAGCGCAAGGTCCCCCGACTGCACGAGCTCCTGCCAAAAGGGATTCTGGCTCTGATCGTCATAGCGAAACGTCACCTGGACGGTCGGGTCAACCTGAACCGAGGCGTCCATTGCCGCCTGGTCGTTGCCGGCCAGCAGGTTGAAGCGTGCCCGGTAGGCGTGAATCACATTCCGAAGCCCCTCTACGGGCGTCGCGCCGTCCGAGACCGAAATGGATAGGATGCTCGATGCGAAATCGTCGGACGGCGGTGTGTCGTCAAGCGTTGCCAGGGCCTCATTGAGAAGCGTAATGGACTCTTGCAGCACCTGCTCGCGAGGCTCGAAGGACGCCTCCCCGTCCAGACTCGTCGTGGTCGGGGCCTGCTCGAACGAAAGCGCAATGTTTCCGAGGGCCAGCGCCTTGAACACCTGGGCGGTCGCCACAATGCCACTCTCGGTTCCCTCGGCGAGATTGACTTGAGGGGCGTTTTCGATCAGATCCTCCGCCATCTGGACGACACGATAATTCTCGGACCACAGGGCCTCGACGTTGGCGTTGCTCGTGGACAGGTTATCCCCTCCAGCCTCCATTTCGACGAGGTTGCTGAACGTGTTGTTGATCGCAATCTCCCGGCTGGTGATGCTCACCCCTCGCGGGATTGTGGCATTCAGTGCGTCCGTTGCGTAGAACTCCTGCATCCCGACCGCCAAGGCCCGGATGCCCTCGGCGGTCGAGAGGGTTTGCTCCTCGGTCGGATTGTTTTCGTTCGTCGGGGTAAGGTCGCAGCGAACCGTAAAGACCAGAAGGCCGACGAGGACCAGTCCGGAGATCAAATGTCGTGGGAAGGAGCCGTAGCACATGATCAGAAGACACTTGGGGGAATCAAATTCAAAGCGTCGGGGGACACGTAGCGTCGGGTCGCGCTAAAACGTGAGCGTTGCCCCAAGGGAGAAGGTCCGAGGGACGGGGGGAACGACGAAGTCAAACCCACGGACGCCAGTGCGCTGCCCCCCGATGTTGACCTCGGGGTCGTACCCGCTGTAGTCGTCGATCGAGAAGAGATTGCGGCCCGACGCGCTAAGTCGCACACTCCGGA
>JBKHEM010000065.1:0-12324 GCA_046540815.1 Salinivenus sp.
AAAGGAACGGCATGATGGAGGCTACACTCGCAACCTGAAGACTGGCCATCACCAGCACGGCCACGAAAAGAATCGAGAGGTTTCGTCGCTCCCGCCAGGTAAGAAGCGCAAAGAGCTTTCGAAGAACGTCCATCAACAACCAAAAAATTGTGGGAAGAGAGGCAGAAACGTCTCACGACCGATCGATCTGCCGGAGAAAATGGCACATCGTTCAAACGGTCACGTTCCCATCCCTGGCCGAGCCAACGCGCGCCCAATCTCCTCTCGCTACGACGTCACGTCGTTGAGGACTGCTGCCATCCGCTCCGTCTGTGCCCGGCGCCGGTAGGGCTGTAAGGCCTTGAGAGAGGCGCCCAATCGGGGCGACGCGATCCGCCAGTCCTCGTAGTGAGCCCGGATGAACTGGGCGAGGCCCTCCACGTCGTATCGCCCAAACAGCCGGCCGCCCCCCGTCGTTCGAAGCAGCGCCGCCGCATCGCCGTCGGGGTCTCCCACGCCCACGATGGGCCGACCGGTGGCGAGGTATTCATAAATCTTGCCTGTCAGCATGCCGGCAGACGCCGGGAAGTCCTCAATGGACAAAAGCAACAGGCCGGCACGCTGCATGTACGCCACCGCCTCTTCGTGGGGCACGTACGGCACGACCTCCGTGATGTCCTCCAGGTTCAGGCTCCGGATCGCCTCTCGAACCGTTGGGTCGACCATGCCCACGAGCCGGATGCGCAACCGGGGCACGGCAGACGCGTCCCGGAGACGACGGAGGGCGCGCCACACCCCGAGGGGATTTCGAGAGGCATAAAGCGATCCCACATGCGTGAGGACAAACCGCTCCTCTTCGATGGCGTGTCGTCCCCGCTCGATGTCCGCTTCGTCAAACCCGTTTTGCACGACATGGACCGATCGGGCCTCCGATTCGTCGCCTTTGTCGATGAGGAGGCGGCGCCAGGAGGGACTGACCGTCGTGACGGCCGCGGCTCGCCGGAGCACCATCCGCTCCAAGGCCCGGTCAATACGACGAGCCGCCTCCGTGTGAGGGAGTTCGTGATAATAGTTAATGTCCGTCCACGGATCGCGAAAGTCGGCCACCCACGGCACCCCCGTCCATCGTTCCAGCGCAGCCCCGGCCAGGTGGGTCGAGTGCGGCGGGCCGGTCGTGAGAATCGCATCCATGCGATGGGTTGCCAGAAGCCGACAGCCGCGCCAAACGGCAAAGGGAACCCACCCGACGCGCGCGTCGGGGAGAAACAGGTTGGCCCGAACCCAGCGGGCCAACTGCTCTTTCCAGTTTTTTTCTCTTCCCTCCACCGACCCCTGCACCACGGCGTCGTCATCGGATTGCCCCGTCAACCAGGCATAGGCCTGATACGGATCCCAGGCCGACGTCCGGTGCACGGCCGCCGTTGTGGGAATGTCGTCTCGCAGCGTTGAATCGTGGGCCGGGTAGGCTCCTTCCCGCACGGTCAGAACGTGGGGCACCCACCCAAGGTCGGGGAGATACTTGACGGTCTTGAGGATACGCTGTACGCCCGGTCCCCCCGACGGGGGAAAATAATACGTCAACACGAGGACGCGACGCGCCATGCTCCTATCTTCATTCATGCACGTCACGGACCGAGCAGTGGATGTTGTCCCAAGCTATTCTTCAGTGTCTCCGGTCAGACCCTCCTGTTCTTGGCGTCGACGATACGCCATTCCAAGAAGGGCCAGCACGCCCCCGTACACCAGCGCGGTGGCCCCTCCCGAAACCCAAAGGCCGTACTGATGCGAGCTCGGCTCAAACCGCATTTCGAGGGTATGCTCGCCCTCCGGGACGTGCACGCCGCGAAGGAGGTAATTGACCCGGTGAATTGGCACCTGCTCTCCATCCAGATAGGCGTTCCAGCCGGCCGGATAGTACACCTCACTGGCGACGAACAACCGAGGGGCATCCGTTTCGACCGTCCACTCAATCTCCTCCAGGGAGAAAGACTCCAGCTCCACGTCTGTGACGCTGCTGCTGTCGATTGGGCTGACAGAGTCATCGAGCGCCTCCGGAAGAAGGGCCGTCTCCTCAGGATCAAACGATTGTTCACGAAGCCGCTCCCAGGTGGCTTCGTCGTCTTCAATCACCTCGGTCTCCCCCACAAAGAACCCGCGAGGGACAGCATCCGGATTCTCGAGAACGAGCGTCTCCGACTCTTCGTCTTCGTATACAACGTCCATTCCGGGCACTTCCTCCTGGGCCACGACGTACCGGGCATTCAACATGTTTAACGTGTTCAACCGCAGTTGCTTGTCCTGGGCGAGGCCGAGGATGTGGTCCAGGTAATTTTCGTACCGAAGGAGCTTGGCGGGATGGGCGCCTCCAACCGACTCGTGATGATATGAGGTGATGGCATCGTTCGAAGGATCCTGGCTGTCTGGAGTCTGCAGCGGAAAGACGCGGAAGTGCCCCGGGCCACCAGCCTCCTGCTCCTGTTCATTGATGTATTGATGGAAGGGATAGGTGGGAATCTCTGATACGGTCTCCGGCTGGTCTGAAAACTGCTCTTCGCCCAGATGCCGCCGGTCGACGCCCCAGAGATCAATCAATACCACCAACACTGCGAGCCCCCCGGCTCCCCACGCCGCAAGAGATTCCCGCCGATACAGCCACAAGAGAAAAAGAACGACGCCCACTGCGAGCAGGGTGCGAGTCGCATCGGCCGTAAAGGCCGCCCGGCGGTCTTCTTTTTGTTTCTGCAGTTGCTTTCGGATGAACTGCTGGACCTGCTGACTCTCGATCGACAGATCGGGACGCTGTTTCTGAATCGCCTGCACCAGCCGTTCTCGTTCGTTCGGCTTTTCAAAGTCAAAGAAGAGTTCGGGTCCCACCCGGAGCAGGAGGACGACGCCGAGCACCCCCCCCAGAACGTAGAGCATGGAGCGGGAGGTGTCTTCCCGGGCCTGCCGATCGTCTTCCCACGTCAAGCAGTAATCGAGGCCCACGCCGGCGAGGATCGCCAGGCCGAGCGCACTCACACTGAGCCAGGTCTCGGGGGCGCGGAACGCGTCGAAGAACGGAAAATACTCGAACATCGGCCAGTTGAGCCACTCGGCGTGCTTGCCCAGAGCCAACAGCATCGTGAACAGAATGCCCGCTCCGAGTCCCCAGGTCGTTCGGCTTTTCACGCGCCAGACGGCCAGGCCCGAGAGGGCAGCCACGACCCCGCCCACGTAGTGCGGCCCTTCCGTAAAGGTTTTGGGGCCCCAGTAGGTTTGTCCTCCGCCGCCGAAGGCATTGGCAATGACGAGCGTCAGAAGTTCCTTCGGGCCCTGGCTCCATTGCATGGCACGTTCCCACCCCATTCCGCCGCCTCCCCCGTCTCCGGTGCCTCCAGCTACCGCCCCGCCTCCCCGCACAGAATACTGCTTGTATTCGTAGATGGCGAGATAGGGCTGTGCCACCATGAGCAGGGCAAGCCCCGTTCCGAGACCGAGCCACCCCGTCGATTTTGCAAAGGAGGGCAACTCGTCCTCCTGCCACGCCATCACCAGCTCCACAACCCACCACACCAGGAGCATCATCAGCACGCTGTAGGTGATCTGCGGATGCTTGGCCCGCAGGTCGATGGCCAGGGCACCCGCAAACAACAAGCCCGCAATCAGAGACGGATTGCGAAGCGTGTACACGAACGTGAGAACGACGTACGGGGCAAAGGCGAGCGCGATAAATTTGGTGTTGTGCCCCGCTGCAAGAATGATTGGTAGGTACGTCGTAAAGCCAAACGCGAAGGCTGATAGAAGCCCCGAGAAATGATTGCGGGTGAGGTAAAAGACCAGCAAATACACGCCCACCAGCAAGAACAGAAGGTGAGAGACCGGCCATGCAAACGAGCGCGCCGCACTCGCAATGTCATCAAGTTGCGGAACCGCCGTCTCGTACTTCATCATGAAGGCAGGCATTCCGCTGTACACGTTCGGGTTCCAGAGGGCCTGCTCGCCCGTTTCCTCTTCGTGTTCGATCAAAGCTTCCGCCTTGGCGCGCCACCCAACGCTGTCGCTGGCGTGAATGGCCTTCCCCTGAAACAGCATCGGGGCATAAAAGGAGACGGCAACCACCAAGAGGAGTCCCAAGCAGGCCCCATGTCGAGCCGTTGGGGACAGCCGTGTCCAGAAGGAATCGCCGCGGAATCGAGGCGTGGAGGGCCGCTTGGAGGTCGACATGCTGGAAAAAAGCAGTTGGAGTCACCACGAATTGGACCAATCCTCCCCCCGCGCCCACGAGAGCCTCGAAACGGCCCGCCTATTTCCCTGTTCCTCTCGCGCAGGCAGGGGTCCGGCCCTTTCCATGACTCTCTCGACCGTTTTTCATGTGCCGAGTTAACCTCTTCATCATTGGCGTCAACAAATCCGGGACCAGTTGGCTCTACCATCTGCTGGCCCAGCACCCCGACGTATTCATGTCGGCCGTCAAAGAGCTCTACTTCTTCGGGGACGGCACCTCAGAATCGGCCTCCTTCGAGGCGTACCACGACCATTTTCCGTTTGACGAATCGTACCGGTACTTCGGGGAAGCAACGCCCATGTATTATCGGGAACCGACCGTGGCCGAGGAAATCCACCGTTACAACCCCGACGCTCGGCTCCTCGCCATCGTTCGAGACCCCATCGAACGGCTGCTCTCGCAGTACCGGTACCACAAACAACTCGGCATCCTGGAGGAAGACACGACGGTCGAAGAAGCCCTCGACGGACGCGATCCGATGCTCGTTCGAGACAGCCACTACGAACGCACGCTCCCGGCGTTTGAAGACCAATTCGGTCCCGACCAGTTTACGGTCCTGAGCCTCGAGGCCGGAAAGAAAAACCCAGAGGGCATGTGGCGGGAGCTGCTTCACTTTCTCGACCTGCCCACGGTTGCCTGTCCCGACCCCGAAACGGAGCCCGAGAACCCGACGGGAAGTGCCGCCTTTCGGTCCCTGTATCGACGGACGGCCCGTCCAATCAAGAGGCACGCTCCTCGCCTCTACAACTGGATGCTGCAAAGCGCCCTCATCCGACAGGTGAAGCTCGCACTGATTCGGCTCCTCGGAACCGCAGAATCGGCTTCACTCTCTGCCTCCCAAAAAGCCCGCCTACAAGAAGAATTCGCGCCCACGTACGCGTACCTCCGCCGCCTCGGCTTTGAGGAGTACGACAGTGGAGGCGGTGACGCATAGCCTCTAGTCGACCACCTTCGGCACGCGGAAGTAGGCGTCCGCCCGGTCGGGGGCCGGCTCCAGCGCATCGGCCTGGTCGATCCGCGCCTTTACCGTGTCGGGCCGAAAGACATTTGTCACGTCCAGGACGTGCGACATGGGCGCGACCCCCGAGGTGTCCAGCTCGTTGAGCTTTTCGACGTAGTCGAGGATCTGGCTGAGTTCGTCCGCCATTTGCTGCTCTTCCTCGTCGGAAAAGGAGAGGCGGGCCAGTTCGGCCACGTGACGCACGTCGTCGCGGGAAACGGACATAGAAGCGAAGGGGAAATCGGGTCAGCAGTCGTCTCGGGACGGAGCAACGCGCTCCGTTTGCACAGGTTCGGGCGCGAACCCGGCCGTCAGGCCGACGGCGCACGGGCCCGCACGTCACGAAGCATGCGGATGAGCGTCGTGGCACAGCGGAGGCCTTCTTCCGGGCGGGGCTCAACGTAGATCTCGAGGCTGATCGGCCCGCGAAAGTCGTGGGCGTGCAGAAACTCAAACTGCTCGCGCCATCCCACGTCGCCCTCGCCCAGGCGGGTGTCTTGCCACTGCCCGTCGACGACGCGGCCGTCGCTGCACCGGACGAGCGTCACCAGGCCGGAGAGTGCCACGAGCCCGTCGATCGGATCCTCTCCCGCCCGCATGGCCCCCGCCGGATTCCATGCCGCCCGCACGTACGGGTGGTTCACCCGCGAGAGCACATCCGCTAGGGCCGCCCCCGTGGGGCAGGCCGTCTCGGGTCCGTTGCGGACCGCCAGTAGAATGCCGTGGGCTTCGGCCTTTTCCCCGGCCCGCCGCAGGGCGTCCACAATGGGCGCCACCTCCTGGCCCGGCTCCCCGGCAAACGGCGAGATCGTGACGCGGGGACACTCGATGCGCTCGCACATCTTGAGCGTGTCCTCGAACTGGATCAGGTCGTTCATCCAGGCGGCCCGGTCGCTCACCGGCCCCTCAAACATGCTGGGAACCACGCTCCCCAGCAGAAACTCGGTGCCCTCCAGCTGCCCTCGGATCTGCTTTTCGTTGACGAACGGCACGCGGTCGTCCGGCCCGCCCACGGTGCGGAGTTCCACCCCGTGCAAGCCCCACAGCTGGGTATAGTGGAGGGCGCGGTTGAGGTTGCTGGTGACTGTGTCGGTGAGCCAGACAGGAATCATGAGGTGAGGAGACGTTGAGAGCACGTGCGCCGCACCCGTATCACCGACCGAGAGCGGTGTTCCACCTCAGCCTGTCCAGCGCTCCCTACCGGATTCGCACTTAATCTCGATCGTTTGTCGAGGAATCCGGCTCCGTTTTCGGCTGAGGAAATTCTGCCTCCTCCTGCTGCCGCTCTCCGAGCCGACGGAGCACCTCTTGGGCCTGCCGGCGCCGCTCATCAACCATCTCGTCCTTTGGTGGGTTGTCAGACCGCGTACGGAGCGGGTCCACAATCTCTGCCTTAAGCAGAATGAGAAGCTCTTGCTTCTGCACATTCGTGTTGGTCCGCCCAAAAATGTACCGGAGCCCGAAGAACCAGGGGGGCAAGTCTTTCAGGAGGGGAATGCCAGAGCGCGTTTTCGTTTCCTGCGAGGTAATCAGCCCCCCGATGGCTGTCGCCTCCTCGTCGAGCAGGAGCACCTGCGTGTTGGCCTGGTTGCGGTTGATCACGGGTCCGCCCTCCGAGGACGGCTGGCTGTTTGAGTCCTCCACCCGAACGTCCATGTGGATGAAATCCACCATTGGAGCCCCGGCTGTATCAGCGACCGGCTCCGTAATGAGCGTCGGCGTCACGTCGACAATAATGCCTGTCTCAAAAAACTGCGTGACGGTATTCCCCGCAAAGTCGGTCGTCTGTACGGGCACGTCCTGTCCAATCTGGATTTGCCCTTCCTCCCCACTTTGGACCGTAATTTGGGGATTGGCCACGGTGCGCCCCGCATCGTCCTGTTCCAAAAGATTCAAGAACTGCCGAAAGCGACCCACCGTCACTTGCTCGGGCGCCTGAATCACGTCGTCCACACTCTCACACAGGTTGTCGGTCTGGATCAGGAACTGGCCCTGCCCACCCCCTTCGCCTCCGCCCGTTCCACCGCCCCCTCCCGTGCCGCCTCCGCCGCCCCCGCCCTCTCCGCCCCCGCCTTGCTGCTGCGGAAACAAGGAGCTCCACCGCAGTCCCAGGTCCCGCACGCGCGTCAGGTTCATATTGAAGAGGATGGCGTCGATCCGAATTTCTCGGCTGCCCAGCGTGGCCAGGGGATCGCCTTCGTCCTCCTCCGGTGGATCCTCCGACTCCGACGTTTGGTCCGGCTCCTGCACGAGGTAGGCCGTTTCGGTCTCCCGGTACGTGAGTTCGTTGGCCTCCAGCACGCGCTCCAGGGCGTCCAGGTAGTGCATTCCAGAGATGTCCACCCCAATAGGCATGGACCGGTCCTCCGGGTCGACCACCGATTTTTCGGCCACGTCCCGAAAGACCGGATTGATCAGTTCAATGAATTGATCAAACGGGGTGTCCGGCTCAAAGGACACCAGTTGCTCCGGCGGAACGTTGGTCTGGGTCTGCCGGCGGTCCGGGCGCTCCTGAGCGAGAGCCGTCTCCACCACGCCCCCGGCGACAAGAAGCAGCACGAGGCTGAGCGGAGCACAATGGGACATCCACGAGAGGGATCGCATGGGTGAAAACAACTATCGGTAGACAACTGATGAATGAGCGAGCGGAAACAGTGGGACCTGCCGTAGGGACGGGCCTACGGCGACGCGTCTCCGTTCTGGGTTTTCTGCAGTGGGCTTTGGGCATTGACGCGCAACTCCACCGTGTCGACAATCCCGCCCCGATTGAGCCGGGCCACCACCCGCCCCTCGGACGCATCCACCTCAACAATACGTCCCAGATAGACCCGATCACCCTCTCCGACCCGCTCGATTTCTCCGTCTTGCTCAAAGACGGCCTGCCCGCTGATAATCGAGATGAGCTTCGCCGCCTCCACGTTGAGCCGATCGTACTGGTTGGGCGGCACCTCCTCGAACACCAGCGGATAGAACGGGTTGATGTCCGGCGACGGATCGGGGACGACGCTTGCGGGCAGGGGGGGCGACGGGCGGCTCTGTGCGACGGGAAGGGCCTGCATCTGCCGCTCGTCCGTCGGACCGCCGTCGGGCTCCATGCCACCAACGGCCCCGTAAATGGCTTCTACATCCATTTGAAAGGACACCAGCACGTCCATCGAGGTGCGCCCCGACTCCTCGTCGGTCGTGCGCTCCTCCAGGTAGTCGAGACTCAAATTCCGGATCCGGTAAAACGGTCGGTTGTTCTCGATCGTCCACACGAACCGGTACAGGCTCGAAAAGTAGGCCTCGCCCTCGGCCTGAAACGTGTATGCGCTGTAGTCGTCTCGGTCTTCGCCGCCCCCAGCGGTGACATCAAACGTCTGGAAGCCCGTCTGCGTCAACTCGGTCAGATAGCCCATCACCACCGGTGAGGAGGTGGTTTCGGGCACGACCTTGTACTGCGACTGCCACTCCTCCCGGGCCGAGACCAGCGTCTCCTCGGTGTCAGACAGGGTGGTTTGTAGCGTTTGAATGCGCTCCTTCTCCTGCTGCTTTTCCTCGATCTGCTCGTCCAACGAATTGAGGACCCCCCGCTGGTGGAAATAGGTCACGTACGTCCCAACCCCGATCACGAGGAGCAGGCAGGAGAGGAGAAGAATTTGGTTGGTCCCAATGTTGAACATGGGATCGGGGCAGTGCCGGGGAACGAAAAAAGGTGCGCGGGTGTGTTGGAGCGAAAAAACGCCTCAGTCAGAGGCCGGAGGATCAGAGGATCCTGAAGACGCAATCGACTCCGCCGGAGAGGTGCACCTGTGGAGCCACGCCTCCGCCGGCAACACGGAGCCCAGGGCCTCGGCCCCAGCCTGTGCATCCTCAAGCGTCTCAAAGTTGCCGATGCCCACCCGGTAGCGTCCCTGGTCGGGGTGATGTCGAACCGTGACCTCGTAGGGCCGGTCGCTCAGCGTTTCGCGCACCTGGCGCTGCGCCGTGACGGCAGCGTCGCGCTCCGAGAGCGACCCCACGATGATCAACCACTGCACATCTGCTTCTTGGGTATCGGCGGGCGCACGGCTGCTGTCGCTCTCCTGCCGGGCCGAGGCGGATGGGTCGTCGGAGGCCGTCCGGCCTGTGTCTGCCGCTCCGGTTTCAACCCGATTCGCGACTGTTTCTGCGCGGGAGGAACCCGCCGTCGTGTCGTCCCGTCCGGGCCGTTCCCCATCGCCCAACGCCGCTCCCTCGTCGCGCCAGTACTGAATGGCCTCCGGCTCCGTCGTGTCGAGAGGCACTGTTACCTGGAAGTCGAAGATCGAGGCCTCCCGCACTTCGGTAAACGTGAGGCTGTTGACGTCGGCGCCCAGCGTTTCGGCGAGGCGAACCACCCGGGGCCGCGAGGAGGCACGACCGGTGACGGTAACCTGCGTCTCCCCCTCGGGCGTCCAGTCCGAAATCGAGAGCCCTTGAATGTCGTTCATGCGGCCGGTAATGGTCGCAAGGCCCCGGCTCCACTTGTTGCTCCCCTGAAGCAGCCGCTCCAGGACGTCCAGCCCCTGCGCGTACCGCGACGAGACCGTCTCCATACTGTCGATCCGCCGCTCCAGGGCCTGCTGGTCCACCTGGGCCACTTCTTGCTCAAGGGTGCGGAGTTCGGCTTCACGCTGATTGATGGCGTTGGCGTTGGCCACGTAATACCACACGAACCCGAGGGTGATCACCCCTAGCAAGACCAGTAACACGGGCACGGACCAGCCCACCGGCAACCGGAAGATACTGGCTTTGCACGCCTTCGGGAGGAGGTTGAGGTCTTGAAAGGACGGCGCAAATCTCGGATCGTCGAGCAGGCGTAGCGCCGCGCCGGTGGCGGCAACATAGAGACTGGACTCCAGGTCGTCGCCCGGCAAATGGGCGCGGAGTAGACGCAGCTTCGAACTCGCGAAGTAGGACTTGAAGGCGTCTGCCAGGAGTCCCTCCTCCTGTTCGGCGGCCAGGAGGAGGTGTTGTACGTCGCCCATGCCGTACTCGTCCTGGAGCAGCAGCACGCGGCTGCAGATCGTCTCCGCCGGGTCCTCGGCGGTCAGTTCGGGAAGGTGCTCCGCCTGCCGCAGGGTGTTGCCCTCCATGAAGAGCACGATTGTATCCTCGGCCCCGGTTCGTACCACAATCGTTTTCTCGGACGTGTCGGGGGGAAGCTGAAGCGCCGAGCGGGTCAGCCCCAGATACAGTGACACCTCCGAGTCGAGCAGCTGGGCCCGCGGACTCCGCGCCAGGGTTTGCTCCTGCATTCCCGAGAGCGTCGAGATCACGGCCCCGCCGGGACGTGCAATCAATGCCAGTACGCGCTGGCGCCCATCGCCGGTCTGGTGCATGGGCACAAACCCCACCCGCTCGTCCTCCACCCCGCCCTGGTACTGGGCCTCCAGCAGTTCCAAGAGGCGAGAACGTGAGGCGGGCAAGGAGAGCCCCGTCGGTCCGTCCTCGGACGGCTCGCCCCCTTCATCCACCGGGAGCCGGAGCTCGACCTCGTCCACGCTGTCCGCGGACGTACAGAAGGCGATTTCGGGGTCCTCGTATCCGCGCTCGGCGCACGCGTCCAGAATGTCGTTGAGGGCTGCCTGGAAATTCCAGGTCGTCGCCGTCGAGGCCGTCGAAAACTCATCCTCCTCCCCATCGCCAAACTCGTCAAACTCTGACCCGAGAAAAATATCATCGCCTCCCCCGTCCTCGTCCCCGAACTGGATCGTGACGTCGTCCGATTCGTCCTCGAGCCCGGGTACGTCTCCTTCCAGTTCGTCGAGGGGACGGTCGGCGTCGCCCCCCTTCGAAACCGATGTCCGGAACTGAATCACCGTCTCCTCCTCCGCGCGCTCCAGCAGGACGGCGTGGAGCGCCGAGGCCGAAACCATGATTCCGAGCGCGTGGGTGCTCATTCGTCGGGTGGGCTGTTGCAATACAACGGTGGGGGTCCGGGCTTCGAAAACGGACGGGGCACATACGGGGGCAGCAGCCCCGGTCCGGTGCGGCTACATCAGGCGACGCAGCCGCTTTTTGTTGTTGGCGTAATCAAGCGCCACTTGCGGCTCAATCTTGCGCTTTCGCACGAGCCGATAGAGGTCCTGCTCAAGGGTGGTTTGCCCCTGCTTGCCTCCCTGCCACATCATCTGGTACACCTCGCCCACATTGTCATTCTTAATGGCCGCGCGCGCCGACGCATCCAGCCACAACACCTCTTTTGCAAGCTGGCGTCCGCCGCCAATCTTCGGGAGGAGCTGCTGCGAAATCACGCACCGAAGCGTATCCGCTAGGCGCACGCGGACGCGCTCCTGCTCGTGGGTGGGCACCTCGGCCACAATGCGATCAATCGTCTCCATCGCCGAGGACGTGTGGAGCGTCGAGAAGACCTTGTGGCCCGAGTCGGTAATTTCGAGGGCCGCCTGGATCGTCTCCGGGTCCCGCATCTCCCCAATCACGACGATGTCCGGGTCCTGGCGCAGGGCCTGGATGATGCCCGCCTTAAAGCTCACCACATCCTTGCCCACTTCCCGATGGCGTACGATGCACTTTTTGGGCTCGTGCATGTACTCGATGGGCTGCGCAATAACAACAATGTGGCCCGGAAAATCCTCATTGTTGGCGTCGATGATGGCGTCAAGCGTGGTGCTCTTTCCCGAACCGGTAACGCCGGTCACGAGCGTCAGGCCGTCCCGCACGTGCCTGAACATCATGCCCTTCTGAATCTTCGGGTGGAAGCCCAGGGTGTCGAGCGGGAAGATTTCGTCGCCAATGGCCCGCATGTTGAGGGCGGCATGGTCGTAGTCCGAGTACGCCGTGGCGCGGAAGCGAAGGGGCCGATCCTCCCCTTCCACCTCAAGCTGATAGGAGAAGTCAGTGGCCCCCTCCTCCAGCAGTTCACTCTTTTCTTTTTCGTTGAGGAGGTTGAGCACCAGAAGGTCCGTCTCCAGCGGGTCGTACGTTCCGAACTGCTCCTCCCGGCGCTTTTCGCCGTCCACCCGATACCAGATCTGCTCGTCACAGGCCTTCCCGCCCAGGTCCATGTCACTGGCATCCAGCTCGATGGCGTGCCGGGCAAACCGCTCGGTGATGG
>JBKHEM010000066.1:0-12104 GCA_046540815.1 Salinivenus sp.
TGTCCAGGACTCGCGGCTTCTGGCTCCCACGCCCGGCGGGGACGGGGGGCGGAATTGGTAGATGGGGCTTCGGTGCAGGGCAGCAGTGGGGCTGGGGACCAGCCGGTTCGTCTCGGCCTTTACCCGTCCGACATGGACTCGTACTCTTCTTGCTGGGCCGGCACGACGTACGTGTCAAAATACCAGTTCGTCGCCTTCTCAACGGTGAGATAGGCCCCGGTGCCCAGCGTGGCCACAAGCAGCAAGAGCAGCGCGAGGTTTTTGCGCTTCCGCGCCGGATCGATTGCGCATTGGTTTTGGCGTCGGGAATAGAGCCAGACGCTGGCCAGTCCGACGACGGGGGCAGTCCCTGCAGAAGCTATGCGCCGACCCCGGCCGAGCCGTCCGGGGCGTGGAAAAATTGGCACGAGATGGCGTAGATGCCGCCCATGAGTCCCATGGCAAAAAGGACCGCCGGGGCGACGCAGCAGATCATCCCGGCCAGCCCGGCCGAGACGGCTACTTTGAGGCCCTAGGCCCACAGGCCCGGCGGAGCGTCGTCGGTCGAGGGGGTGTCCGTTTGTTTGCTGGTGGAAGGGAGACTCATGGCGTGGAGGGGAATGAGGCATAGCGGAGCTCGATTGCTCCGTCGGGTTGGTCCGCCTACGGGACGACCTGCTCGCCGTCGTCGAGGAGTGCAATTGTCCATTTGCGAGACTCATTGACGTCACAGATTTGCCCTGTGTGTCCGAGGTGTGCTTCTACGAGGCGCTGTTTGAGCGCGTGGAGCGGACGCGTCACATTCCGGACGGAGATACGAAATGTGTCTACGAGTTGCCGGTGCTTCAGCCGTAGCGGTTTGGCTTCTGCGCACGATCCGGGGAAATCGTCATCTCACGCTCCGAACGAGGCAGAGGGACTCGCCTCCGGGAGGATGTCGTCGTCAGCGGGGTTCGTCCTCGGAGCGGCGCCACACGAACTGGACGGTGGCCCCGGGCCCCTCGTGCATCCCTTCGTCGAGCATCGGCTCGGCGATTTCCAGGTGCTCGATGCCCGTCTCGTCAAAGTGCTCGCGGAGCTCCTCGGCCGTCACCATCATGTCGACGTCCGGCGGGCCGCCGCTCGTATAGCCCTCCGTTCGTTGTTCGGGCCGGAACCACTCGGCGACGAGCAGCCCGCCGGGGGACAGGCACCGGCGGATGAGATTGTACAGCGCGGGCCGGTCCGCCGGAGGGAGGTGAAGAAACGTCGTGACGACTGCGTCCCAGGTCCGGGTGGGAGCCCACGTGCGGACGTCGGCCTGGATCGTCTCGACTTCTACCCCGACTTCTTCGCCGAGACGGTTCGTCTTGCGGAGGCCTTCGACCGCGTAGTCGACGGCGGTGACTGCGTGCCCCTGCTCCGCCAGGTACACGGCGTTGCGCCCCTCACCCACTCCCAGATCGAGCACCTCGTGTGGTCCGGCAAGCCAGTCCTCCGTGGCCCTCGCGACGAAGTCGTTGGGGGCGACGCCGTAGATGTACTGGTCGGCAGAAAAGCGGTCGTTCCAGAAGTCCGCGGGCTTGGGCATAGGAGAGGAAAGAAGAAGAGATCAGATCGGAGCAGGATGAAGACGAACCGGGACCGCTACTCGTCGCCCAGCGACACCGTGTCCATTCCGAAGTTCACCCGGTCGGCGTCGGCAGCGGTGACGCGAATGTCGGTGGCCCCGTCCTCGGGCACCGTCAGGGTGCCGTCGTACTCGTTCGTCGTGCCCGCGAACGAGAGCGGGGCCTCGGCGACGACCGATCCGTCGCGCAGCAGCTGGGCCCGGATCGTGTAGCGGTCCGAATCCCACAGGCCGCCCGGTTCCGTGGGGCAGCCGCACATCATTTGGACGCGAGCCCGGACGGAGATGTCTTCTCCGGGCCTCATGTCGGCGTCAGAAGGATCCAGCACCTCCACGATGAAGCCGTGGAGCGTAAGCGTAATGCCGTCGCCCGTCACGTCCTCGCCGGGCATGAGAACCACCGTCTTCGAGACGGTTTGCATGGCGTGCGGGTAGTCAAGCGGCCCCTCAGCGGTGATGCGGACGCGGGTGGGCTCGGTCAGTTCGAGGGTGGTGTCGTACTTCGCCGCGCCGGGGGTCTCGTAGATCGAGGCGCCGCGCTCGTGGGGCTGCTGCATAATCTTCTCGGTGCTTCCGGAATCGCCGGTCTGCCGGCCCTCGGCGAGGACATCGCCGGTCTCGGCGTCTTCAATCGTGATGTGGGCGCCCCCCACCGGGTCCTGAATCAGCTTTGCGTCATTGGAGATGGCGCGCACGGTCACCTGGGTGGGCACGGCCTCCTGTGCGGCGACTGGCGGGGCCAGGACGGCGGACAGGACAAAGAGGCCCAGAAGCCATAGCCATAGACTGGAGGACACCGAACAGTGGAGAAAACCCTGAAACGAGCGTGTCATGATCAACAAAGCAGCGTTTGAAAGGTGGTTCGACCTGTGTGTTATTTCCTTCTTCTCAGCGGCGCAGGTCTCCTGGCCGGATGC
Source organism: Salinivenus sp. (assembly GCA_046540815.1). Classification (GTDB taxonomy): domain Bacteria; phylum Bacteroidota; class Rhodothermia; order Rhodothermales; family Salinibacteraceae; genus Salinibacter. The sequence goes on from JBKHEM010000066.1 coordinate 2,506, forward strand.
GGCGGATCCGACTCCGGCGACGAAAGATCCTCAGATTCCACGCCGCCCCCTCTCAGACCCCGCTGGATTCGATCCAAGAGCGGGTGGAGCGCGAGATTGCCGCACTGAACGAGATGCGCGAGTCGCTCGCATGTACCATCGAGTCCCCCCGCGGACAAAAGCACGTTTCGACCGCGCCTGCAAGCCGGTGGGCCAGCGGTGCAGGCAATCGGCCCGGAAAACGGCTGGACCGTCCAGCAGCTCGCCGAAAAGTACCGCAACCCGGCCCACGAGCCCGACGACGAGGTCCAGCGCCTCCACGACCGGTTCGCGCAACCCCCGAACAAACGGACACTGGATCCGCACCGAGCGGCAGAATACCGAAGGTGTACGCCCGCCGGATTCCCGTCCAGCCCTCCTGTACGGCCTGCCACGGCGCGAACGACGAACGCCCGGACTTCGTCGAGAAAGGATCCCCCGACGATCGGACCTGCGGGTTCGAGCCGGGCGACCTGCGCGACATCTACAGCGTGTTTGGATCCGCCGCAGAACCGGCTGAGGGCTCCGGGAACATGCGGTCTGTCGTAACAAGTAAATATAGGTAAAGGTTTCGTCTTTCCGGTGCCCCTCCCGACGGCGTGGGTGGCCTCGGTAGATCCCGTACGCCGGTACCGGGGAATCTCCCACATCGACTGTCCGACGTGTCGTCGATATTGGGGGCAGGTTCCCTGGCACCGACGTCCACACATTGACCCGGGGTCCTCTCGCGGCCCCGCTCGCTCCGTCTCATTCTGGCATCAGGCGACCTCAGCAGGAGGTACCGACGCTCTCGTGACGACCCTCGCACGCACAGACCGGATTTCGAGCTGGGCTCGGGGACTGGCCCTGTTGCTGGTCCTCTCCGTTGGGGTGCAGGGCGTGCCGCTCCAGGCCGTCGTGCAAAGCGTACAACACGCGACGGCCCACCACCAGTGTGACCACCCGGAGGGGGTTTGCCCCATGAATCCGGACGGCCCCTGCACGTGCGATCACGGGGACACGACATCCGATTCTACGGACGAGCCGGTCTTCACGAGTTGCAACAGCCACGACTCGTCCGTCGCCCTCACCACAACCCGCCTGACCTGGGTTGCCGAGCCCGCCCCCCAGCTTCCCAGGCGCCACGCAACGACCGCCGCCCCGCGTCCGCGGCACTCCATTCTCGTCTCTCAGCGCGTGGGAGACGACATCTTTCGTCCTCCCCGGACGCCGGCTGAACGCCGGCCTGTTCCGACCCTGCAGGCCCCTGTCTTAGCCTGAGCGAACTTCCGTGCGGCGCAGGGTCCGTCGCGCGGAGCACCAATGCTACGGAGGACGTCTATGACGACACGACGAGCGCTCTATATCTTCAGTGTCTTTTTCATTGTATTTGGGACGGGAGGGAAACCGGCCGTCGCCCAGTCGACGGGGACAGTAACCGGGAGTGTCACGGACGCCGAGACGGACCGTCCCATGGCCGGGGTGAACGTGCAGCTTCAGGAGAGTGGAGCGGGAACGGCCACCCGCTCCAACGGACAGTTTCGCATATCGGATGTGTCTCCTGGCCCGGATACGCTGCGTGTGCAGTTCGTGGGCTACCGGACGATCGAGCGGCCCTTAACCATTGAGCCGGGGAAGACAACCCGCGTTCGGCTTTCGTTGTCGCCCACGCCGGTCGAAGGAAGGGGCATCGAGGTTGTGGCGTCGCGTCCCGGGGCCGGGCCGTCCAGCGAGCTGGGGCAGCAGCGCATTCAGGAGGAAGAGGGCGTCGATTCGGGCACCCTTCTGCGCACCCTGCCCGGAGTGGGGGCTGCACGGCGCGGCGCCCTGGGACTGGACCCCAACGTGCGAGGCCTCACGGAGACGGCGGTCGGTGTGTACGTAGATGGCATGCCCACTGCTGCCGCGGGCCCCGGCCGCATGGATACGCCCCTGAGCCACGTCGACCCCATCGCAATCAAGCGCATCGAGGTCACGAAAGGACCGTATGCCCTCACGCAAGGTCCCGGCAACATGAGTGCCCTTCGCGTGACGGAGCGCGGCGCGGACCCTCCCCGCACGCCGCTCACCGGGGCCGTGCGCACTGGCGTGCAGTCCAATCGGCAAGCCCTCAACACCACCGGCTTCGCGATGGGGCGACAGGACCCCCTGTTCTACAGTGTCGGCGGGGCCTGGCGTCGCGGCGGGGACTACACGGCGGGCGACGGGCAGGAGGTGCCCGGCGACTTTGCCACGGCGGAAGGAAATGGACGTCTCGGCGTGGCGATCTCCGACCGGTCCACGCTCTCCGTGAAGGGGCGCTACCAGGAGCAGAACGACATCGATTATCCCGGCCGCATGCTCCACGCCGAGTATTTTGAGACCGGCATGGGGCACATTGAGTACGCGTTTGATCAGGAGGCCGGAACGGTTCGCTCCGTCACGGTGCAGGCCGGGGCGCAGCAGACGCTCCACAGAATGACGAACCGGACGAAGCCGTCGTACGACAACGGCATGCGTGTGGCCGTGCCGACCGAAGTTCAGAACTTTAACGGACGGGTGGCGGCGGATCTCGCCCCTGGGACCGCCTGGGACGTCACCGCCGGGGCGGATGTCGTACACACCTTCCGCGACGCCACGCGCTCCCGAAGCCGAGTCGACCGGGACATGGAATTCCGCGAGGCGGCCTGGCCGGGGGCCACGATCACGCAGGAGGGAGGGTTTGTGGAGGCACGCCGCACGGTGGGGGCGGTCACCCTCACGGGCACCACACGGCTCGACCTGGTACAGGCGGACGCCCGCAATCCATCGGAGGCCTTTCTTCAAAGCGTCGCTCCGGGCACCGATCTTCGGCAAACCGCCGTCATGATGAACGGGGCCGTCACCGCGTCGCTTCCGCTGACCCGTCGGTGGACCCTCTCGCTGGGCGCCGGCTCAGTGGCGCGTCCTCCAGATGCGTCGGAGCGTTACGCGAATCGATTTCCGGAAAGCCGGTCGCAGACGAGCGCCGAATTTCTGGGCACGCCGTCCTTGAATGCCGAACGGAGCACACAGGCCGATCTCTGGCTGGACGGGCAGGGGGAGCGGTGGTCCCTGAGTGTTAATGGGTTCGCCCGGCGGATCGACGAGTACATCACCCTGGAGGAGACCGATCTCGATCCTGTGTTGCCCATGAGCCCGGCGGTCTTCCGGTACGTCAACGGAGAGGCTGCGTTTGTGGGCGCGGAGCTGAACGCATCAGGGACCCCTGTGGACCCGGTGACGCTCCGGGCCTCGGGCAGTGCGCTCTGGGGCCGGGACGCGTCGGTCGGGGAGCCGGCGTTCGGGGTCTCGCCGCCCACCCTCAACCTGGGCCTGCGGTGGCACCCCTCCCTCCAAACCGGTGCCGTATCGGACGTGTACGTGGACGGCGCGGTTGCCCTCGTGGCCGAGCAGGACCGCGTGGCGACGATGAGGGGGGAGGAGCCGACCGACGGCTACGCCACGGTCGACCTACGGACGGGGGCCCAGGTGCTTCGGCGTGTCGAGCTTCAGGTGGGTGTCCAAAACCTGTTCGACGCGGACTATACCAATCATTTGAACTCTAAAAATCCGTTTTCCGGCGTGCAGGTGCCGGAGCCGGGACGGGTATTCACAACGAGTTTGGGCGTGCGGTTCTGAGCATTCCAGCCAGGGTTGCCCGTTGACGTTTCTCCTGTTTTGTCTACATTCTGCTTGAGACCCATGAAGAACATACTTGTCCGCATTCTGGTTGGCCTGGGCCTACTCTCTGGGGCTGGCATTCTCGTCGTCGGGTATTACCTACTCACGCCCAGCACCTACGAGGTCAAGGGGCGGGTGGCAGGCATCGACGACGGGGGCAAGACCCTGGTTGTCGAGCACGAGGAAATTCCGGGCTACATGCCGCCCATGATTATGCCCCTGCCCGTTCGGACACCGGACCTGACGTCCTCGCTTGCATCCGGCGACGCGATTCAATTTGAGATGACCGTCTCGAACGACAGCACCTGGATCTCGGCCGTCGAATCCATTCCGGACACGGCGGTGGCCCGCAACCCCGCTCAGGAGACCCAGCCCATGGCGCCCGACGACCAAAGTGAGGGGCCGCGCCCGCTCGAGGAGGGCGACCGTTTGCCTTCCGACGTAACCCTCGTGGATCAGAACGGAGATCCGTTTGAGATGGCGGACTTTCGCGACCAGGTGCTGGTCCTCACGTTTATTTACACGAGTTGTCCGCTGCCCGACTTTTGCCCGCTCATGTCGCAGCGCTTTGAACGTTTGCAACCGTCCCTGCGCGACCGGTTCGGCGCGGACGTCCAGTTGCTGTCCATCAGTTTCGACCCGGAAAACGATTCGCCGGAGGTGCTTCGGGACTACGCGGCCGACTACACCGACCGCCTGGACACGTGGACCTTCGCCACCGGCGATACGAGCCAGGTGAATCGGGTGACGGGTCTCTTCCGCGTCTACACCGAGCAGGAAGAGGGCGAGATCACACACAACTTGGTGACGGCGGTCGTGGAACCGGATGGAACCGTCCGACGCATCTTTCGGGGGAATGACTGGACGCCGGAGGACGTGACCCGGACGGTGGAGCAGGTTCTCTAACGAATGCCCGGGATCGGTCCCTCGCTTTTTCCACGTGATGGAGGACGATTTATATGATTGAATGGGTCGCCGCCGGTCTTGCATTTGGGGCGTTTGGGAGCGTGCACTGCGTGGGGATGTGCGGCCCCCTCGCCCTCAGCCTGCCCGGCAAACATCAACCGCGGTGGCAGTTTTGGGCCGAGCGAGGGCTCTACAATCTGGGCCGGGCCGTCACGTACAGCCTGCTTGGGGTCCTGGTAGGGGCGGCGGGGCACGTTGTCTCTCTCGCCGGAGCCCAGCAGGGCCTCTCGGTGGGCATTGGAGTGCTCATGATCCTGGTGGCCGCTGTGCCCTGGGTGAGTCGGCAGGTACAGCGCATCGAACAGACGCCCTCAGCCTTCCTGGGCCGCGTCATGAAGCCGATCGGCACCCTCTATGAAACGGGCGGCCCGACGGCGATGCTCATCGTGGGGCTGTTGAACGGCCTGCTGCCGTGCGGCTTCGTGTACGCGGCCCTTGCCACTGCCGTGACCGCGGACGGCGTGGCACAGAGCACCGTGTTCATGGCCGGGTTCGGGCTCGGCACGGGGCCGGCCATGCTTGGTGTGAGCCTGCTGGGCCGGGTGGCGAGCACGAAGCTGCGGACGCGCCTGCAAAACCTTGTGCCCATTGGGCTGGCCCTCGTTGGTCTCCTGCTCATCCTTCGCGGACTTGGACTGGGCAGCATGCTGAGCCCGGCCCTCGGGTAGGAGACCACCCCAGGTGAGAACGCCGGTACCCGTGCCCCCACCTCCCCGGCACGCGAACTTGTATCGCCCGACAGAACCCCGGGCGAAGAGCGCAGATCCGCTGACCGGCCTTGGAAGCAACGCACGGTCGCGTCCAACTGAGTGCTGAGTGCGGGGATGTCTCTCCCGCTTAGGCCTTCGTCTTTCTGCGCGTTGAGAGGCCGAAGGGGGCGTAGAGCGGACACGTCCCCACGAAACTGGTGAGTAGGAAGATCACGGCAACCGCTCCAAGAATGATCGCCGTGGTGCCCCCAATGGTGCCGGTCAGGTATAAAGCCCCCACCCCCAGGGCGGCAAGCGTGCGAAGGATGCGATCAAGAGAGCCCATGTTGTTGGTCATGGCAGCGCGGAGAAAGGAGGGAGAAGCGGAAGGGGAGCGGATTCGGGAGAACTGGAGTCAGGGATGTAAGCCCTATGGTTTCGCCCGATGGTTTTTCCAAGTCGGCTCCAGGAAACTTGACACCTTCACATCTGTTCCTTACTTGTAAAGTCAAGTTAATACACAACCCGCGGCGCGCACGCCCCGGGAACTTCTGCCGATAAACGTCCAAGACGCTATGGAACGGACTCAGACTCACAGCGCTGACGCCCTAGAAAAGCGCTTACAAGATCCTGACACGCGTCGTGTACTGGCGCGTCTCCTCGACCGGCTCGATGCCGTTGAGGAGGCAATGGACACCCTTCAACAGATGCCCGACGTGCTCCGGACCACCACAGACGTGGTGGACGACGAGTTGACCCGGGCCGCCGATCGGGGGGTTGTGCTGGACGAGCGAGCGCGGGAGGCCGTCACGCTCGCTGAAAAGCTGACCGAACCGGAGACCGTCGAGGTCCTGTCTACGCTGATCGACCAACTCGATCGACTGGAGCACGTGGCCCGGCTTGCTGAGGACGTGCCGGACGCCACGATGGTGGCGGTGGACACGATCGATGAGGCACTGACGCGGGCTGCGGACCGCGGGGTGGTTGTGGATGAGCGCGCCCGCGAGGGGTTGATGCTGCTCGAAAAGATGACCGAACCGGACACCGCAGCGGCCCTGGGGGCGGTGCTGGACCGGGCGGAACACCTGGAGCGGCTGTCGGCGCTCGCCGAGGAAGCCCCCGACGTCATCGCGACCGTTGTCGACATTCTCGACACCGAATACGCCGAGGCGGCGCGGAAGGGGTACGACCCCGAGCAGCTCCTCCGCCAGACGTTTGGCTCGCTCGGTCGCCTCAGCGAGCTTTTCCAATCCGACGAATTCGAGGCGCTCCTCGAGTCGGGCGTGCTGGACCCGGAAGCCCTCCAGGCGGTCGGGAGCCTCGGATCGGCCCTCGTTGAAAGCCAGAAGGCGGCGCAGCGCGACGAGATTCCCCAGCGGGGCGTCTTCGGTCTCCTCGGGGCCCTGCGCGACCCCGACGTGCAGCGCGCCGTCGGCTTCATCACGACGGTTGCCAAAAAGTTTGGCCAGAACCTCCGGTCGTGACGGCCGCCCCGGCGGTCCCGTGCATTTCTCTACCCGATTTTTTCCGTACACCAATCCTCGCACTGCCATGACTGATCAACATCAGGTTCTCATCGTCGGCGGAGGCACTGCCGGCCTTACCGTTGCCTCCCAGCTTCTCAATCAGGACGACGCGCCGGAGGTCGCGGTCATCGAGCCGGCGGACACGCACTACTACCAGCCGCTCTGGACCCTCATCGGCGCCGGGGTCTTCCCGAAAGAGGAGTCGGCCCGTCCGATGAAAGAGGTGATGCCCAAGGGGGCGACCTGGATTCAGGACGCTGCGACGGCGGTTGACCCGGAGGCGCAGACCGTCACGACGCGCGACGGGGAGACCTATGGCTACGACTATCTCGTGATGGCGGCGGGCATTCAGATCGACTGGGACGGCATCCCCGGCCTGGCCGACGCGGTGGGGCAGCCCGGCACCGGAGTTGTGAGCAACTACTCGTACGACACCTGCGAGACCACGTGGGACGCCATTCAGTCGTTTCCACAGGGGGGAACGGCTCTCTTCACGGAACCGACAATGGGCGTGAAGTGCGGCGGGGCCCCGCAGAAAATCATGTACCTGACCGACGATGCGCTCCGGCGCCGCGGCGCACGCGAGGGCAGCCGCATCGCGTTCATGAAGGCGAAAGGAGCGCTCTTCTCGTCAAAGCCCTACGAGGAAACCCTCTACGACGTGGTGGAGCGGAAGGACTTGGAAATCAACCTGATGACGGAGCTCGTTGAGATTCATCCGGACGAGAAAGAGGCCGTCTTCCACAACCTGGAGACGGAGGAAGAGAAGACCATCGCGTACGACCTGCTGCACGTGGTGCCGCCGATGCACGCCCCCGACTTCATCGCGGAGAGTCCCATTTCCGACGAGGACGGGTGGGTCGACGTGGATCCGGGCACGCTCCAGCACGCGCAATACGACAACATCTTTGCCCTGGGCGACAACTCGAACCTGCCGACGTCCAAGACGGGCGCGGCCATCCGCAAGCAGGCGCCCGTGCTGGTGGATCATCTGAGGGCCACGATGAACGACACCACCCCGATCAACGGCACGTACAGCGGCTACACGTCATGCCCGCTCGTGACGGGGTACGGCAAGCTCGTGCTGGCGGAGTTCGACTACAACAAGGAGCCGGAGGAGAGCTTTCCGTTCGACCAGACACAGGAGCGCTACAGCATGTACGCGCTGAAGGCGTACGGCCTGCCCCGCATGTACTGGAATGGGATGCTGAAGGGGCGGATGTAGTCCAGAGGGCCGAGGCGGGCCTGGAGAACCCGGCGGGGACGGACGCTGCATTGTTGTAAAGCAGTTGTAAAGCGCGGGCGGCCGCCCCACCGGGCCGTCGACCAAAGCGGAGGCTACTCGCCCGGGCCCGGCTCGGCCGCCAAACGCTCCAGGGCATCGTCCAGGGCCCATTTGAGAATGGCGCCGCTGTGTTCGTACCGGATGCGTCCCTGCTTGTCGATGAGGTACGTGCGCGGAATTTCCTCGCCGGGAAAGTGCTGGGCCGCCACGGAGGGGCGGGCGATCTGCGGAAAGTTGACCTCCTGCTCCTCGACGAAGGGACGGACCGCCTCGGCGCCTTCCTGGTCCACGGCGATGCCGACGAACTGGACACCGTCGTCCTCCAGATCGCGCTGGAGGTCGACAAAGCCGGGCATCTCGACGCGGCACGGGGGGCACCAGGTGGCCCATACGTTGACCACCACAACCGTGCCCCGGTGCTCACGGAGCTGAAACCGCTCGCCGGACAGCGTCTCAGCGGCAAAATCAGGGGCTGGATCTTTTTGACTGGACAGGTCGATGCTCGGCATGAACTGCTGGTAGGCGTAGATGGCCACCACAAGGAGCACCGGCCAGTGCCAGTAGCGCGTCACATACGTCCAGGCGACGCGCCAGGGAGAGCGATCAGAATCGGCCATGGGAGGGGACGTTTGGTACGAGAGGAGCGCGGGGTGAGGACGGCTACGTGGTCTCTTCCAGGAGAGACTCGAGCACAGGCCGGAGGCGCTCCTCGGTCGTCATCCCGGGAATGTGCTTTTGGATCGTTCCCTCGGGGCCTATCACGAATGTCATCGGGAGGCCGCGGACGCCCCCGTACTTCTCTGCGATGGATCCATCTCCCATTCCAATGGGGTAGTTGATGTTCATTTCTTCGGCGAAGTCGCGAACCTCGTCCGGCCCCGCGTCCCGTTCGAGGGCCACGCCTACGAATTGCAGGCCCTGGTCGCCCAGGTCCTGTTGAAGAGAGACGAAGTCCGGAATTTCTTGGCGGCACGGGGGGCACCAGGTGGCCCAAAAGTTGAGCACCACGACGTCGCCGCGGTAATCGCTGAGGCGAAAGGTATCGCCGTCGAGGGTTTCGAGGGAAAAGTCGGGGGCGGTGGCTGAGGTGTCGTCGTTCGTGCTGGTTGCGGGCGAGTCCGGCTGTTCGCTTAGCACGAGGACCCCCAGGCCCCCGGTAACGAGTAAACCCAGAGCGAACGAGCCCAGCCACCCGGAAGAAGAGAAAGACAGCATTGGTATCAGAGGATCGTCTCCAAAAAAACGCGTAGAGGATAGAGTTGGCACACGGCCGTCTGCCAACTGTGGTGGCGTACCAACGGGGCACCGGTGTCCAGTGGGTAGAGCCCTCCGGACCTCCGGGTCCGTTGGGGGAGACGATTAGATCTGTAAGACGACGGGCCGGAGCGTAGCCAATACCGGGGCGTACGGCAGGGGCAGCGCGAACGGATCCCCGCGCGTGGCGTTGTCCGCGTC
>JBKHEM010000067.1:0-12053 GCA_046540815.1 Salinivenus sp.
AGCCGTACAAGGGCCACATCTTCTTCTCGGACTGGAACTCGGGCCTCTGGGCCGTCGAACTGACGAGTGAAGAGTGATGCGTGAACCGTGAAGTGTGAAATGTGATGAGTGAAGCGTGATGCATGACGCGGAAGACGTGGTGGTTCCCCCCTCGCCCCTCATCCCTCAATTCTCAATCCCCCGTTGGTATGACCCTGCTTCGTTCCGTCCTCCTCATCTGTTGCGCTCTCCTTGTCACGACCAGCGCGGCGGCACAGACGTACCACGCTTACGTTGCGTCCGAGTCGGCCGACGAGGTCGCACACGTCCGCTTTGACGACGAGGACGCCACGGTCGAGGAGACCATCCGCGTCGGACAGATTCCCGTAGAGACAGAAGGGGCGCACGGCCTTACGGTGGCGCCCGACGGCGAACACTGGTACGTGTCCATCGCCCACGGCAAACCCTACGGCCGCGTGGCCAAGTACGAGACCGGCACGAACGAGGAGGTGGGCACGGCCACGGTGGGCATGTTTCCGGCCACGATGGAGATCTCGAGCGTCACCGGCCTGCTCCACGTCGCCAACTTCGACCTGCACGGCGAGATGGAGCCGAGCACAATCTCTGTGGTCGACCCCGAGACGATGACGGAGGTCGAGCAGATTGAGACAGGGATCATGCCGCACGGCTCGCGCTTTGCCCCCGACGGCCGCATGCACTACTCCGTGGGCATGATGGACGGCACGCTCTACGAGATTGATGCCGTCACGCGCGAAGTCACACGCACGCTGCCGGTGGGCGAGGACGCCCCGAAGCCGACCTGGGTGCAGCCGCATCCCTCGGAGCCGTTGGCGTACGTGGCCCTCAACGGAGGCGATGCGGTGCTGGAAGTCAATCTGAGCGACTGGAACGTTGAGCGTCGCTTCGACACCGGTGAGGGCACGGCGCCCTACAACCTTGACGTGACGCCGGACGGGGAGACGCTCGTCGTGACGTACAAGGGCTCCGGCGAGACCGGCATCTGGGACCTCGCGGCGGGCGAGCGCACGGCCGTTCTCGAAAACAGCCGCACCGTGACGCACGGCGTGGTCACGACGCCCGACAGTCGCTACGCCATCGTAACCGCCGAGGGGGTAGGTGGCGAACCGGGGGCCGTTGACGTCATCGATCTGGAAGAAAACGAGCGGACGGCGTCGGTCGATGTGGGCCAGCAGGCCGGGGGGGTGGCCTTCTGGAAGCGCGATCCGGCGCCGACCTCCGCCGATGCCGCGGAGTAGACCCATGATCGATGCCGAATTTGCTTGCCCCCGAAGCAAGGGCGGCACGTACGCTCTGCTGCTCCGCGCCGACACGAAGCAGAAAATCGACGTGGGGGCGCTGGGCGCGATGACAGTGCACCCCGGCGCCTACGTTTACGTCGGGAGCGCCTTCGGGCCGGGAGGAGTGCGGGCCCGGGTCGAGCGCCACGCTCGGGGCGACGGGGCGTGGCACTGGCACGTCGACTACCTCCGCGCTGCCACGACGCTCGCCCGCGTATGGTGGACGCACGATGCGGAACGCCGCGAGTGCGACTGGGCGGCGGCCCTGCGTTCGCTCCAGGGGGCGGCCGTGCCCCTCCGGGGCTTCGGGGCCTCCGACTGCGGCTGTTCGGCACACCTCGTGTATCTCGACGAGGAGGGAGCGGCCGCGGTACCGAGGGCGCTTCGGGCAGCTGTCGGCGACGGGCCGATTCGGTCGGCAGCCGGGGATGTAGGGGCCAAATAGACGTGGGGTCGGGCCGCGAAGATGAATTAGAAATGTAGGGGAGGAGAAACAAAGCGCCGCCAGCCGGACCGCCCCCCGGACCGGTCCGTAGAGCAGATGATAGGGTTCTAAAGTTCAAACACGTACAGCAGCGTCTTTTCACTCAACGATTTCGGAGTTCATGAAGGACAGCAAAGGCTGGATTTTTGCCGCGGGCGTGCTCGCACTCGCCTTTTCGATTTACCTCTGGTTTAGCGGGAGCAAGCAGGCCGCTATTTTCGTGGGCCTTTGGGTGCCCTCTCTTTGGATCCTCGCCGATCTCGTCGAGCAATCCGAACTCTCCACGTCATGAGACTGATCACCGAGTACTTCGGGCTCTTCGTGTTCGGGTTCGTCGTGTTCATGGCCGGGCTCGTGGCCCTTCCCCCGGACACGTCCGTCGGGGAGATGGTGGGGATGAGCCTGGCGTTTGTCGTGATTGCGGGTGGATTCTCGTGGTACTACTCCAGCGAACTGCCGGCCGGCGAGCCGGGACGGCAGCCGGGGCAACGCCCTCCCGAACACAAGCGCCCCGACGATGCTCGCCGGTAGAGGAGTGCACAGACGATCGAACTCGCAAGCAGAAACAGTCAGCGGTCGGCTCCGCACGAGGCGCGGATAATGCACTCCGGCTGCAACGTGGCCCGGACGGGGGGGCGATCCGGATCGTCAATGCGGGAAAACAGCAACTCAGCCGCCCGGCGCCCCATCTCGTAGGTGGGTTGGCGTACGGTGGTAAGCGGCGGATCGAGAAATGAGGCCCACGGCGCATCATCGAATCCTGCGACGGCCACATCGTCAGGAACCTGAACCCCAAGGTCACGAAGCCCCTCGAAGGTGCCGAGGGCGATTTGATTGTTGGCGGCAAACAGAGCCGTAGGGGGAGATGTCTCCTGTAGGAGCCGCTGGCTGTGCGTGCGACCCGTCCGGCGCCCCGGCGGCCCGAGGACCATCAAGTTCTCATCGACCGGTAGCCCGGCGGTGCGCACGGCTTCCCGGTAGCCATCCGCCCGTTCTGTGCTGGTGGACAGGGAGGCCGGGCCTCCGAGGAACCCAATGCGTCGATGGCCCAGGTCGAGGAGGTGACGCGTCATCTGCCGGGCCCCTGCCTTGTTGTCCACCACCACCGTGTCGAAGGGATCGCCGGGCAAGCGGCGGTCGAAGCAGACCACCGGGAGGTCCAGTTCTTTGAGGTCGGATTTCATTCGTGCGCCCTGCGTGGAAGGCGGGAGGATCACGCCGTCGGCCGATTCCTCCTGGAGCACGTTCAGGTAGAAGCGCTCGCGCTCGTCGTCCTCTCCGGAATTGCAGAGGATGACGGCATAGTCGCGGCTGTACGCGACCTCCTCGACGGCGCGGATGATCGTAGAGTAGAAGGGATTTTCGATGTCGGGAATGACGACGCCCAGCAGATGGGTCCGGCCCTCCGTTATGCCGAGGCGGCGCGCTGCCCGGTTGGGGCGGTATCCGAGCTCGGCGATCGAGGTGCGGACGCGTGCCCGAGTGGTCGGCTCCACCATCTCTGGGTGATTGAGCACACGCGACACCGTACTGATCGAAACGTCCGCATCGGCGGCGACATCCTGGAGGGTCGGCATAGAAGCAGAAAAAAGCCAAAGGTCAAGCTCGAAACGGGTCCATACCGTACACGAGACTCGTCCTGCAGTTGCTGTCGGACATTCGGGCATGAGGGACACAACGGACAGGGACGATGCCCCGAAAGCCTTTTCACGTAACCCACAGGAAATATGGAACCGCTTCCAAATCCTGCTTCAGGCTCTCTAAAGGCCGATTTGAGAGCGCTGAACGCTGAAAGCGTTTGCATGAAGAAGGGAATAACTGTTACTTGCGAACTGCATGAGTCCCGAATTTCGCCGTACGATTTGGCATCGTGCCCTGCACCACTCTGAAGTTGTTGGGAGGAGGGGCCGGTTCGCGTGCGGCGGTTTGGGGAACGCGTCCTCAGATGTACCTCGCACCGCCCATGTTGGACTCGATGTCCCGACCGCACCTCTTTGCTGTGTTCTTCTGTGTTGCCCTTGGCCTGGCAAGTGTCGGAGCTGTGGGTTCTGCCGAGGCCCAGGACGCCCCCACGATCTCAGGGACCGTAACGGATGCCGAATCGGGAGAGCCCCTTCCAGGTGTGAACGTAAGCGTTCCCGGCACCTCCACGGGCACGTCCACCGATGCCGACGGAGCGTATCGACTCCGGGTGGACGCGTCCGCCGACTCCCTGCTCTTTTCGTTTGTGGGGTACCAGTCCCGGCGCGTTGCCATTGAGGACCGAACGACCATCGACGTGGCGCTCCGGTCCGAAGCTGTAGAGGCTGAGGAGCTCGTCGTGACGGCCCTTGGTGTGGAGCGCGACGAGCAGACCATCGGGTATTCCGTTCAAGAGGTGGGGGGGGCGGAGATCGAAGAGACCGCTGACATCAACGTGCTGAATAGCCTGCAGTGGAAGCTCTCTGGGGTGAGCATTCAGCAGTCGGGAACCGGGGCGGGCGGGTCCACGCGAATTGTGATTCGCGGAAACCGAAACATCGGGAGCAGCAACCAGCCCCTCTTCGTCGTCGACGGGATTCCCATTCAGGGACAGGGCGCGGCCCGGACCGGAGAGTTTGGGGGGGTCGACCTGGGGGGCGGGATTTCGGACCTCGACCCTCGCAGCATCGAGGACATTTCGGTGCTTCGTGGCGCCAACGCGGCCGCCTTGTACGGGCAGGAAGGGGCCAACGGGGCTGTCGTCATCGAGACGAAGAAAGGCACGACGGATCCGGAGGTCACCTTTTCGACCCGGGCGTCCACGGAAACGCCACTCGTGCTTCCGGATCTGCAGAATACCTATGGGCGGGGCAGCGGCGGGACCGTGTGTGGGGCGTCGACGTGCGGCGACACGCCCGACGTGATTTCGGGAGACCAAAGCTGGGGGGCGAGAATGGAAGGGCAGACAATCGAAGATTGGACGGGGGAGGAGGTCCCCTATCGAGCCCAGCCCGGAAACGTAGAGGACTTCTTCGACACCCCGTACAGCACCACGAACAGCCTCTCGTTTTCGACAGGCACCGACTCGATCACCGCGCGGGCGGCCATCACCGATTTGCGGAGCGGCTCGCTGTTGCCAGGGGGGACGTTTGAGCGCACCAATCTGTCGCTGGCTTCCTCCGCGGATGTGACAGATCGGCTGTCGGTGGACGGTCGCGTCAGTTACGTCACGCAGAGCGCGTTCAACCGCCCTCAGACCGCGCAGAGCCCGGACAACGTGGTGTTCAACATGTACCACTTTCCCCGGAATCTTCGCCTGCAGGACCTGCGGCCCTTTGAGGATGCAGAGGGGGAGACCCGCATCTGGACGGACCGGAACCTTGCGCGTCGCAACAACCCCTACTGGGCGGTTAACCTGAATACCAATCAGGACAGTCGGGAACGGATGCTCGGCTACCTGCGCCTCCGGTACGAGCTGGCTCCGTGGCTCAACGCCTCGCTTCGGGGCGGGACCGACTACAGCAGCGGTCGACGAGAGGCCCGCGTGGCCTCAAACACGGTGTACAAAACCGATGGGCTCGGCGAGTACGAGGTCGAGCGCAACGTATCGCAGACCACCACCTACGACTTTCTGCTCGACGCCGAGCACGATCTGACGGACGACCTCTTTGGCCGCGTGCTCGCGGGAGGAAGCTGGAAATTTGAGAATGGGGAAGCCAGCGGCACGAGCGGGCGCGGGTTGAGCGTAGATGGGCTGTTTACGCCGTCCAACCTGGAGTCGCAGACCCCCATCTACGGCTTCAGCGAGAAGGAAATCCGGTCGCTTTACTCCCTCGCCGAGCTCCGCTACAAGAGCTATCTCTTCCTGGAACTGACGGCCCGGAACGACTGGTCCTCCACCCTGCCCTCGTCCAACAATTCGTACTTTTATCCCTCGGGCACCCTCGGATTCGTCTTTTCGGATCTCATCGATTGGGCGCCGCTGAGCTTCGGCAAGCTGCGCGCCTCGGCTGCTGGGGTGGGGTCGGACACGCAACCGTATGCTACGCAGCTGGGCTTTACGGT
Source organism: Salinivenus sp. (assembly GCA_046540815.1). Taxonomy (GTDB): domain Bacteria; phylum Bacteroidota; class Rhodothermia; order Rhodothermales; family Salinibacteraceae; genus Salinibacter. The sequence goes on from JBKHEM010000067.1 coordinate 5,809, forward strand.
GACCGGAGACGGGCAGTCGGGTCGCCCGTTTGGAAGCGCCCCCACCGTGCGTCCGCCGGTCGACCTCAAGCCGGAGATTACGCGGTCGTACGAGGGCGGCCTGGACCTGGGCTTCTTCGACGACCGGGTCGAGTTTAATGGCACGTACTACCGTACCAACACCCGAAACCAGATCATCAGCCTCGATCTGCCGCCCGCCTCGGGCTTCCGGCAGGGCACCATTAATGCCGGCAACATTCGCAATCAGGGAATCGAGCTTCGGGCGCAGGGGACGGCCCTGCAGGCCGGAGACTTTCGGTGGGACGTGTCGGCGAATTGGGCGAAAAACTGGTCGCAGGTTGTCGAACTCACCCCGTCCCTTAATACGCTTCCCCTGTCCTCCTCCTTCGGGGTGACGGTGCGGGCCACGGAGGGCGAGCCCTTCGGGCAGATCACGGGAGAGTCCTTTGCCCGCACGGACGACGGACGTCGCATCATTGGAGACGACGGCCTTCCGCGCACGGTCCCGGCGGCCGACTCCACCACGCTCGGCAACGTCCAGCCCGACTGGACCGGTGGGCTCAGCAACACCTTCCGGTACAAGGGCCTCAGCCTGCGCGTGCTGCTCGACGTGCAGTCGGGGGGAGACATTTACTCCCTCTCCAATTCCGTTGCGGCCCGGCAGGGCACCGCCGCCTTCACCGTCGAGGGGCGTGAAGCGTGGTACAGCGGCGAGGGCGGGTACGTGGCCGACGGAGTCGTCAACACCGGCTCGGAGGACAATCCGACCTACGAAGAAAACACCCAGGCCGTCGATCCCCAGGACTACTGGAACGAGGTGTCAAGCATCGCCGAGGCTTTTGTGTACGACGGCAGCTACGTGAAGCTGCGCGAGGTCGTGCTGAGCTACAGCCTCCCAGATCCGCTTCTTGCCCGGACCCCCATCAAGCAGGCCAGCGTGTCGCTCGTCGGGCGCAATCTGGCCAACCTCTACAAGGACACACCGGGATTTGACCCCGAGTCGTCCATCGGACCCAACCTTAGCGATCAGGGGCGCGAGGCCTTCGCCTTCCCGCAGACGCGCAGCTACGGGATGAACCTAAACCTAACGTTTTAATCCATAGCCCGGAGGTCCCCTCTATCCCGTTCGCCACCGACTGACTGTGATCTATGCTTTCTGTTCTGCCCCGTTCTCTAACGATTTCTGCTGTAGTGCTTGGCGTTGCTCTGCTCGCCACGGGGTGCGACATTGGCGACTTCGGCGACACGAACGAGGACCCCACTCGTGCCACCGAGGTTGACGCGCAGCTGCTCGTCACTCGCTCCCTGGCCTACGGCACCCTTCGGTACGACGCGTATCAGCGCAGCCAGCACCTCCTGGGCAACCTGTACTCGCAGCACTTTGCCAACTTTGCGCCCAGTTTCCCCACGGGACGCTACGAATCGTCGGCGCCCTACGACGACTGGGTCACCTCATTTTGGAACGCCACGTACGCCGCGTACGGAGGTGGGGAAAACGTGGGCGAAAACGTGAGCAACGCGGGCGTCAACATCCAGATTGCCATCGACCAGACGGAGGACGATCCCGAGATGGTCAACATCAATGCCCAGGCGCGGATCTGGAAAGTCTACTTGCTCCACCGCATCACCGACGCGTGGGGCGACGTGCCGTACAGCGAGGCGTTTGCGGGGCTGGAGGGCAACACCTCGCCCTCGTACGACCCGCAGGAGGACATTTATCGCGACATGCTGAATACCCTGGAGTCCGCTGCGCAGAACCTCGACTCCAGCATCCAAGGCGATCGATTCCGGCTCGGTGACGCCGACCTTCTCTTCGATGACGACCTCTCCAAGTGGCGACGGTTCGCCAACGCACTGCGCCTGCGGCTGGCAATGCGGGTGGCCGAGGCCGCCCCGGACCTGGCCGAACAGCACGTGCAGGCCGTCACGCAGGAAGGCGAGCTTATGCAGAGCAACGACGATTCCGCTCGACGTCCCACCACCTCCGGCGGAGACTTCATTACGCAGAACCCGCTCAGTGTCATTTCGACGTTCGAAGACGACCGCGTGAGCGAAACCGTCGTGGATACCCTCAAGGCCCTCGACGACCCGCGACTGCCCGTGTACGCGGACACGATCGGGGCGGCCTTTCAGGACTCGGTGGCGTTTCGCGGCCTGCCCAATGGCCTCGACTCCGGCACGCTCAGTGAATTGCAGGGCTTTCGGTACTCCGCCGCGGGCGAGACGGTGACGGCGCCGGACTTTCCCGTGCCGGTGCTGCTGTACCCAGAGGTGAAGTTTCTTGAGGCGGAGGCGGCCCTGCGCGGATGGGGCAGCGGCTCTGCCGAGGCGCACTATGAGGAAGGCATTCAGGCCTCGCTTGCGATGTACGACATCACCGATTCGCAGGTCGTGGACGACTACCTGGCACAGCCGGGGGTGGAGTGGGATGCCAGCGGCAGCGACGCCGAAAAGCTCGAACAGATCATTACCCAGAAGTGGATCGCCCTCTTCTCACAGGGGCTGGAAATGTGGGCCGAGTTTCGACGCACCGGATACCCCGACCTCCGCCCCATTCCGGGCGAAGGCGAGACCGGAGGGGCCGTGCCGTCCCGGCTCCTGTATCCGGACATTGAGCAGACGACCAACACGGAAAACGTAAATGCGGCGTCCGACCGGATTGGGGGCGATCAAATGACGACGGACGTCTGGTGGGACCAGGAGCGTTCGTCGCTGGTCCGCTCCGACGGGTCGGAGGACAACTGACTCGTTTCTCAAGTTCTCGCTTCCCGACTGCTTCCTAACGGATTTCCTGCTGTGTCTTTTTCTGCCCACTGGTTCTGGAACGTTGCCCTGCGGGGGCGAGCATGTGTCATTCTCTCGGCCCTGGTGGTCGCGACCGTAGGGATTGTGGGATGCGACTCGGGGGGCGGAATGGAAGGGACCCCGTCGCCGGACCGCGTATCGCTCGCGGTTGGAGACAATGAGGCCTTCGTGGTGGACAGCACCGTGACGGTTACCGCGACCGTTACCGATGCTGAGGATCGTCCCGTGGAGGGGGTCACCGTGCAGTGGGGGGTCGAGCGGGGGGGCGGGAGTGTGGCCCCGGAATCGACCGCGACGGGGACGGACGGCACGGCAACGACGGAATGGACCTTGGGGTCGACCGCCACCGGGACCAATGCGCAGCGCCTCGATGCTGCCGTGGGCGACGACATCACAGCCTCCGAAGAGATAGACGTCAACCCTGGCCCCCTTGCGTCCCTCACGCTCGCGGCCGAACGAGACACGATTGCGGTCGACAGCACCACGCAGGTTGCCGTGGAGGAGCTGCGCGATGCGAACGGGAATGAGATCCCCAATGCGTCCGAGTACAGCTTTTCCTGGACGAGCCTCACGCCCGACACCGCGACCATCGCGGCCGACGATCCATCATCGACCGCTCAAGTCACGGGAGAGGGCGACGGCACGGCCCGCATTATGGTGAGCTCCGGGGCCGGCGATGAGGCGGACCTCCGGACCGTCGAGGCCACACAGGGCGCGGTCGCCGACACGGTCACCGTCGAGGTGCTCCAGCATGAGCTGCGGGGCGTGTGGCTCACCAACGTCGACTCGAACGTCCTCGACAGTGAGGACAACATTGAGGAGGCCATGGCCTTTCTCGACAAATACAACTTCAACGCCGTCTTCCCGGTCGTCTGGAACCAGGCCGCCACCACGTACCCCAGCACCGTGATGGACACGCTCATCGGGCAGCCCATCGATCCGCAGTACGAAGGGCGCGATCCGCTTCAAGAACTCATCGAGGCGGCGCACGCGCGCGACATCGCCGTCATTCCCTGGTTCGAATACGGCTTTGCCGCCTCGTACAGCGACGACGGCGGCCCCATTCTCGATGAGAACCCGAACTGGGCGGCCAAAGACCAGGATGGAGACCTCCTCAAGAAAAACGGCTTCGAGTGGATGAATCCGTACAATCCCGCCGTCCGCGACTTCATGGCCGGCCTGATCATGGAGGTCGTCGAGAACTACGATGTCGACGGCGTCCAGGGGGACGACCGATTGCCGGCGCATCCGGTGGAGGGCGGCTACTCGGAGGTGACGAAGGACCTGTACCGCCAGGAACACGATGGGCAAGACCCTCCCGCCGAGGAGACCGACAGCGACTGGATGAGCTGGCGCGCCGACATTCTTAATTCGTTCGGCGAACGCGTCTACGACGAGGTGAAGGCCCACGACCAGGACCTAATCGTGTCGTGGTCGCCGAGCATCTGGTCCTTTAGCTACAACGAGTATCTCCAAGACTGGCCCACGTGGGTGAACCAGGGCCACACCGATCTAATCCATCCGCAGGTCTATCGTCGAAACGTGGGAGACTACACGTCGGCCCTCAACGTCCAGTCGCCCGAAAGCGCCGGTTGGGACGAGCAACAAGTCATCGGGCTTTACCCTGGCATTCTCCTGAAATTGGGGGGGTATGTGGCTGATGCGGAGGACCTTACGGCCATGGTGCAGGCCAACCGCGACCAGGGGTACCAGGGAGAGATCTATTTCTTCTACGAAGGCCTTCGGGAGTTTGACAACTATGCAGCGGAGGCCTTGAAAGAGAGTCACTACGAGGACCCGGCGCCACTTCCATTCAAGCGTGCCGGGAATTAAGCAGGCGCTCGTCTCCCCGGAGAGAGCGTTTCAGAAAAACCATCACCATCACAGAAGCACACTCAAATCATACGATTCTGAATCTACCGCTACAGAAGCCATGAACCGACTCGTTGCAGTACTATCCATATTGATCTTTTCCTCCTTTTTTGTCCTCAGCCCGGCCTCGGCGCAGTTTGATCGAAACTGGGAATTCTCGAGTGCGCAGGGCGACAGGCCCAGTTACATCGGGTCGGACGATGACGCCCGCGCCCTTGCCTACGGGGAAGTAGACGACGGGAGCGGGACGCTCGTCGAGCGGGTGCTCGTTGCCATTGGAGGAAGCGATCCGTACGAGATTAAAATTCTGGATGCCGACGACGGCTCCGACACCGGCGATACCCTGTCGGGGGTGTCGGGCCTTCCCTCTCCGAACAATGGGCGAAAGATTACCGACGTGGAGGTGACCGACGACGGGCTCATCATTGCCTGCAACACACCTAACAATCCGTTTCTCGGGGGCTCCACGGAAAACTTCAAGTGCTGGACGTGGGACAGCTTGACGGATGATCCCACTGAGGTCATTGACTACACGCCCCCCGACAACAGTGGGGACGGCCTGGGCGACTGGGTCGGCCGCCAGATCTCGGTAAAGGGAACGGCCGACGACAATTCGCTGACGATCCTCACGGGGGCTGCTTCTGGGGATGGGGAGACAAGTCCCTACGTGTACCGATTTACGACCTCCGACAACGGCGATAGTTTTTCGGCGGAGGAGATCGAACGGAAGGACCAACCCCCCAGTGGAAGCCTCGTGGGCGTGGCGCAGAGCGACACCGGAGCGGCGCCGTTTTTCTTCAACGAAGGCACAACGCAGCCGCGGAGGTATGATGCGGACGGGAACGAAGAGGCCGAAGAGCCAGGTCTCGTTAGCAACTTCACGTGGGCCCCGATGTACTTCGAGGCCGCGGGTGACGAGTGGCTCACTATTTTTAACTGGGAATCGGACGGCGGACAGTACGCCACGCTCGCCAACATTACGGACGGGCTGGATGAGCCCTCGGTGTATGGCAGCACCCCGTCGCTTGGAAGTGAGGACAATGTCAATGGAACGGGCGACGTGGACGTGCGGATCAACGACGACGAGACGGCCACGTTTTTCGTGATTTCGACGAACAACGGCATCGGCTCGTATACGTCGAGCGACCCCCTCCCGGTGGAGCTGGCAGGCTTTGACGCAGTGCAGAGCGGGTCCTCGGTGGAGCTCACCTGGCAGACCGCCTCGGAGACCAACAACGCCGGGTTTCACGTCCAGCGCGAGACCGAAGAGGGAGAGTGGACTGACCTCGGGTTCGTGGAGAGCAAGGCCGAGAACGGCACCACCACCGAGTCCCTCGCCTACCGCTACGAGGTTGAGGAGGAGTTGCCTCCGGGCACGCACCGGTTCCGGTTGAAGCAGGTGGACCTGGATGGAACGCCGCACCCCAGCGAAGCGGAGACGGTCGAGGTGCGAATGGACGAGGCCCTGTCCTTGAGTGCGCCGGCCCCGAACCCGGCCTCGGACCAGACCACCGTGCGGTTTGCGGTGCAGGAGCCGTCGGAGACGGAGGTGGCGGTGTATAACGTGC
>JBKHEM010000068.1:0-11922 GCA_046540815.1 Salinivenus sp.
TTTCTGTGTTGCACAGCGACGCACAGCCCCCGGCCAACAGGCCAATCCCCAGTGCAAGGAGAAGAAAAGTGGGGAGGCGCCGAAACAAAAACATAAAGGTGGGAGCGTGTGAGGGGGGAGTGGATTGGGACTCGTGAACGTGCAACCCGCGTGCCGTCGCCCAAAGAGAGAAAGCGAGGCCCCAAGCACAAGGGCCGCTCTGTTTGAAAAACAGGTTGAACCGTTACCGTTTCGTTACCCCGTATCACGAAAAAGGCCCGTCCGCGAGCCTGGACACGGGGGAAGGCCCTCCACGACGAGCCATCGGACGACATGAAACTTCACGGAGGCGTGTGCTCCTTCTGGTTTTAAAGAGTGTCCACAAAACTAAACAAAGATGACGGGCGGGCGGGACAGCGTGCTGTGCATCAATTTGGTGAACCCGACACGAGGGCTGGCAATCGCCGATGGCGCTCGTTATTGTACCATGACTGTCATCTGGGGGCCGTATCGCCACTTGAAAATACGGCGCCCGCGATCCGTTTTCTTTTCCAGCTTTTGCCTCATCACATCATGAAACTCATTGTGCCTATGGCCGGGCGCGGCACGCGCGTCCGTCCCCACTCGCACGTGACGCCCAAACCGCTCCTCTCCGTAAAAGGGCGTACCATCGTTGAGCGCATCGTCGATACCTTCGCACGCGTGCTCCCCGAGGTCCCCGACGAGGGCGTATTCGTCCTGGGGCCGGACTTTGGGCAAGAGATCCGCGACCAGCTTACGGAGATCTGTGAGGCGCGCGGCATGACTGCCAACTTTTCCGTTCAGCACGAGGCCCTGGGCACGGCCCACGCGGTCGGATGCGCCGAGGACCACCTGCAGGGCAACGGCGTGGTGGTTTTCGCCGACACGCTGTTCCACATTGCGGACGACGTGACGATCGACGCGCATGCCGACGTAGTGGCGTTTGTGCGCGAGGTCGAGGATCCGCGCCGCTTTGGCGTTGCCGTACGGGACGGCGAGCAGGTCACTAAGCTGATCGAAAAGCCGGACGATCCGGTCTCGAACGAAGCCCTCATCGGGATCTACTACGTCCGTGAACTGGCCGACCTCCATGCGGAGATCAACGACCTCATCGAGCATGACGAGAAGGGGAAAGGGGGCGAGTATCAGCTCACGGACGCCTTCGATCGCATGCTGCAAGACGACCAGGTGTTTACGACCGCCGGAGTGGATGCCTGGATGGATTGCGGGACGATTCCCGCGCTTTTAGAGACCACAGGTCGCATCCTCGACCGGGAGTCGGATTCCCTGCGGCAGGGCACGGTCGAAGACAGCGTGATTCACGAACCGGTCTACGTGGGGCCCGGGGCCACCATTCAGAATTCCGTGGTCGGCCCGCATGTCTCGGTGGAAGCAGGGGCAACGATTACGAACACCGTGGTGCGCGACAGCATCGTGTTTCAGGAAGCGACCGTTCAGGATGCTGTGCTCGCGAAGTCGGTCGTGGGGCGGCACGCCGCGGTCAAGCAGATGAAGCAGAGCCTGAACGTGGGCGATCACTCTCAGATGAACGTGGAGCTGCGAAGCTAACCCTCGAGCCCGGAGAGTGGGGACGCCGTGCGAATTTCGGGTGTCAAAAGGGGGCCATGGGGCGGGGCGTCGTCTTTGGGAGGAGCATTGCCCGACGGCGCCTGTTTCTACCTGTGGAGCGCCCTCGGCGCGTGTATCCTCCATCACTCGATCCCCTTGACGGCCGGCAATGGACACCTATCCAAGCGAGCTGGAAGAAAAGCTCGGCTTTGATGTCATTCGGGCCCGCCTGGAGGCGAACGTGGGCACGCCCCTGGGACGCGAGCGACTCAACACGCTGCGTCCATATCGCTCGCTGGCGCCGCTGCGCGCGGAGCTGGCGCGTGTGGAGGAGCTGCAGGCGGCGTTCCAGTACGACGATGCCGTGCCGCTCGACAATTTTCACGATCTGCGGGGGACGCTCCGCCGGGCCGCCCCGGAGGAGGCCTACGTGGACCCGGAGGAGTTGTGGGCCGTGCGGCTCTCCCTCATCACGCTGCGCCGACTCAAAGGCTACTTTGATCAGCGACGATCCGACTACCCCCGCCTCGCCAGCGCCGTCGGACGCATCGTCCCGCTGCCGGATCTGGAGGCGCATGTCGCGTCCATCCTGAACGAGGACGCCGCGGTGCGGGACGACGCATCCCCCGACCTGGCACGCCTCCGACGACAGATTCGAGCAAAGGAGAACGAGCTCCGCGACACGCTGGACGAGGCCCTGCGCGAGGCCATCCGGCAGGGGTACGCAACCGAAGAGCAGGCCACCCTCCGCGGGGGGCGCATGGTCATTCCGGTGCGCGCCGAGGCAAAGCGCAAGGTGGAGGGCTTCGTGCACGCGACCTCGGCCAGCGGGCAGACGGTTTACATTGAACCCGCCGCGTGCCTGGAACTCAACAACGAGGTGCGTGAGCTGAAAAGCGCCGAGCAGCGCGAGGTGGAGCGCATTCTCCGCGAGGCCACGGCGCACCTCCGGAGCGAGCGGGACGCGATGGAGGCCAACCTGCAGGTGATGGCCCAGTTCGATCTCCTCCAGGCCAAGGCGCGCCTCGCCGATCGCCTCGACGCAGTCGTTCCCAAACTCAACGACGAAGGCCGGATCGAACTCTACGAGGGCCGCAACCCGGTCCTGGAATTACATTTCCAATCGCTCGACGCGGCGGGCGCAACCGAGGGCCGCTCGACGGGCGAGGACGACATTCCCCCCCGGGAGGTTGTGCCGCTCGACATGGTATTGGGCGACGACTTCCACACCCTCGTCATCACGGGCCCGAATGCGGGGGGCAAGACGGTGACAATGAAAACCGTCGGGCTCTTTGCGCTCATGCTGGGGTACGGGCTGCCCCTTCCTGTGGCTCCGCACTCGTCGCTTCCCCTGTTCGACCAAATTATGGCGGACATTGGGGACGAGCAGTCGATCGAGGAGGACCTGTCCACCTTCAGCTCGCACGTGTCGAACCTGCGCCACATGCTGGCGCAGGCTAACGACAACTCGCTCGTGCTGATTGACGAGGCGGGCACGGGCACGGACCCGGACGAGGGGGGCGCGCTGGCGCAGGCGGTGCTGGAGCGCCTTACCGCCGCCGGGGCCCGCACCATCGCCACCACGCACCACGGCACCCTCAAGGTGTACGCCCACGAAACGGAGGGCGTGGAGAACGGCTCGATGGAGTTCGACCAGGAGACCCTCCGGCCCACCTACCGCTACCAGGAGGGCGTGCCGGGATCGTCGTACGCCTTTGAGATTGCCGAGCGCATGGGCCTCGACGCCGAGCTCCTGGACCGGGCCCGCACGCTGGCCGGGGAGCAGAAGACGGCCATGGAGAACCTCATCTCTACGTTTGAGGAGCGAACCCAGCGGCTCGAACGCGAGCTCTACGAGGCAAAAAAGAAGAAAGAACAGGCCGAAGCGGAGCGGACGAGGCTCGAAGAAAAGCGCCGCACGCTCGAAAAGGAGCGCGAATCGATCCGTCAGCAGGCCCTGGAGGAGGCCGAGCGCATTGTTGACGAGGCCAACGCCCGCATCGAGCGCACCATCCGCGAGATCAAGGAGGCCCAGGCGGCCTCGGAGGCCACGAAGGAGGCCCGGGCCGAGCTCGAAGACTACAAAGAGGGACTGGATGATGAGCGGGCACAGGCCGAAGCGGCTGCGCAGACGGACGAAGAGGACGAGGCACCGGAGTCGCCGTCCTCCCATCTCGATCGCCAGCCCGACGCGCCCATCGAAGAAGGGGATCAGGTGGTTCTGGACGACGGCACCACAGCCCTGGAAGTGCAGGAGATCGACAACGGAGAGGCCGTGGTGCTCATGGGCTCGATGCATATGCGCGTCGATCGTGATCGCCTGACAAAGGTAGGTGGGTCCGAGCCGGAGCCCGAGCAAACCCGAGGCAGGAACCAGACGGTGGCGGCCCTGGAGGCGAGCCCGTCGATCGATGTGCGGGGCCAGCGGGTCGACGAGGCACGACGCTCGGTGCAGGATTTTCTGGACGACGCCATTGCCGCCGGGCTCGATACGGTCGACATCCTGCATGGAAAAGGCACCGGTGCGCTCCGGTCGGCCCTCCACGACCTGCTCGACGAGCGAACCGACATCCGGGAGTATCGCAAGGCCCCCATTCCGGAGGGCGGGGCCGGGGTGACGAAGGTCGACCTGTCCTAAGTGCGGGGACGTGGATGGCGATGGGGTGTGCGTTGCTCCTCCCAGCCGGTCCACTCCGCGCGCCCACTCGCCCTGATGGCCCCACTCCCACACCCCCAACCCCCGTCCGTCGACACGCAAAAGTTGGACGAAGCGCCTGCCGATTTGTAGCTTCGGCGTCGGCGGGGATTCAGAGCTGCCCACCATAGACCCCCAACCGATGGCTCATATCGTTTCTACGCGTCCGCTTCTGGCGGACGGACTCGCGCCCCTTCGTCAGCACCATACCGTAACGGTCCACGACCCGGACCCAGAAGGCGACCGCACGGAGGAGGACATGATTGCACTGGCGACGGACGCGGACGTGTTGGTGTCCGTGCTGGCCGACCCCCTGACCGAGCGGGTCTTTGCGGCGTGCCCCCACCTTCAGATGGTGGCCCAGTACGCCGTCGGGGTCGACAACATCGATCTGGACGCGGCCCAGGAGCACGGAGTGGTGGTCAGTCACACGCCGGGGGTGCTCACGGACGCGACGGCGGACCAGGCGTGGGCGCTGCTGCTGGCCGTGGCGCGGCATCTGCGGGCGGCGGACCAGTACGTGCGCGACGGGAAGTTTGAGCGCTGGGAGACCACCCTTCTCCTAGGGATGGAACTGGCCGATAAGACCCTGGGCATTATCGGGCTGGGCCGCATTGGACAGGCCGTTGCGCGCCGCGCCCTCGGGTTTGGGATGGACGTGCTGTACCACAACCGCCGCCGGGCCAACCCGACAGTTGAGCGACAGACCGGGGCCCGCTACGTTTCGCTCGACGAATTGCTGGCGACAAGCGACGTGGTGTCGCTCCACTGCCCCCACAATGAGGACAGCCACCACCTCATCGACGCGACGGCCCTTACGCGCATGAAAGACACGGCCCTGCTGGTCAACACGGCCCGCGGCGCGGTGGTCGATGAGGCCGCCCTCGTCGATGCGCTCGACGAAGGAGAGATTGCTGGGGCCGGCCTCGATGTGTTTGAGGACGAACCCGAGGTGCACCCCGGCCTGCTCGAGCAGGAGCGGGTTGTTGTTGCGCCCCATCTGGGAAGTGCGACCACGCGGGCCCGGCGCCGAATGGTGGAGATGGTCGTGGACTCCATCCGGGCCGTGCTGAATGAGGAGGAGACCATTCCGCACCGGGTGCGGTAGGGGGCGGAGATGCGCGTGACGGTGGGCGGTGCGGTAGACGGAACCGTGCGAAAATCCGGACGCTTCCGCACGCCGTGGGGGATGGAACTTCAGTAGACGGCGGCGGCGCACTTTTTGTTGTGGCAAGATGTGCTCAGCCCTTCCCGTTTGTTCTCGGTGATTCGTCTTCCTGTTCATGATCACGTACCGCATTGCTCTCCTGGCGCTCCTGGTTGGGTGGGTCGCAACCGTTGCCCGTGCCCAGCCCCGTGATACGACATCGTCGTCGACTCCAGTCCACGTCGTGGAGCGGGTGAGTGATGCGTTTGCGAACGGCAATTCTGAGCGGCTGCTCGGGCCGTCGACGGATCGGATAGAGGTGAGTTTGTTCGGGACGCGAACCGTCTACAGCAGTGCCCAGGCGTTTTATGTCATCCGGGATTTCTTTTCGAACTACGCCCCCCGCCACTTCGAGGTCGACGACGTGACCGAAACGGGAACCACCTGCTTCGTGGCGGGCACCTATGAGCACGATCAGTCCGAACGTGTGCTGCAAGTGTTCGTCCGACTGGTACAGCAGGACGAAGAGGGGTGGCGACTCCATGAAGTCCAAATCGATTACGAGACCCCGTAGGAGCGCCCGACTGCGAGGAGGGGTCGGACGACGGTTCACTCCACTTTATCTTTTCCGGGTCGATCGGTGCCCACACGATGGAACGCCTGTCTGACGTGTTTCGCTCCGTGTCCTGGTGGGGAGGACTTGGTGGAGTGATCGCGCTTGTGCTGGGGCTCACGGTGGTGGGGCGCTGGACGGCGACACAATACGTTGCGGAGCACGCGGAGGAGAAGCAGCAGGAGGTTGTGCAAGAGGCGCTGGCCGAGACAGAGCGTCGCTTTGAGACGCTGCGCGATCAGGCCTTGGGACGGGCCCAGCAATTGGCAGGAGACTCGGTTCTCGTGAGGGGCCTGCAGGAGTGGCAGGCCACCGGCGAACGCCCCTCGGCCCTTCTTCGGCACGTATCGAATCTTTCCCGCCCGGACCGGACGACCATTGAGGTGTACAGTCCGATGCCCCGGGTGCTGGCGTGGAATGGGGAGCGGCTGCCCCTGGGAGCGGCGCCGAACTCAGACGACTTTCTGCGGACCGTGCAGAGCGAAATCGTGGTGGACGGGGCGGTGCGCGAGGCCCTGTCCGTCTGGGTGCCCGTGGAGGCCGAGGGGAAGACGCTCGGGGCGGTTCGCGTCGTTCGCGTGCTCCGATACCAGCCCCCCGTGCAAAACCGCTACGTCCGCGGGTTTAGCGTCTCCGATCGGTGGGCGGAACAGACCGGGGAGGCCGTACAGGTGACCTGGGGCGGACCCCGGCCGTCGGAATCTGACGAGCCCACCCGGATGCTGCAGGGGCCCAGCGGGGATGTTCTCGGTGTTGCGAAGGTCATCCCGCCTACACCGGAGCGCCTCGTCCGCCGCACGGCGGCGTTTTACGACGACGTGCTTGCCGGCTGGACGGCCGTCTTGTTGCTGTGGGGGGTCTGGGGCATCGGGGCGTGGTACATGCAACTGGGCGGCCGCCCGGGGCTGCGGCGGTGTGCACGGGCGCGGGCGGCTGCCATTGGCCGGTTCGCCGTTGTGGGCGTGTCGTGGATCGGGACCCGGTACGCACTCCTTGGGCTTGATGTCCCGGGCCGGTGGGTGGGCGAGCTGGAGGCGTTTGGGGCCTTGTTTGATCCCACGCAGTTTGCCTCCGCCCTGGGGGGCGGCATCTTCCGTTCCATTGGCGACCTGTTCCTCACGGGCGTCTGGGCCGTTGTTCTGGCGGTCGGCATGATGCACCTGGCACGAGCCTACCGGCCGCGGGCCGGTTCGCTCCGGGCGCTGGGGCGGCGCCTGCGCACGACCCGGCCCCGACGTCCGTCGACGCTGCGGTTTCTGGGGGTAGTTCTCGGGCTTTTGGCCATCGGGTTTGGCGCGCCGTTGGGGCTGGCATACGTGGTCCGTCGGGCCGTCCTGGACAGCACGCTGGATTTTTTCTCGCGGACCGGCTTGCTCCCGGAGCCGCTGGTGCTCGTGGTGTTGTGCTCCTTGTTTTTGCTCGTGGTCGCGAGCCTTCTGATGGGAGTCTCTGCGCTCTGGATTGGGAGCCGGTGGGCGCTTCGGACCCGGCCGGCCCACTGGCCCCGCGGGCTGGTCCTGTTCAGCATTGTCGTGCTCTTTCTCATTGGATATGTGGCGGTGTACGTCAGTCCCATGGGGCCGGGCCTCGTGCCGGCGCTGTATCCCCTGGCGCTCATCGGCGTTGTGGTGGGGGCCGCCGTGTACGGGGTGGTCGGGCGCCGAGGAGGCGTGGATGCGCTGACCGTGCGGGGCCATCTGCTGTCTCTCTTTGCCGTGACGCTGCTCCTGTATCCACTTCTCTACGCCGGCATGGATGCACAGCGGCGGGAGCGCATGGTGGATGCCGCCCGCTCATTTGAGGAGGGATACGACCCCCGGGTGCTGTATTCGATCCAGCAGGTCTTGCGAACGGCCCGGGACGAGCTGCCCCCCACGATGGACGAAGCCACGACGGGGCGCGTGGGGCCCATCGATTCGGTCATGACGCAACTCGTACAACGTTCTCTTTTGGCCTCACTGACAACCTACGAGGTTCGGCTGAGCCTCTACAATCCGGACGGTGCTCCGGTGCGAGGGTACGCTGCGCTCGGGGAACGAACGCGGCGGGCCGATACCCGGGCCGACCGGGCCATCTTTGAAGACCTGCGACGCGCGTACGTCCAACGGGCTCGCCCCGACCCGCTCGTGAGACGGCTTCCAAACAGCCGAGGACAGCAGTTTCAGTACGCGGGGCTCTTTAGCATCCCGAGTGACGATGGCACCGTGGCGTCTTGGGTGCTGCTCCGCGCCGAACCGCAGTCGTTTTTGCCGGGCACCGGGCCCGGTGTGCCGCGCGTCTTGCTGCCCGGCGGGGGGTACAGCGATCTCTACGCGGACTTGTCCCTGGCAGAGTTTCAGGACGGCACCCTCGTGCGGAGCTTTGGGCGAAGCTTCGAGCATACGCGGCTTCCGGACGCGTACCGCGAGAAACTCACGGAGGACGCCTCCTTCTGGCGGGCCGAAACGATGCAGGGGCAGGAATATCTGACGTACTACCAGCGGGCCGCCGGGGCGGACCCGTCGACCGTGGCGGTGCGCATTCCGGCCATTCTCACCTTCGATCACCTGTATTACCTGCTCCGGTTGATCGTGGCGGGCCTGGGGGTGGGCGTGCTGTTTTACCTGGTGGGCATGTACGGGCGGTATCGAAGGGGGCTGCTGCCCGCAAAGCGGCTGCGGTTCCGGGACAAAGTGCTCAATGCCTTTTTGGTCGTCGGGGTGGTGTCGATGGTCGCGGTGGGGGTGGTGGGCGTGCGGGTCGTTACGGGCGAGAACGACCGGGTGGTGGAGCGTCAGCTGCGGGAGCAAATGGCCCGGGTGGAGGAGGCGCTTGCCCTGGAGGCGCGCTCCGGGGAGCAGTTGTGGCAGGTCGCGGAGCGGGTCGACGTGGACTCCCTGGCCGCCCGCGTGGGCCTTGACCTGCGGATTTACGAAGACGGCCAGCTGGCGGGGACGAGCCGGCCCCGCCTGGTGCGCGACGACCTGATCGACGAACGCCTGCCCGGGCCGGTCTACTTCGCGCTGTACGAGAAGTCGTACCGGTTTGCCAGTGCCGAGGCGTCCATCGGGGATTTCCAGTACCGGGTCGGCTATCAGGTGCTGTCGGACGAGGAGGGGCGGCCGCGCTTCGTGGTGGGCATGCCGACCCTCGCGCAGCAGGAGCAACTGGAACAGGAGCAGGCCCGCACGCTGGCGTACCTGTTTGGGGCCTTGCTGGTGCTCGTAGTGGTGGTGATGCTGACGGCCGTTGTGCTTGCCAACGCCCTTGCCCAACCCATTGCCCGGCTGCGAGAAGGGCTGGAGGCGGTGGGCGAGGGCCGGTTTGCACGCTCCCTCACCGTCAACACCAGAGACGAGATTGGCGACCTCGTGCGCACGTTCAACGAAATGCGCGAACAGCTTTCGGAGAGCCGTCGCAAGCTCGCCCAGCAGGAACGCGAACTGGCCTGGCGCGAGATGGCCCGGCAGGTCGCCCACGAGATTAAGAACCCGCTTACGCCCATGAAGCTGTCCATTCAGCACCTGCGCCGGACGTTCAAGCGGGAGGCGCCGGTGGGAGACGACGCAGCCTTTGCGGAGGCCTTTGACCGGATCACGACGACCCTGATCGAGCAGATCGAGTCCCTGGTCCGGATTGCCGACGAATTCTCCACCTTTGCCCGCCTGCCCACCCGGGTCCCGGAGCCGCTAGACCTCAACGAGGTGATTGAAGAGGCCGTCCGGCTCATGGAGGAGGAGACTGACATGGAGCAGATTGAGCTCGCCCTCCATCCCGAGCCGCTAGTCGTGGAGGCCGACCGCGAGGAACTGCGGCGCATCTACATCAACCTCATTAAGAATGCGCTCCAGTCCATTCCGGCGGATCGGCAGGGACAGGTGCGCATTTCAACCACGTCCAGCGCGGCCTCAGACGGAACCCCCGTGGCGCAGAGCCGCGTGATCGACAACGGCACCGGCATTCCGCCCGATCTGCGGGGCAAGATTTTTGAGCCCAACTTTTCCACCAAGACGAGCGGGACGGGCCTGGGCCTCGCCATTGCCCAGAAGGCCATCGACGAGCTGGACGGACACATCGGCTTTGAGACCACCGAGGGAGAGGGCACCACCTTCTGGGTGCAGCTGCCGCTGTCGGAGGACGACGGGCCGGAGACACGCTAGCCCTGGGCGGGAGCGGGCGTCTGCTCCCGCACGTGACGGATGCGCTCGCGGAGCGGGGGGTGCGAGTGATGCAGGGCCACGTACAGGGGGTGCGGCGTGAGGTGGGCAAGATTCGAGGCGGCCAGTTGCTTCAGGGCCGAAATGAACGTGCCGGGCTGCCTGGTTGTCTCCACCGCAAAGGCGTCGGCCTCGTACTCGTGCCGCCGGGACCACGCCTGTAGGGGGAGGGACAAGAACAGGTCGACCGGGGTGTAGAGCAGGCCGAAGAAGACGAGCCCGGTATAGACCGACAGCTGTTCAACGTAGAAGGCCTCGTACAGCCCCTCCACCTGCAAAAACACAGACAGCAAAAGGAAGAGCACGCCGGTCTGGAGCACGCTGATGGCCATGCGCTGCGGAATATGATGGCGTTTGTAGTGGCCCATCTCGTGGGCGACAATTGTCACCAGCTCGTCCACCGACTGCTCCTCGACCAGGGTGTCGAAAAGGACGATGCGCCGATTGGCACCAAAGCCGGTGAAGAAGGCATTCGACTTGCTGGAGCGCCGGGAGCCGTCCATCACGTAGATGTCGTCGAGCGCGAAATCGACCGAATCTGCGTAGTCGAGAATGGCCGTGCGCAGCTCGCCGTCCTCCAACGGCTCGAAGTCGTTGAAGAGGGGCATCAGGAAGCGCGGGGCGACGTACTGGAGGAGGAGCATCACCACTGTGACGGTCCCCCAGGCGTAGATCCACGCGTACGGGCCGGTCTGCCGGAAGAACCAGAGCAGGGCGGCCAGGAGCGGACCGCCGATGGCGATCCCGAGGGCCAGTCCCTTCATCCGATCGAGAACGAAGGTGCGGAGCGTTGTCTCGTTGAACCCGAAGCGTTCCTCAAGGACGAACGTGCCGTAGAGGGAAAACGGCAGGGACAACACCCCCTGCGCCCCGATCAGCAGCCCAATGTAACAGAGCCCGGTGAGGATTGGGGACAGGTCCCATCCTCGAACGACGCCGTCGAGCCACGCGAAGCCGCCGGCAAACCAGAAGGCAAGAAGCACGGCCAGCCCCACGGAGGAGCGCAGAAGGCCGAACCGGGTGCGGGCACGGGTGTAGTCCTGCGATTGGGCGTACTCGTCCGCGTCGAAGGCATCGGCAAACTCCTTGGGCAGGGCCGACTGCAGGGTGCGGAGATTGAGGACGTCGGCCAGGACGTTAAGTCCGTACTCCACCAGGAGGGCGGCCAGAATAATGGCGCCGTACACATTCATGGAGATCAACAGAGATAAACAGCGAGCGACAGTTGGATAACGACCTTCGGAGGGACCGTTCCTTTAGAGAGCCGTAAACGAAAGGCTGGAGGAAGGAGTCCGCCCCCAGGCGCGGTGTCCGGGGGATCTCTTCGAAGCTCCCGCAAACCCCACCTGCAAACCGATGGATTCCAAAACGAGATGCAAGGGTACGCGCGACGATGGTCGCCGGTGCACTCACTTGGCCCAGGAAGGCAGCCATTACTGCTTCCGGCACGCGTCGCAGGAACAGTCCGAGGCCCTGCCCCCTCACCACGCGCACGAAAAGCAGAGTCGGCGGCGCAGCGGCCGTGTCCTTGCCGCGATTGTCCTCGGGCTCCTCCTGCTCGGGACGTGGTACGGCTGCGAGCAGTGGCGTTCGGCCGTAGAAGAGGCGAGGGGGGACGCGTCGATGGCCCCGACGGTGGCCGCTCGGGTTCATACGAACCTAGAGACCGGCCCCGAGATCGCGTAAGCGTCCCAGGACGCTA
>JBKHEM010000069.1:0-11833 GCA_046540815.1 Salinivenus sp.
CCGAGAGCGACGTGTCCATTTCGTCCAACCGTTCGTAGGCCTCCAGCGCATCTTCGGGCCGGCCATCTTCAAGGCGCATGTTGGCAATCTCCCGTATTGTCTCCGCGGAAATGTCGTCCTCCTCCATCAACTCTGGCGCCAGTTCCGAAGCTTTTGACAGGCTGCCTCGCTCCACGTATGCGTTGAAGAGTTGCTGCATGAGCGCCAGGCTGTCCGGGTGGGCCTCGTATTGCTCCTCGAAATAGGTGACCTGGGCCCCAGGGTTCTTATCGAAGATGTCGTCCCGGACCGACGAGATGATTTCCGCCACCTCATCGTCGTCCCCACGGTCCTGCTCAACAGTAGAGGCGAATTCAAGTGCCTCTTGCTGCTCATTCTCGTCCATGTAGGACTCCAACACACGCTTGATGTAGTACGGATTAATCTCTTCCGGAGCGAGATCATAGGCTTTACGATAGTGGCTCACGGAGTCGTCAAGGGGGGACGGAAGGTCAGAGACGGAGTCCTTGTACTCCTGGACGAAGCGGCCCCGCATGATTTCCCACTCGTATTCGTCAAACTGGAGCTCCGATTCTTCCATGCGGTCGGGAGCTGTGGCGAGGATCGTCGCCGCGGTGTCGAGATATGCCGTCCGTGCTTCATCCTCGGACGCTTCCTCCGCGAGGCCTCGGTACAGCTTGAACTGCCGCTCGAAATTTCGGTCATCGTCTTTTGGGTATCCCGGCGCATTTTCGATGAGCCAGTTGAGGTCGCTCCTGGCGCGCTCAAAGTTGTCGTTCTTGTAGTTCTCGTAGTACAGGCTGTAGTGCATGGCCTTGTCCTGGTCGCTGGGTTGCGAGTCCTGGGCCTGGGCAGAGGACACCCACGACCCGGGAACCAAGAGCACTGCTCCTAGAGTGAGAGCCAACGCGGTCAGTGCGCGATTGAAGCGGGGCATATCGGTGTGATTCATCTGTAGGTTATATTGAACAGGCCAGGACATTAGACTGGACGCCCATTTGTGAGTTTCCTGCGAACACAGGGCAAACTGGGGCCGAGGCTACCGAAGCCTGCGTTTCTGGAACCAGCGCTCTCCGAAGTTTACGTGCACGGAGGCGCCGTAAAACACGTCTCGGACGAAGGAACCACTCCGCGGCTCCCGGACACCCGCTCTTAGGTTTATATCAATTCGCGTGCCAGGGAGGGAGGTGGGGAGACTAAGCCCTCCCGTGGTGGCATACTCCTGTACGTTTTTTCCTTCGGGCTGGACGTACAGTTGCTCCGTGTAGGCCCCGAGCCGGTACCCGATGCGGCTAAAGAACCCACGCAGGTCACCGTCTCCGCCGGGAATGTGTTCGGCCCCGGCCGAGAGGCGCCACCGATCGGTCAGCGTGCCTTCTCCACCCACAGGAAATTGGCGTCCAAACTGGCTCTCTCCGCCTTCGTCGAAGGACGTGCTGAAGTCACTCCACGGTTCGTACGTGCCGTCAAGGACAATCGTCCAGCGTTCATCGGGCTGGTAGGCCAGGCCGAGTCGAGAGCGCCAGGGGAGGGAGGCGTCTCCTCGCACATTCGAAAGGGTATCCCGCGCCAGGTCCTCGTCCAGCGTGCGGACGCGGCGGCCATCGACGGTTGTGGGCAACTCCACGGCGGCGCCTACGGACACAGCATCCTCATCTGACAGCACGTCGGTAAACGACGCGTGCGCTCCCAGCGTGCCCGAGAGGCCGGACAGCCGGGTCGCGTCGGACACAACGGTGTTGCGGAGCGACTCAGAGGTCGCATTAAACTCGGTCCGGCGCTGGCTTTCTACGATGCCAAAGATCACATCCAGCGCTGCCCCAACCCGCAGCGCCTCACTGACTTCATATCCCAGCCCGCCCCGGAACGAATAGAGTCCCCCGGTGCCTTGGTAATTGACCTCATAGGCCGGGAGGGAGCCATCGGGATCTTCCATGGTGCGGCGGACCCGAAAATTTGTCAGCGAGTAGGGCTGCAAAGAGAGGCCGACGCCCAGGGAGCGTTCGTAAAGGGGAAAGTTAAACTGAACGGCCTCGAACGACCCGGAGGACAGTTGACTGGACCGGTCTTGGGCGCCGGTGGCCTGGGTGCGCTCAAACGTACCGCCCGCAGAGAGACGAGTGAACACCTGATCGCTCCAAAGGGCCGGATTGCCCATCGGGTTGTAATTGAGGGAGCGAAGGGCGTAGCCGCCCCCTCCGAGGGCCTGACTCTGGGAGGAAGAAAACGTTTCGAGAGAGCCGAGCCCGTAGCGGGAGTAAATCGACCCGTTACCATTGGACTGGGCCACGGCGGGCATGAGGGCCCCGGTTACAGCACAGAGCAGTGCGGCGAGGAGTCCTCCACGAACGGCGCGGAGCGAAAAGGGGCGCATAGGAATAGGGGGGAACGAGAAGACAGAGTTCATTATCGCACAAGCGGGGTCGTTCCTACAAAGGCGTGACCGTCAATTCGAGGCGGGGGGCCTCCGTCGAATCCGGTCCGGGCGTTGGCACCAGGGTGGGAAGGGTGCTCGGAAGCCCGCCCTGAACGGTCTCCCTAGCGTTGTTCGGGGAGCCCGGCCGGTCAACGACCTCAATCCGGTAGTCCGTAAAAATCTCGCTGGGGGCGTTACCGGAGTCGGGGACCAACAAGGTCTCGAAGATAGCAAAAGCGGTCCGTTCGTCGATTCGAATGTCGTCGCCGGTTTCCTCGGTCGGAAGGGGCAGCCCACATTCATCGCCGTCCTCACTCACTTCAAAGGTGCTCAACTCCTGACACGTCGGGGCCCCGTCGGCCCGGGTGGCCACGACGCGATAGTCCGGCGTGGGGCGCACGAACGAATCATCGAGTGAGGCGGTGTCCGGATCCGTGGGGATAATGATGCCGGCGCGGTTCAGCGGCGTGTCACGGAGGGAGTCTAGTTGCGCCGGGTCCCATTCAATCACGAGGTCGTCTGCCAGTCCGTCCTGCAAGAGGGTGCGGTCGGACGGGGGCGAGGAGGGGGCGGGACGTCGGATGTTCGAAAAGGATTTCTGAACGAGAAAGTCGACAGACTCATCTCCGCGAGAGACCCGAAGCCGGGCGGTGGCGTGCTCGAAACCAACCACGGCGTTGGCATTGGGTGCCGAAAGACGGAAGCCGGTGAGGTCCTCGACCTTGGTCGTATCCTGAAGCTGCTCTACGTTGTCTTGCACCCAGGCGTCCGGGAGCGAGAAGGTCATGAGCGAGTCCGTCGGCGATTGAGCATATGAGTCAATTTCGGGGTCCACGACATCAAAGGTTGTATCGGCAGGGGCCTCGCTCATGTCGGCCTCGGCCTCTAAGTCATGGAGCTGGAAGTCAACCTGTGAAGAGGTGTCGCCGTGAACGTATCCGGTTTCAAGGCGCAGGGTGACATCGAGGGAGTCCGGATCGGACAAGGCAATCTCGGAGGGGATCTCAGAGGGGGCCTGAACATCAAGGTACCCGTCGGCCCGCACTTGGCCGTAATCGTCGACCGCCCCGGCGAGGAAGCGCCACGTTTGCTGTGCGCCTTCGAGACCTGTGGTGCGAGGCGATGTGTCTGTGCGGAGGGTTTCAGGCAGCACGGTTTCGACGACGGGATCGCCCCCCTCCAGCGGGTCGTCCCCCACACCAATGCCGACGCCCGAGGGGTCGGAGCAGGAGACGAGCAGAACAAAGAAGAGAGCGCCTCCAAGCGCGGCCGAAAGGCGGGAATATGTCATTTAACACACGGAAGCCAGTAGCTGAGTCAAGCGAAATCCTTTAGAGTGGGCTGCTGTCCTCCGGACGCCACTCTTGTCGTGCCGTACGCCAGCGTACAGCGGATTACAGGCAAATCCTCAATCGAGGGCAATGCAATACGTAAAAATTCGGTTCCTGGAATGGACCCCTCAGAAAGGGTGTTTCCATGCCAGAAGGCCCTACGCCGGGACTTCATTTAGCATTTGATCATAAAAGGAGGCCAGTTGCTCGCCGTGGTGGGTGTCGTCAACGTCAAATTGGGGGCCTCCGTTGGTTGGGGAGTGTCCCGGGGGAGAAATCGAAGCGTCGGCGTGGTGGGCACCAATCTCGGAGAAGGTGGAGGGGCCGCTACCATTGAGGGAAAAGTCCAGACCGGAGGCAAGCTCCGGGGTGATGGCCGTTCCCGGGTCCATGTCGTCGGGCGTGAAGATGGACTTTGAGGGCGTGAGGTGCTCGGCGTCGGCGAAATCGCTGGTGAGCAGGAGAGGAATGAGGCCACTCATCCAGCCGAAGGCATGCACGAGGTCGGGATCCCATCGGAGTTTGCGAATGGTTTCCAGGGCCGCACGGTTGAAGAAGAGGGCCTGGCGGACGACGTCTTCGTACGAATCGGCCGGCGCGTCCGGCAGGTTGTCACTCGGAAAGTACGATTCGTGATCCATGAAATAGACCTGGAGCCGAACGCCTGGTACGGAAGCAACCTTGACTGTGAGTGTCTCGGTCGTGTCCCCCATTGGAACGTCGGTCCCAGAGAGCCGGATCACCTCGTGTAGACTGTGCTTCCGTTCGTTGATGCTTCCGTAGCATGGCATCATCACACGTGCTTCGTAGTCGCTGGACTCTTGAAGCTGTTCGGGAAGGGTGCGGGCAAGGGCGGCGATCGACGACGTCTCGGCAAAAGGAGTGACTTCGCCAGCGACGAATAACACACGATTGGACTTAGCCATGCGACTGGGCGGTCTTGGTAAGGGGCGGTGTCGAACGTTGCGTAGGCCTCCGGTCCCACTCTTGAAGCCCAAGGGACCGCACCCGTCTCAGAGCACGAAAAATTTTAAATAAATAGAAGGACACAACTACATCTTACCCACGCACTGAAGCGCAATCAACATTCTCAGTGCTTTTCAGAGGGTCTACGCATCAAGAGCCCGGGAATTCATAAGTCGGCGGAGGCCCGCTGCGGACGCGAGTGCAGCGACGCACGGACGTCTCGATCCTGATGACGAGGAAAGACCTCAGAATCGGATTCTGGATGCCAAGCTCTGAAGCAAGCGGAAAGTAGCGATCACTCTGGGGTGGATGTGGTGTCCGGATCTTGCTCCCGCAACAGGTCGAAATACTCCCGGATGAGATCTTCGTAGCTGGAGGAATAGCCCATTTCGAGCGAGCGAAGCAGATCCCGGCGCAAGGAGTCGTCCTCCTCCGTATCGGGGCGATCTTCGGGGGTGCGGGAGGGGGCATCGCCTTCGGCCGTCTCCCCACGGCGTTCCTGCTGTTTGCCTTGGGTACGGAGCGACTTCTGAGCGTTGAGAAGGCGACTGAGGATTTGCTCTTGTTGTTCTCGGAGCTCGTCCCGGGAGCGCCCCTGCTCCAGGGCCTCTGCGGAGGTTTCCATCTGATCCTGTATCTTGTCCAGATCTCCCATCACCTGGTCTTCAGCTCCGTCTTCAGACTCCAGGTTGGAGAGCTCTTCTTTCAGGTTCCGTTGCTGTTGGGCCAGTTTCTCCCGTCGCTGCGCCTGCTGGCCCTGTGAAAGGCGCTCCCCTTGGGCCTCATTGAGTTGCTGTTGGATTTGGTTGTTCAACTTCTGCTGCTGCCCGGAGGTCTGCTGAAGCTGTTGCATCATTTGCTGGGCCGTCATGCCCTGGCCCATGCCCTGCTGCTGTTGCATCTGGCTGAGCAGGTCGGAAAGAAGAAGAGCCAGTTCGTTCAGGTGGGTCATTGACGTTTTCTGATGGTCCGAGGCCGCTCCGGCCTCTCGCTCGTCGAGGGCCGTGACGGCCGACTCCATAGCCTGTAATGCCTCTCCGGTCTCGGTCTGCACGGCCTGGGTCATGCTTGGAGACCGGCGGGCGATGGAGCGGAGCGAGTCCGTCACCGTCTCGAGTCCGGTGACCAGGACGTTTTGCTCTCGGGCGCGTGCTGGAAGGCCGTCGTCTTCGTCGGACTGGGCGTCGACCGTCGATCGGAGGGCCTCTTGCTTCTTGGAGAGGCGCAGGGTGTTCTCGAATGCAGACCGAAGGCCTGTTACGTTTTGTTGCTGCTGCTGGGCCTGCATTTTCTTCTTCATTTGCTGCATCTGCTGCTGCATGCGTTGGAGCTGCTGCTGCATCTGCTGCTGGCCCTGTTGCGCCTGCTGGAGCTGGTTGTTGCGCAGCTGCTCGCTGTTTTCCTGCATCTGCTGGGGCATCTGCTGTTCTTGCAGTTGCTGGTTCATTTTCTGCAACTGCTGGCGGGGGGCCGAGTCGTTGTCCTCCATCTCTTGTTGGGTTTGCTCCATCTCCTCCATGAGCTGCTCCATTTCTTCGGCCGCCTGTTCTTGCTTCCGAGAAAGGTCCTCGTTGGAGGCGCCGGGGTCTTCAGCCTGAGCGTCCGGCGAGGCATCCGTAGACTGAGAGTCGGAGGGCGGGGGAGTGGTTGAGTCGGGGGACGACCCCGTTGAGTCGGGGCGTCCGTCCGTGCGATCCGATGAGGAGGTCTCCTCCTGGGTGGAGTCCGGGGCTGCGGGATCGGAGGAGTCGCCGTCTTCTGCGTCGTCCGACATGCGCTCGGCGGTTTCTTCTTCAAGGGCGTCCTGCGTTTCCCGCAGGTCTTCGGTGCGGTTGCCCAGTTCATCGAGTTGTTGCTGTGATTTTAGCTGCTCAAACAACTCATCGGTCCGTTCTAGTTGGTCCTGGAAGTCCTGCTGCTGTTGCTCGGCATTTTCGAGGGCCTGTTGCCGCTGACGGGGCGACTGGTCCTCCGAGAGAGACTCCTGTAACTCGTCAAGCGCCTGCTGGGGCTCGGGGGAAGACAGTTCATCGGCCACGCGTTTCAGCTCCTGGAACTGCTCGGCAGTTTGCTGGCTCGACAGTCCATTACGCTGCATCTGCTGGGTCATCTCCTCGATGGACTGGGAGAGAGATTCTGCGGCATCTTGTGCCGTCCCTTGTTTCTCTTTCAGCTGTTCGACCTGCCGTTCGTTCTGCCAGTCGGATTCGCGAGACTGGCGGAGCTCTCGCCGGAGGCGCTCAAATTGCTGGCTGGACGAGTCGGCCTGTTGTTGGAGCGAATCGATCTTCTCGTCGGCGGAGCCTTGGGTTTCTTCGAGGGCGTCGTACTGCTGCGCCAGCGAGGGCATGCGGAGGCGCTGGGTGCGGGTCGTTCCGCTTTTGGGGCCGTTGACGGTGTCGTTGTCCCACACCCGCACGAAGTATTCGATTTCGTCTCCGGGCTGGGGGTCCAGGCCGCTGTCCTGGACCAGTAGCCATTCGTAGGAAAGCGTCTGTGTGCGCTCGTCGGGGTTGGAGAGGGGCAGGTCGATGGAGGAAAACTCCTCCTCCCCCTCGCCCGAGTCCGCTCCGGCCCTCCGGTAAAACAGTGCAGCGCGTCGGACGCCAAAGTCGTCGCGGAGTCGGACCTGGAGAGGCTGGACCAGGTCGGGCGCCAGGTCCGTGGTGCGGCCCGGCGACTCGAAGGACGCGGAGGGCTCCGCGTCGGTGCGGAGGTCGATTCGGTGGTTGACGGGCGAGCGGTTGGGAATTCCGTCGTCGCTCTGGAGGCGCAGTTGATACGTGTCTTCGCGCTCCACGGCAAACGCTCCTGTCGCGACGCTGTCGCTGAGCGACAGGGTATCGGTCCGTCCACTGTCAAAGTCGAGGGCGGCCGTGGTCAGGTCTGGTCCGCCCACGGTGGCCTCTACTTCGACTCGAGCGCCCGGAAGGGCCGATACGTCGCCCACGTTGGGGTCGAGCGTGCGCGACGACCGGCCGGTGTAGGACGGAGGCGTGACGGTCAGTTGCAGCTCTTGAACCCGGGGGCGGGCCGCGACCCGAACCCGATGCCAGTCCGTGCGGACCGGGGCGGATACGACGCGGTATTGGAGGGGCGCCCGGACGTTAGGCACGGCGTGGCGAAACCGCCCGGCGGAGTCGGCCTCCAACGCCACTTCTTCCGTCGACCCGGTGGTGTCTCGAAGCAAGAGTCGGGCCCGTCGGGGGACCTCTCCGGTGGCCTGGGCGGTGACCTCGAGGGTGTCGCCCGTTGTGACTTGGGTATCGCCGGGCCGAACGGAGAGTTGGAAGGGGGCCGGGGGATCAAACTCCGTTCCGGGGGCCAAAAGGCGCTCGGACGCATTGAGGAAGGTGGAGGGGGCGATGAGCAAAAAGGCCAACACGCCAACGAAGGGAACCGACGCGAGTCGGAGGGCCTCGCGGGCCCGCCCAAAGTCCTCGACCGCCTCGAACGACACGTCGTCCAAATCGTCCGCCAAATTTTGGACGGCCTGATCCACGAGGGGGGCGGGGGCGTGGCTTCGTTTTCCCTCAGCGAGGTGCAGCAAGTTGACCAGGCGATCGGCCACGCGCGGATGATGGTCCCCAACAGCGCGGGCCACGTCCTCGTCCGAGGGGCCAGGCACAAGTCCAATCCACTTCGCGAGCGGGCGGGCCAGGACGGCGGCGGCAATGCCGAGTCCCACTGTGGCTCCGGCCGCGGCCAGGGCCGTACGTGCTGTGGTTCCAAACCAAAAGCTGGCTTCCAGAAGGGCCGCCAGAAGCCACAGGGCCGCGCCGGATCCCCCCGCGACGGCCAGGCCGAACGCCATCTCGGCGTACGTCATGCGGCGGGCCGTCTGCCGGAGGCGACGACGGAGACGGGAGACCAGACGGGCCGTTTGCTCACTCATGACGTTCTCGACTGCACATGGGGAACGAACGGAGCCACGTCACCGAATCACGAACACAGGCTGCTCTTCCCAGCCCCGCACAGATTGCCACAGACACTCGTGGATACCTCTGGATTGTAACGGGTGTTTCCCTCCCCTTCTCATTCGGACCGGCCCTTCCCGACGGCGCCGTACGCTCGCGACGGGTGAAAAAGAGCGGAACTTCGGGAGGCTGCCCTGAAAGAAACGATGGGGAGCCGGACATTGCTTTTGTGCCGCACTCTCGGTCCGGCTGTTTTTTCTGCCACACGACTCCACGTGCCGATGAGCATGACTGCTCGCTCCTTGTTCTTCGCTGCCCTCGCCGCGCTGGTGGTCCTGTCGGGGTGTCGCACCTACGGAGGGCGCGGCACCGAGGCCCTGACGTACGAAGAAATGGGTGTGGCCGTTGAAGAGCTTGAGGCTGATCTTGACCAAGCAGAAATGAATCTGCGCCAGCTCCGCGCTGCGGTGGAGCAGGAGGAGGCCCTCTCGCCCCTCGCGGACCGCTACCAGGAACTGGTACAGTTGCACGAGTCAATGATTGCTGCCCAGCAGGAGCAGGTCAATAGCCTCTCGTCCGACGCCGCGTACCGGACGCTGCATCGCGCGTACGGCGCCATGATCACCGATCAGACGCTTCTTCGGACCCAGTACACGCGAACCCTGCGTCAGGTGTATGCCGCAACGCGGGACACCTCCGCTCCCGGCCCCGAGGTCCGTGATCCGAGCACCTACACCATTACGCCGGTCGACTATCCGGCTTTGCAGGAGCAGGATGAGATCACCATGGCGGAGGCCCTGGCCCCCGTAGAGGGCATCCCGGGACTCTCGTCCCCCGAAGAATAGAGAACGGCTCCATTGTAGCCCCGGCTCAATCGCGCCAATCGATGGGCACTTCGTTCTCTCGATTTCTGATGGTGATCCTTCTGTTGGGCGGGCTGGGCGGATGTCAGGCGCCAACACCGCCGGAAGAAGCGCGCGGGGACTACAACCAGCTGGTCCAGGTGGCTGTGTCCGAGGCCGAAGCCCGGAGCGACACGACGCTCTTCTGGCTCCGCAACACAGGGTCCGCGCAGGCCCGCACCCTGATGCTGGACCTCAACGTGGACTATCTCCGATACACCCGGGCCGACGACGCCCTCTGCGTGTGGAGCGGGGAGGGGCTCTGGCCCGCACGCGGCTATGTCACAGCCCCGGAATCCGGGCGTGTGGCCGCGGATTCGGTTGGCGTGCTCTGCAACATCGAGGGAGAGTGCTCGGCCGACCAGCACACAGAGCAGTGGTGGGGATTCCAGTGCTCCTAACGCAGGCTGGCTTCATTTCCAGAGGAATCGAACGAAGGGCCAGAAATATCGCTCTCCGCCCGGGCCACCGTGTAGCTGTGAGCGACGGGGCGATCGGCGAATAGAGGCTTAACGCGGCTCCAGGTAGACCGAAAAAGGTCGCTGTGGCGATACCGGTCGAGCGCTTCCTGGTGCTCCCAGTGGCTGTAGGTCGTACAGACCGCTGGGGAGTCCGCGTCGCGCCAGAGCTCCAGGTGGTGGCAGCCCGGGAACGCACGGATCCGAGGAGCCGAAGCGTCGAACTGCTCCAAAAATGTTTCGACGGCCTCGGCGCGAAAGGTCATGCGGACGATGCGAACGAGCACGGCGGGGAGGGAGGGGCAGGGAGAGACCAAGGGACGGCGGGCGTAGCAACAGGTGAATGGACGGGGTCCTCGGGTGATTCCACAGCAGAACCTGCCTACGCGCCGAGAAGGTGCTTTCCGATGGCACAGTCGAGGCACCGGCCCTTGACGCAGTACTCCCGGTACAACTGGTGCAGGCCCTGGGCTTCATAAGCGGAACGGGCCTCGGTTCCCAGGTCCTGGAATCGTCGCACCACCGCGTCGCTGGGGGCGGAAAGGGATTGGAGAAGCCGGCGGACCGCCTGGGCCTGTGCGGAGGCGCCTCGCTTGTTGGCATCGAGCAGCAGAACCGGCGCGACGGCGTTTACGAGAAGGGTCTCGCGGCGGGACGTGCCCAGCGTTGGATTGTGCTCCGCGGCGGGTTTCGTGAGGCGGTAGTGCGTGCGCCAAAAGGGGGGCGGCTCGGCGGCAAGCCCCTCTCGGAGGGCACGGGCCGGGGCATCGGACTGGAGGCCGTTACGCAGGCGGGGAAGCGGATCCTCGGAAAGGAGCGCGCCGTCCTCGTACCACGCAACGGCCTGCGCGATGCGTAACGGCGGAAAGTTGTTGGGGCGCAGCCGAAAGAAGGTCCACGCGGTGTCCTTCATTTCGGGAATGTTGAATCGGACCTGGAGCCGGCGGTAGCGGTGGCGAAGGTCCATCGCGTAGTCCGCCGTGGGCCGGTCGGCCTCCAGGAGGTCGCCGGGGGCCGGGAGCAGTCCAGCGACGCCAAAGTGGAGGGCTTCGCGGTCCCGAGTCGACGGTAGAGAGCGGATGAGGTCTGGCGGCAGGCGCTCCGCAAGGACCGACATGGGATCGTCGTTCTTGGAATAGCCGAGCCCGGCAAAGAGGCGTTCGTGAAGGCTCCTTTCCAGCGGGCGACCGGATTGAGTCTCTACGCGGTCCTGTTTCTCGTTCAGCCGTTCGTCCGCCAGGGCATCAATCCAGTCGAGCTTGAGAGGGGCAGGCACCTCGTTCCATCGAGACGCGCAGGGAAGGGCATCGCCATCGGGGCGCGTGTGAAAGGCGTGGAGAAGCTTGCGGAGGGGGGTGTCGAGGTGCGGGGCGAGAACAAGCTCCGGGAGGGGCGATTCGTCGTGTCGCAGTAGGCCCCCGGTCCACATGTCCGTGCGGAGGGTGACGTGAAGAACCACCCGATTGTATCGCGGATCCGTGTGGTGGTCGTGTGCGAACCAGCCCTGGGATTGGAGGTGCACTTCGACGTCCCCGCGCCACTCCATTTGCCCGATGCGAACATGCGCATTGGCGAAGTCCGGACCGGCGTCATCGTTGGGCTGACCGGGGTCGAAGACCTGAACGGGGGTGTCGTCGGTCGTGGCGAGATCGTCGGTACGGAAGCGCTGGTGAAGCCAGAGGTCATGGACCAGTGCTTCGGGGACGTCGACCTCGGGGTCGGGCTCTCGGAGGGCGGGTGCAGTGGAATTGGTTGTGTACAGTGCGAGAGGCGAAGAGAGCATGGGACTGTGAAAAAAGCGACTGGCACTGCTTCCCGATAGACACAGTCGCCTCTTCATCTA
>JBKHEM010000070.1:0-11635 GCA_046540815.1 Salinivenus sp.
AGGAAGAAGGGCGCCCCCACCAGGGCCGTCACGATGCCGATCGGCAGTTCGGCGGGCGCGACGATGGTGCGGGCGAGGATGTCGGCCCCGAGGAGCAGCGCGCCCCCGAGGAGGGCCGAGCCGGGAATGAGCACCCGGTGGTCCGGCCCGACGGCGAGGCGCAGCAGATGCGGCACCACCAGTCCGACGAAGCCGATGACGCCACTCACGGCCACGGCGGCGCCCACGACCAGGGCCGCCAGCGTCACGACGAGCTTCTTTACGCGTTCGGTGTCGATGCCGAGGTGGTAGGCCTCGCCCTCCCCCAGCAGCAGGGCGTTGAGCGGGCGCGCCAGGAAGGGCGCCGCCACCATGCCGCCAAGGAGGCACGGCCCCACGACCGCCAGTTGCGTCCAGGTGGCCCCACCGAGGCTGCCCAGCGTCCAAAATGTGAGGTCGCGCAACTGATCGTCGTCCGCGATGAAGGTCATGAGGCCCGTTCCCGCTCCGGCCAGGGCGTTAATCGCGATGCCGGCCAGGAGCATGGTGGCCACGGAGGTCTGCCCGTTCCGCGTGCCGAGGCGGTAGACGAGGACCGTCGCCGCCACCCCGCCCACGAAGGCCGCCGTGGGGAGCAGGACAGGCCCCAGCGTGTCGGCCCATGCGCCGAAGAGGGAGTTCCCCAGCACAATTGTCACGACGGCCGCCAGCGCTGCCCCGCTCGACACGCCGATGAGGCTCGGGTCGGCCAGCGGGTTGCGGAAGAGGCCCTGCATGATAGTGCCGCTGACCGCCAGTCCACCGCCGACGCCCACTCCCAGCAACACCCGTGGGAGCCGGATGTCCGTTAGCACGAGGGCCTGTCGCGTCTCGTAGGCCTGGGGGAGCGAGAGCCCGACTTGGTCGGCCAGGATGGCCCCCACCTGGCCCGGCGAAATGGCCACGGCCCCCACGGCCAGTCCCGTGGTGACGGCCCCGGTCAGTAGCGCGACGAGGCCCGCCAGCACCCACCGCTCGCGGCGACGGTGCCGTCCGCGCATCGACGCGGCCGGGGATCGGTCAGCGGCCTCACCCGAGGGGTCCTCGCCGCTGGTCGTTGTGGTATCGGGGGGCGCAACAGGGGGAGCCATGCCGCACTACCGTTGGGGTTGGGAGGCAGAGGTGGTGGGCTTCACCTCCGGGTGCAGCTTCGTTGTGAGGCGCTTCACCGCCGTTCCGAGGCGTGGCCCAAAGCCGAGCAGGAGCAGGTCGTCCATCGACACGATGCGACGGTTCTCGCCGGCGGGCGTAAGTGGAATGCCGGGCTGCTCCAGCAGCCCGTCCACGCCCCCAATGCTCTCCAGGCCCCGGTCGAGCATTAGGATCACGTCCGGCTCGGCGCTTACGACGGCCTCGGACGACATGGACTTGAATCCCTCAAAGTCGGTAATGGCGTTCTTCGCCCCGGCAAGTTCAATCATCGCCTCCGCCGAGCTGCCCCGGCCCGCCACGCTCATCGAGCCGTTGCCCCGGGCGTAGATGAAGAGCACCTCCGGCGTCGTCTCGGCCTGCTGCCGGAGGGCCGTTGCTTCCTCCAGGTCCCGCTCCATTCCCCGAATCAGGGAGTCGGCCGCGGCCTCACGGCCGAGCAGGTCCCCGATTCTGCGAATCTTCTGTTTCGTCCCCTGTACGCTCGACTCGTCGGAAACGAGCACGGTGCGAACGCCCGTACTGCGAAACTGGTCGAGCACAGCGGGCGGCCCCGTCCCGTCCAGCGCCAGGATCAGCGACGGATCCAGCGAGAGGACGCCCTCCGCCGGCACCTCCCGGAAGTAGCCCACGTCGGGCTTCTCGTTGGCCGCTTCCGGATAGATGCTCGACGCGTCGACACCCACGACCTGATCCCCGGCGCCCAGGGCGTACACAATCTCGGTGACGGAGCCCCCGAGCGTCACGATACGGCTGGTGTCGGCGGCGGACTGGCCACGGGCGAGTGGAGTGCCCAGCAGCAGCCCGGCCGCCAGGAGCACGAACAGCCGCTTCGTGGCGGGGCTGAGCCAGGAACCCAGAGGGGAGATCGGGGACATGGGACGGAAGGAAGGAAAAGCAATGTTCAACAGGCCATCGGGACGGGCGCTACTCGAAGCTCGTGCCGTCGTCCTGAAGCACGTACTCGAAGGTGTAGTAGCGCGACTCGGCGTCGCTCTCGGCCGGGTCGTCGGGCGCGCCTTCGTAGTAGCTCAGGACGCGGATCTTGGCGTAGGCCTCCCCGTCAGCCGTGCGGATGACGAGCGTCTTCCCCGGCGTGGGGCGGACGATGTTGTTGCCGTTCGCGTTGTAGGTGTACCAGTCCTCCACGGCGTCTTGGGTGAGGCTGTCGGTGTTCACCTCGGTCACGTCCTGGAACGGCTCGTCCGCGACGTACGCCGCGCCCTGCCCCGGCCCGTTCGATCCGCCGTTCACGATAATATCGGTGCTCTGGAAGGCGATGTCCCACTCGGTCGACGCCGAGTCGGCCCGGTTGGCCTCGTCGGAACGCAGGACGAGGGTGCTGTCGCGCAGGTCGAAGAAGGCGAACTGGCCGTAGCCCTGCGGGCGTCCGGAGCCGCTGGTGGTGTCCGGATCAGCGGGCAGGTCCTCCACGCGAATGGTCTTGAGCGGCTCGTCTTCTTCGCCGTTGTTGACGCCGGTGCTGTCGCAGCCGGTGAGGGCGAGCGCGCCGCCGATGAAAAGAA
Organism: Salinivenus sp.; assembly: GCA_046540815.1. Classification (GTDB taxonomy): domain Bacteria; phylum Bacteroidota; class Rhodothermia; order Rhodothermales; family Salinibacteraceae; genus Salinibacter. The sequence goes on from JBKHEM010000070.1 coordinate 2,694, forward strand.
GGGTGAGGAGTGTAGGAATGCGGTGCATCGTGTCGTCGGATGTTCGGTTGTGAGAAGACATAACGTGTGTGTTGCGTGTGCAGTCGTAAGGGGACAAGACCCAAAAGAGGTTAGAACTGGGCCTGGAGTTCGGCGAACCACGTGCGACCTGAGAGGGAGGGGACGCGAGACGGGTTCGTGTAGCCCAGTAGGTTCTCGCCTCCGATCCGAAGCGTGTACGTATCGAGAAGGGTCTTTGAGAGGGTCACGTCCCAGAGCGTGCGCGCCTCTACGTACTCGCGGTCCGAGTCGATAATGCCGTTGCCGTCGAGGTCGGCGTAGCCGGCGCGGCCTCGGAGCGTCCCTCGGACGCTGGCGGTAAGGCCAAGGGGCAGGGCCGTGTGACGGAGGCGCACGGTCCCAGAGTGGGTGGGGCGCCCCGGCAGGCCGGCGTACTCGTCGGTCGTGACCTGCACGTCGCGGCCGTCCTCGCGCCGGTAGATCTCGCCGTTCTCCAGCTGCTCTAGCACCTGCCGGTCCTTGGCTTCCAGGTAGTCGTAGCCGAGCTCAACGTGGAGCGGACGGAGCGGGCGCAGGGTGAGGCGCGCCTCCAGGCCGCGGGTGAAGACCTCGTTTCGGTTGAAGTAGGTGAAGACGCTCTGCCCGTTGGTCTTGCGCGCCACCGGCTCGGTGTCGATGAGGTTGCTTACCTCGTTGTGGTAGGCGTCGAGTCGGAGGGTGCCCCCCTCCCATAATGTGGCCGTCAGGCCCGCGTTGAAGGCCCAGGAGGTTTCGGGGGTGAGTGGATCGCCGAGCGCGGAGGTCGGTCGGAACTGCTCCTCGATCTGTCCCTGCTCTTGGAAGCGCTGGAGGCCCTCCTGCACCTTCGTAACGCCGAAGACGCTGTACCCGGCCTGTGGGTTGGTAAAGTCGAGGTAGAGCTGCCGGAAGGCGGGCGCTTTGTAGCCGCTGCCCACCGAGGCGCGGACCGAGAGGCGGTCGAGCGGCGCGTATCGGGCGGACAGCTTGGGGCTGAGGCGGGAGGCGTAGTCGCTATTGGCGTCCAGCCGGAGGCTGCCCGTCACGTCGAGCGTCCCCAGCGGACTCCACTCGTCCTGCACGAAGCCAAAGCCCCCGGTGCGCCGTCCGGTCTTTCGATCCGCGTCGATGCGGTCGAGGGTTCCGCCCGCGCCGACGGTGAGCAGGTGATCGGCCCCGAGGGGGCCGCGCAGAATGGCCTCGGCCTTGCCGTACTGCTGGTCGAGCGTCGACTGGCTGCGGACCGTGCCGTCGTTGGATCGGCGAAGCGATTGGTCGGTGTGGTAGCCGGAGCCGTAGAGCGTGCCGGTGAGGGACCAGCCCGCGCCCAGGCGCTGCTCCACCTCGGCGGTCCCGTTCCAGTCGAGCCGGTCGTTCTGCTGGGTGTGGCGGACGGGGTCGGACGCGGAGCCTCCGTCGATGCCCACGGCATAGTCCTGCGATTGCGTGGCGAGTCGCCCCCGGAGGGAAAGCGTGGTGCGATCACTTGCGTCGTACTGGCCCTTGGCCTGGGCCGTGTAGTCGACGTACCCGGGGCGGGTGGGCGCAAGGGCATCGGGCGAAAGGTCGTATCCGCCCATCCGGTACCGATTCACGAAGGCCGAGCCCTGCCACGACCCCTGCTCGCCCTCCACCCGGGCGCTGAGGTCGGCCGTCCCGTGCGTGCCGTAGCGCGTGCGTACCGTGCCGCCGAGTCCGGCGTCGGGCGACGCGGTGATGAGATTGACGACGCCCGCCAGCGCATCGCTCCCGTAGAGCGACGAGGTGGGGCCGCGCACGATCTCGACGCGCTCGACGTTGGCGGTCGTCAGTCGGTCGAGGTCGAGCGTACCCGCCGTGCGCCCGATGATTGGCTCCCCGTCCACCAGAATGAGCGTGTACTCGGGGCCGAGGCCGCGCAGCTGGAGGCCGGAGCCGTGATCGTTGTTAATGGTCAGGCCGGGCTGATCGGACAGGAGGTCCGTCATGCGGGCCGCGCCTTCCGACTCAATCTCCTGTTGCCCGATCACCGACACGGGCACGCTCACATCATCGGCCTCGCGCTCGGCCCGCGTGGCCGTTACGAGGACCTGCTCCATCTCCAGCCGCCAGAGGGAATCGGATGGAGCGGTTGTGTCGGGGGGGGACTGGGCGAGGGACGGGGCGGCCGCCGCGAGAGCGGCACAAAGACAGCAGACAGTGAGGCGCAGTAGGGTCACGGCTTGCTTTTCCTCCTTGCTTATTTAGACCAGTTATAAACAACGGATCCAATTCAAGGCTACCAAGCCTGGAGCACACTTGCAAGGCTGGTTCCCGTCCTGCTGTGGTGAAGATCCCGTGGACGGCGGGGGCCGGCGAGATCGCCCGTAGACGTGGCAGGCCGTCCACCGGCGCATCGGGATGGGCGTTCCGGCTCATCCCGTGCGTCGCGTGATGCCCGTCCGTGCCGTTTTCCGCTCCGTGCTCGCCGTCAACGGACGCAGTGCTCTCGCTACCGCGTGGCCGCGGCCACCTCGGCCAGATCCAGCCCTTCGTACGTAAAGGTCTGCGCCTCGAAGAGCGGCGTGCCGTGCGCCTCGCGCCAGCTTTCGTGGAAGGCGACCTCCGTCTCGTCCGGCGGACGCACGTCGACCGTCACCGTGTACGAATCGTCCGGATCGCCCGGGAGGGAGATGTTGCGGGCGTAGTGCATGGCGTCGCCCAGCGTCACGTGTGGAATGAAGTCGACCTTCTTCTCCTGTCCGGTGTCCTCGTTCGTCACCGTTGCAAAGAATTTCAGGTAGCCGACGAAGCCCCCGCGCGTCACGCCCTCCGGCACGTCGACGTCCGAATCTTCGCTCCACCCCACCAGGACCTCCAGATGGATGTCGGTCGCGTCTTCCGAGAGGTTCTGATCGTAGGGCGTCACGTCGTCCTGGGGCGCCGCCTCAAACGTTAGCTGAATGCCGGGCTCGATGACCTCTTCGCCCAGCACCCGCTCCTGGGCGAAGACGGACGCGGGTCCGAGGCTGGTGGCGACAAACACGAGGGCGAGAAGGAAAGAGAACAAGCGCGTGGTCATGGTCGGAGAGGTGGATACGAGAAAAATGATGTCTAAATTCGTGTCGATCCGCTCTGTTGGAGAAGGCAAATCGCTCGGGACCGGGCGGATCTGTCTGCTCTATTTTGAGGTCGGAAGGTCGGCGGAGACGGGAACGGCCCGGGCCTCTGGATCGCTCGCTTCCCCGCCCCGTTCAGCCCGCTGCCGGGCCGTGCGCTGGGCCAGGACGAGCCAGGCTGCGACGATCCCAAGCGTGAGGGCGACGAAGAGTCCAATGACGATCCAGACGGGCGTCGGGACAGGCGGGATCGGGAGTGAGGCCGTCGCGACGGAGGAGCCGTTGGTGGTCGCGGCGGCGGACACCGTGTCGCGGTGCGTGTCGCCGTCCCACGTCGTACCTGCAATCGTGAGCGTCGAGTCCGTTCCGGTCGGAGGCCCGTCGGTCAGCATCGATGTGACGGGGGCGTTCGGGTGGCGCTCGGCCGCGGTGCTGTCGGGCGCGCCGGTCCAGCGCAGCGACGCGTCCTTCAGGTTGGCGACGGCATCCTCGGAGCCGCTGAACAACACGCGGTACGACGCCGCCCCGTCGTCGGGCGGGGGCATTCGGAGCAACTTCGCCTGCCACGGGCCCACTTCCAGAGACTGGGCTTCCATCTGACGCGGTGCCTCGCGCATCATGTAATATTTCTCCACCTCCACGTACCCGTACACGCCGCTTGCGAGCAGGGCAATCACCGGCACGGCCGCCGCGACGTAGCCCCACCGCGGGTGCCGTCCGGCCCCGGCGGCCCGGGCCTTCTTCTCCGCCCGCAGGTGCCAGAGCCAGCCGCCCGTGAGCATGAGGCTCGACAGCAGCAGGCCGAACAGGAACCACGCCGCCTGCGACCACAGCCCCCCGAACGTGCCGAAGTGGAGCGGGTCGGCCATGTCGCTCCAGCGGTGGTAGGCCGTGGCCTCCGTCGCGTCCTGCACGGACAGCACCTCGCCGGTCACGGGGTCGATGCGGACCGTGTTGGCGCGGGGGCGCACGAGCCAGGCGTCGGCCTGCCCTCGCACCTGCGTCGCCCGGGCGGCGGTCCCCGGAATCACGTCAACGGGCTCCAGGCCCGGAAACGCCGCTTTGGCCCGCTCCACCTGCTCGCCGAGCGGCAGCATGTCCGGGGCCGGTCCCCGCTCGACGAGGGCCTCCTCCGAAATCTCCCCCGCATCGAAGCCGTCGGCGGGCGCCACGAGCTCGACGCCGTACCACACGGCCGTCGCAACGATGATCGTCGCAAACGCCAGGCTCCACACGCCCGCCAGCCGGTGCCCGTCCGAGAAGAAGAGGCGCACGTCCTTCCATCGCCAGCGGAAGAGGTGCCGGTACCACCCCTTGTAGAACAGAACGCCCGTCACGGCCGAGCCGGCGAGCACGAACGCAAAGAGGGTCACCCACAGAATGCCGAAGGGATTCGGGAAAAACATGCGCCGGTGAAACGACCGGAAGAAGCGCTGCACGGTCCAGAAGTTGCCGCGCTTCTGCACGGATCCCGTTTCGGGGTGCACCCACAGCTTCACGCTCCGCCCGGCCGCATCCGTGGCGTAGGCGATCGCGGCGAAGCCGTCGTGGCGCGGCCCCTGGAGGTAGGAGACGACGTGGTTGGGGTGCGCGTCCCGGAGGCTGTCTTCCATCGCCGTCCAGTTCAGCGTGTCGTGGTCGGCCCGCGTCGCCGGGTCAATCAGCCAGTCGATCTCCCAGCTGAAGACGGCAATCGTGCCGCTAAAGCACACCACGAACAGCAGCAGGCCCAGGTTGAGCCCGAGCCAGCCGTGCCAGCGAAAGAGCCGCTTGTTGGAAAGCCAGTCCGGTGTATCTTCCGACGCCATTGTATCGGTGCTCCGCGTCTCGGATCAGGATCACTCCGCCCCTCACGCACCACGCCCTCACGCATCACGCCTCAAAACGTGTACCCGATCTTCAGCAGTCCCTTCCGCGGCGCGCCGGGGAAGATGCGGCCGAAGTTGTAGCCGCCGGTCCAGTAGGTTTCGTCGAAGACGTTGTCCACCGAGGCCGTGATCTTGAAGTTGTTGACCGTGTAGAAGACGGACGCGTCGACGACCGTGTAGCCGGGCAGCTGGAGTGCCTCTTCGAACGTGTTGCGCTCGGTGACGAAGTTGGCTCCGGCCCCCATGCCCAGTCCCTTCAGCGGCCCCTCGCCAATCGTGTAGGTCGACCAGAATCCACCCATGTGGTGCGGCGCATTTTCCTTGACGGTGCCCTCCTGGTCCTCGTCCGCCGCCTCGGTGATGACGGCATCATTATACGCGTAATTGGCCGTCAGGCGCCACCCCTCCACGGGCTCCCCGGCCAACTCGAACTCGACACCCCGCGAACGCTCCTCGCCGCGCTGTTCCAGCAGCTGCGGATTGCCCGATGCGTTGGCACTCACCAGCACGTTCTCCTTTGTGATCTGGTAAAGCGAGGTTGTGGCCGTGAGCCGGCCGTCCAGGAGGTTTGCCTTGGCTCCGGTCTCGTAGAGGCGGCTCTTCTCCGGGTCGAAGGGACCGCCGGCCTCCGGGTTGATAAGCGACTCTGCGGACTGCGGCTGAAAGCCTTCGGCGTAGGTGCCGTACACGTTCACGCCGCCCGGCAGGCTGTACACGGCCCCCAGGCGCGGCAGCCAGGCGGACTGCTCGACGGCCTCATCGTCCCGGTCCGAAGGGAGCTGCTCCGGCGGCAGGAGGTCGCGGTACCACTCGTGGCGCAGCGAGAGCAACAGGCGCAGGTCGTTCCACCGGAGCTGGTCCTGCAGGTACGCCCCGTAGGTGCGCGACCGGATCGGCTCCGTGGTGCGCGACTGCGAGAACCAGTTGGCCTCGTAGGTGGACGGGTTGCGCCCTTCGATGGTGTAGACGGGGTCGGTGAGGCTAAAATTGCCCACGTTTCCGCCCGGCTCTTCGGTTCCGTCCGGCAGAATGAAGTTCTCATCGCCCCGGGCGCCCCACTGCGTCCGGTTGTCGTCCTGCTGGAAGAAATCGAACCCAGCGAGGGCCTCGTGCTCGACGGGGCCGGTCTGCGCGTCGAGCGTGAGGTAGTTCGTCACGTTGTCCGCGATCCGCTCCTGCTTCCGCTTGATGAATGCCAGTTGGAGGGTCGTCGGATCGTCCGGCAGGAAGACGTTGCTCGTCCGGTGCTCCTCCAGGTCGTGGTCGTAGCGAAACTTCATGTACGAGCTGTTGAACGTGAGCCGGTCGGTAAATTCGTGGGTGAGCGACGCCGTCACGTGGAAGTTCGTGTTCTCCATGTAGTCGCCCGGCTGGCTCAGCGAAAACTCGATGGGCGTCGACGTCAGGTCGTCGCTTTCGTTGAAGATGGGCTGGCCCCGATCCAGCTTCGTATCCACGTGCGAGAAGACGAGGTCCAGGTTCACGCGCGTTCGGTCGCTGGGAAGGAACGAGACCGACGGCGCCACGAGCACCGATTCACTCGACTGCAGGCGGCGGAACGTCTCCGTGTTTTCGTAGCCGGCGTTGAGGCGGTAGAGCACCGATTTGTCATCCGTGAGCGGCCCCGTAAAGTCGGCCGTGCTTCGGTAAGTGTCGTAGCTACCGAGGGTTGTACTCAGTGACCGGCGCGAGGTTGGGAGCGGCTTTTTCGTGACCATGTTGACCGTGCCGCCCGGGTTCGTGTTGGCGAAGAGCGCCGACGCCGGCCCCTTGATGACCTCCACCCGCTCGATGTGCGGCAGAAGAGGGTTGTCCCAGAACGAGAACCCCGCTTTCAGGCCGTTGAGCAGGCGGGCCTCGGAGGAACGAAAGCCGCGGGTCGTGTAGTCGTTGTAGCCCGAAAAGGTATTTACGCCGCTCACGTTCTTGAACACCTCGTCGAGCCGGTAAATCTGCTGGTCGTCGATCACCTCTTTCGTGACGACGGAAATGGACTGCGGGACGTTCTCGACCGGGGTGGCCGTTTTCGTGGCCGCGAAGCTGTAGTCGCCGTCGTAGCTCGTGGCCTCCCGCCCGAGGACCTCGACCTCTTGCAGTTCGAGGTCGGCCGCCTTCAGCGAAACCGTCAGGGTCGTGGTCTCCCCGGCCTCCACCGAGACCGACCGCCGCACGGTTTCGTAGCCCACAAAGCTCACCACGACCTCGTGCTCCCCACCGGGCACGGATTGGAGCTCGAACCGGCCATCGGACCCCGTCGCCGTGCCGATGGACGTGCCCGCCAGCCCCACGTTCACGCCCTGCAGGCCCTCGCCCTGCTGGGCATCCACAACCCGCCCCTCAATGCGGCCCGTCTGAGCCGAACTAGAGACGGGCAGGGCACCTCCGAAAAAAACGATGGTAAGTAGCCCGACGAGCCAGACGCGACAGTTCATTGCAGTCTTTTTGCTTGGTTATTATTTAGACTCGATACAGACAGTCGTGCAGGAGGGAAGAAAAGTCAAGCGGCTCGTTCTGTTGCACAGAAGCTTGATGGAAGAAAAATAGGCGTTTCTTCCCGAGCGGGGCCGTGATCCGGTGGGGCCCGTCAGGACCGCCGATCCGTGAGCCGTTGGGCCTGTCGCCGGCTCATTGAGAGCGGCTCGCCACGGCCCTCCACGTGCACGTCGTAGGCGCGGCCGTCGGTCCGCTCGACCCCACGCACATGCTCTACGTTGACGAGGGTGGAGCGGTGGATGCGGGCGAAGTGGGCGTCGGGGAGCCGGTCGGTCCACCCGGACAGCGTGGTGGAACTGAGCGCCGTATCGCCGTCGGCGAGGTGGAGCTCGGTGTAGTTGCCCGCCGCCGCGATGAACACGATGTCGCGAATGCGGATGAAGCGGGGCTGGCGGCTTTCTTCGTAGAAAAAGAGGTCGTCGTACCGGAACGTGTCGGGGCTGGCGCCTGCGTCCTCCGGGAGGGCGGTTTGGGTTTGCCGCACGCGCCGGAGCGCCTCGGCCAGGCGCTCCGGGTCGACGGGCTTCAGCAGGTAGTCGAGCGCGTTTGCCTCGAAGGCGCGCACGGCGTACTCGTCGTAGGCCGTTACGAACACCACCTGCACGGGTGTGTCGAGGCGATCCAGCAGGTCGAAGCCCGTCTCGCCCCGCATCTGCACGTCGAGCAGCATAACGTTGGGCCCGGTCACGGAGAGCCGGTGCCGGTCGGGGCGACAGGTTGTGCCGTGAGCCCGAATGGAGGCCACGACGTGACGTGGGGATGTGCCCCGAACGCGTTCTCCATCGCCGCCCGGGTCACGGTGCCGGGGCCGGGGCAAGAGAAGTGCCCCATCGTTTTTCCACGCCCCTTTCTGGCAAACTTCACCCGTTGCCGCTTTCTCACTCAAACCTCCGCCTTTTGTAAAGATATTATGTCATAGAAATACTTGTAATAGCAAGTAAGCAGTTCTCCAGTCAATTGGAGCGCGCTGCACGTTACTGGCGAGCGATCGAGGCCTGCAGCTTATGGATCTTTTCTCTTCCCTTGCACTCCTTTCGTCGGAACTGGCCAGCCGGATTCAGTTCGGGTGGACGATCTCCATCCACATTATCTTTGCCGCTACCTCGATTGGGCTGGCTCCTTTCCTTGTGTACTTTACCGTGCAGGAGTTTCGCACCCAGCAGGCACGCTACCGCAAACTCCGCGCGTTCTGGACGAAGTTCTTCGCCGTTGGCTTCATTATGGGGACCGTGACGGGCATCCCCATGGGCTTTATGTTTGGCACCAATTTCGGGGTGTTTTCGGAAGTGGCCGGGGAGCTCATCGGGGGACCGCTTTCCTTCGAAACCAAGATGGCGTTCTTCACCGAAGCGGTCTTTCTGGGCGTCATGCTGTTCGGACGCGAGCGCGTCCCCGGCTGGTTCTACGTGTTCTCATCTGTCATGGTCGCGTTTGGAGCATGGCTGTCGGCGTTCTGGATTATCGTTGTTAACGCCTGGATGCAGAC
>JBKHEM010000071.1:0-11381 GCA_046540815.1 Salinivenus sp.
GCGGGGGCCGAAGAGGTCTGGATTGTCGACGGGGAGGGAGCGGTCCGGTTCTTTGGAGAGGAGGAGATGGAGAGATCGGAGATCGCGCCGGCGTTTCCGCGTTCGGTTTGACCGCTCGCCGGCTGCCCGGAGAACGCCGGGTCTTCGCATAGCGCCGGGTCTTCGCATAGCGCCGAGTCTTCGTAAAAGCGCCGGGCCAGTGGCGCCGCGCTTCCTCCCCCGTCCCACCAGTCGTTGGGGGGCGTGCGCCCCACCCAGCACCGGCCCACCCAGCACCGGCCCCAACCGGGCCCCGGGCAGGCCCCAGAGGGGCGCGGGCGTTAGAGGGTGAGGCCCACCCCGGCCGAGAGCGCGTTGTTCGCGCCGAGGGAGTAGTCGAGGTTGAGCTGGAGGACGGACAGCCGGGACGAGATCCCCGCCACCGCCCGGACGGTGGTTGCGGCGTCCTGGGCGAACGCGACCGTGGAGGTCCCGGAGATCGTCCGAAACTCGTACCCCGCGTCGAGCCCGAACTGCTCGTACTGAAGCCCGCCGTAGACCGTCACGGGGAGGGTCCGGAGGCCTTTGCTCACCTGGGCGTTGACGGCCCAGCCGGACGCGTCGACATCCAGCGCCGGGGCCTCCGCGCCCCCGGTGAACGACACGGTGTGCCAGGCGCCCTGCACCGCCACGTCGACGGGGGCGCGGGCCACGTACTGGCTCAAGCTGTGGCGGACGGAGAGGCCGAACAGGGAGACCGACCCGTAGTCCCGGATGTCCGTTTTCGGCACGAACCGAACCTGCGCGTCGGTGCCGAAGACCGTTCCCGCCCCGAGGTGCACCAGGGCGAGGGGCGCAATCGAGGTGTTCCACAGCCCGGGCGGCAGCTTAAGCGTCTCGTCGGGCGTCGCGGGGTCTCCGTCGGAGATGACCATCGTTCCAGGAGAGGTTTCCTCTCCGAAGGCTGTTGGAAGCGTCCCGTCCGGGTACGTGATCGTGAGGGTGCGCCCGTCGTCGGTCTGCACGCGGTCCTGGTCTAAGGGGAAGGCCGTCTCGGAGCCGCCCGTAAACCCGCCCATGGCCGTCACGCCCACGGAGACGTTCATCGTCGGAATCGGACCTCTGCTCCCGACCTCCATGGGGCGGAAGAGCCCGGCGTTCAGGTTGGCGCCGAGGGCGTCGGTGATGGGCTGCGCGTACTGGTCGGCGTACTGCTCTCCGACCCAGTTGGCCCGCTGGGCCTGCGCCGGCGGGGGCAGCAGGGCAAACAGAAGGAGCGAGGCGAGGGCAAAGGCGAGGCGGGCGTGCATGGCGTTGCGTCAGAAGGGGGCAAAAGGACCCAGACGAAGGGCATCCGGGAACGGAACACCACAAGAAACCCCCCAAGGCTCGGGGCGCGATGCTCCTTTGGCGCAAGGCGCGTGCGCCCTGGGCTGGAACGAAATTGCCCCCTCGGCCGGGGCCTCAGGCGGGCCCGCCCGCCGCGGCCGTCCCAACAGCACCGCCGGCGAAATGTTGGGATTGAATGAAGAACGTGGGCCGCCGGTTGTAATTGCGAGATGTAAAGGTTTACATCAGGGGTGTAAAGGTTTACATCTTCGCGCTTATTTTTTCTTGACTGCTGGTAGCGCTTTCATCATGGGCGTCACGATCCAAGACGTGGCCGACGAAGCGGAGGTCTCCGTCGCGACCGTTTCCCGTGTCCTAAACGGGAGCGACCGCGTGCGGGAGGCCACGGAGGCGAAGGTGGTGGAGGCGGCCCAGGCGCTGGGCTACCACCCGAACGAGACGGCCCGGAACCTGCGGGCGCAGGCGACGCGCATGATTGGCGTGCTTCTGCCGAACATGCACGGGGAGTTTTTCGCCCAGATCACGCGGGGGCTCGACCGGCGGGCCCGCGAGCACGGCCACCACCTCCTGGTGTCCAACTCCCACACCCGGGAGGACGAGGCCCGGTCCGTCATTCGGTCGCTCCTCGGCCGCGTCGACGGGCTCGTCCTCCTGTGGCCCCGGCTCAGCCACGACTTTCTGGAGGACCTGGTCCCGGACGACCTGCCGGTCGTGCTTTTGAACACGGCCGCCAGCGAGTCGCGCGTGCAGACGCTTGCGTTCGACAACCGCGAGGGCGCCTACGCGGCGACCCGGCACCTTGCCGAGCACGGGCACGAGCGCGTCGCCATCCTGACCGGCGGGGCGCAAAACTACGATGCCCAGCAGCGGCGGGCGGGCTACCGGGCGGCGGTCCGCGACTGCGGCCTCGACGACGACGACGCGCTCGAGCTCGAGGGCGATTTTACACGGGCGGCCGGGCGCGCCGCCGTGGACCGGCTGCTGGATCTTTCCCCGCGCCCCACGGCCCTCTTTGCGTCGAACGACTCGATGGCGCTGGGGGTGCTTCGCGGCCTGCACGACGCCGGGTTGGAGGCGCCGGACGACCTGGCCCTGGTCGGGTTCGACGACATCCCGATGGCCCACTACGTCGCCCCGTCCCTCACGACGGTCCACGCGCCGATGGAGACGCTCGGCACGCGGGCCGTGGAGCGCCTGCTCGCGCTCCTCGACGGGTCGGCGGCGCCCACCCACCAGACGCTGCAGACCCGGCTCGTCCGGCGGGAGTCCTGCGGCTGTTCACCGGCGGACTAGCCGGGCCCGGCCCGCCGGTTCCACGCACGTTTTTCTTCGACATGCATCCCGATATCATGAGCGGTTTTCGCCTGTCTCTCGCCCTTTTCTTGTGTGCGTTCGTTGTTGCCGTGCCCGGCGTTCAGGCCCAGGAGACGGGTGCCGTCACCGGCACGGTGGTGGACGAGGAGGGCAGTCCCCTTCCCGGCGCCAACGTGACCATTCCCGGCTCGGAGCAGGGCACGAGCGCCGACCAGAGCGGCCGGTACGTCCTCGGCAACCTGGCGCCGGACCAGTACACGCTGCGCGCCTCCTTCGTCGGGTATCTCGAGCAGGAAGAGTCCGTCACCGTCCAGGCCGGGGACACCGTCGAGGTCGAGTTCGTCCTGCCCTCCGACGTGAACGAGCTCGACGAGATGGTCGTGGTCGGCTACGGGGAGCAGGAGCGCGAGGACCTGACCGGCTCGGTTTCGAGCATCGACGGGGACGGCCTCAGCAAGGTTCAGACGTCGTCCGTCTCGCAGGCCCTGCAGGGGAGGGTGTCCGGCGTGCAGGTGACGCCCACCTCGGGCGAGCCCGGCGCGGGGGCGCAGATCCGCATTCGGGGCGTGGGCACCCTCAATGACACCTCGCCCCTCTACGTGGTGGACGGGATGCTGACCAACGACATTTCCTTCCTCAACTCGGGGGACATCGAGTCCGTCGAGGTCCTCAAAGACGCGTCGGCGACGGCCATTTACGGGTCGCGGGGCGCCAACGGCGTGATCATCATTTCGACGAAGTCGGGAGACGCGGGGGAGGGCACGACGTTCAACGCCGACGTGTCCCACGGGTGGCAGGAGGTGATGAGCCCGATCGACCTGACGAACGCCCGGGAGTACGCCACGCTCGCCAACGAGCTGCGGGAGAATGAGGGGCAGTCGCCGGCCTTTGACGACCCGGACGCGCTGGGGACGGGCACCGACTGGCAGGACGAGGTCTACCGCACGGCGCCGACGCAGGACGTGCAGCTGTCGGCCCGCGGCGGGACCGAGGACGTCACGTACAACTTTAGCGGCAATTTCCTCCGGGAGGACGGCGTCATGGAGAAGTCGGACTACCAGCGCGCCTCCTTCCGAGCCAACAACACGTATCAGCTCACCGAGGCGTTCGAGCTGGGGCACAACCTGGGCTTTACGTACCGCACGGGCACGGACGACCCCGGGGTGGTGGGGAGCGCCTACCGCGCCGACCCCACCGTGGCCCCGCGCGATGAGGACGGCGACTTCAACGACGCCAGCGCGCGGGCCTCGGCGGGCAACCCGGCGGCCAGCGTCTTTTACCACCGCAACTCCTACTCGGGCCGCCGCTTCGTCGGCGACCTGTACGGCGAATACGACTTTCTGGACCACTTTACGTTCGAGTCGAGCCTGGGGCTGGACATCGACAACCAGGAGACGCGCAATTTCGACCCCGAATTTGCCGTGTCCTCGGCCCAGCGCAACGACGAGAGCTCGATCTCGGTCAACACGACCGAGGAAACCAGCTGGCTCTGGGAAAACACGATCAGCTACGACCAGACCATCGACGACCATTCGATTGACGTGGTGGCGGGCGTGACGGCCCAGGAGTTTCAGAACGAGACCCTGGGCGGCAGCCGCACCAACGTGATTGGCGAGGACGAGAGCCTCTGGTACCTCAACGCCGGGGAGGAGGACGGGCAGACCAACACAAACACGGCGTTCGACTGGAGCATGCTCTCGGGCCTCATTCGCACAAACTACTCCTATCAGGACCGCTACCTGCTGACCGCCTCGCTGCGGGCCGACGGCTCCTCGCGCTTCGGCGAAGAGAACCGCTACGGCTACTTCCCGTCCGTCGCCCTCGGGTGGCGCGCCTCCGAGGAGGCCTTTCTGGAGGACGTGGACGTGATCAGCGAGCTGAAGCTGCGCGGCAGCTGGGGCCAGATTGGCAACGACAAGATCAACGCCTATCCCAGCGTGGCGAGCGTGGCCACGAACCTGAACGCCGTCTTTGGGCAGCAGGAGAGTCTGGCGTTCGGGGCCACGCTGACCGAGCTGGCCAACCCGCAGATTCAGTGGGAGGAGACGACCCAGAGCAACGTGGGAGTCAACCTGGGCCTCTTTGAGGACCAGCTTACCGCCGAGGTGGACTACTACAACCGGACAACGAGCGGCATTCTCGTCCAGGTGCCCATTCCGGAGTACGTGGGCGTGGACACCCAGCCGTTCGTCAACGCCGCCGAGGTCGTCAACTCGGGCGTGGAGGCCGAGGTGAGCCTCTCGCAGAGCCACGGCGACTTTTCGTACGAGGTGAGCCTGAACGGCTCGACCACCAACAACGAGGTGCAGTCGCTCGGCTCCGGCAAGGAGGAGATCTTTGGCGGGGGCCTCGCCAACGAGATCGCCTTTACGACCAAGACCGAGCCGGGCCAGCCCATTGGGTCCTTCTACGGCTACAAGGTGAACGGCATCTACCAGACCCAGGAGGAAATCGACAACTCGCCCTCCATGCCGGGCGTGGAGCCGGGCGACCTGAACTTTGCCGACGTGGACGGGGACGGGGACATCGACGGCGACGACCGCACCTACATCGGCTCGCCGATCCCCGACGTCACGTACGGCCTCAACCTCAGCGCCAGCTACAAGGGCGTCGACGTGTCGGCCACGGTGAACGGGCAGATGGGCGCGCAGGTGTTCAACGCCAAGAAGTCCGAGCGCTTTGGCATCGAGAACTTCGAGGCTTCTTACCTGGACCGCTGGACGGGCGAAGGCACCTCCACCTCCGAGCCCCGCATCGGCAACCCCGGGCACAACTGGTTTACGGCGTCCGGGTGGCTGGTGGAGGACGCCGACTACCTCAAGCTCCGCAACGTGCAGGTCGGCTACACGCTCCCCGAGAGCGTAAGCCAGTCGCTGAACCTGGACCAGTTTCGGGTCTACGCCAACGGGACCAATCTGGTCACCTTCACCGGCTACAGCGGCTACACGCCGGAGATCAGCGGCTCGTCGGTCATCTCCAACTCCATCGACGACGGCATCTACCCGATTGCGCGCTCGGTCACGATGGGCATCGACATGACGTTCTAACGGTCCCCCTCGGACTTCCGCACCCTCCCTCCGAAAAATCAGGGTTCTCCCATGCGTAGCTCTCTCTCCTTTTCTCGTCGACTCGGTGTGTTCGCCGTCCTGCTTGTCCTGGCCGGCGGCCTTTCGCTGGCCGGCTGCGACTTCCTCGACACGTCGCCGAAGGGCGAGTTGACCTCCGACAACTTCTTCCAGGACCAGAAGAACGCCGAGCAGGCCACCAACGCGACGTACAACGTGCTCCGCAACTGGGAGGTGCACGTGTTTTCGTGGCTCGGCATGACCGAAATCGCCTCCGACGACGCCACGAAGGGCAGCACGCCCTCGGACGCCAGCTACCTGCTGGAGCTCCAGGACAAAACGTTTGGGTCCTCCAACCTGGCCTTTGAGCAAACGTGGGCGGGCTACTACACCGGCGTGTACCGCGCCAACGTGGCCCTTCAGAACATCCCCTCGGTGGACATGGAGGACGACGTGAAAGAGCGCCTGATGGGGGAGAACCGGTTCCTGCGGGCGTACTACTACTTCTTTCTCGTGCGGGCCTACGGCGGCGTGCCCAAGATTACGGAGCCGCTGAAGCCGGACGAGTTTGAGCAGGAGCGGGCCCCGCGGGACTCGATCTACGCGCTGATTGAGCGCGACCTGACCCGGGCCGTCGACGCGCTGCCGCCCCGATCGGCCTACGGCGAGAGCGAGGCGGGGCGGGCCACGCAGGGCGCGGCCGAGGGCCTTCTGGCCAAGGTGCACCTCTTTCAGGAGGAGTACGAGGAGGCCCGGACCCACGCCGAGAATGTGATCTCGTCGGGTGAGTACGACCTTCTCGACGACTACTGGGCCATCTTCCGCCCGGAGGGCGAGTACTCCTCCGAGTCGGTCTTCGAGGTGGGCGTTGCGGCCCGGGAGTCCGGCACGGAGGGCTCCAGCCAGTACGCGCAGGTGCAGGGCGTGCGCGGCAGTGCCAACAACGGCTGGGGCTTTAACCAGCCGTCGCCCGACCTGGAGGCGTCTTACGAGCCCGGCGACCCGCGCCACCAGGCCACCATCCTGCACCCGTGGGAGGCGCTCCCGGACGGCTCGGGCGTCGTGGCGGAGATCGACCCGGACATGTCGAACCAGCGGTACAACGAGAAGGTGCAGCCATCCGTGGAGGGCCCGGAGGGCTCCGGAAACAACACGGTAAACATCCGCCGCCTGCGCTACGCCGATGTGCTGTTGACCGCGGCCGAGGCGGCCTACCGGACCGGCGATGAGGGCACGGCGCGCCAGTACCTGAACGAGGTCCGGGCGCGGGCCCGCGGCGGGCAATCGGTAACGCTGGGCCTGCAGCCCGAGAACATGGCGGAGCCGCTGGCCGAGACCGTAGGCCTGGACGATAGCGCCCCGCACGTCTTCGTCCGGTACGCCGACGCGGACGGTCCCGCGGCGCAGGCCGGGCTCAACAGCTTTGCCTACGAAGAGGACCCCGCGCTCGTGGACACGATGGACGTGCTGGAGTCCGTGGACGGCACCGAGGTGACCACCCGCGAGGAGTACCGCGACGCCCTCTCGGGCGTGTCCCCCGACGCGTCGGTGGACGTGGAGATCACCCGCGTGGAGCAGGAGGAGAGCGGCGGCGACATCGTCACGACGACGCAATCGATGTCGATGACGGTGACGGCCGAGGAGCTGCTGCCCGACGTGACGGCCAGCGGGCAGGCCCTCCTCGACGCCATCTGGGCCGAGCGCCGCGCCGAACTGGCCATGGAGCAGCACCGCTACTTCGACCTCATCCGGCAGGGCCGCGCCGCCGAGGAGCTGGACGGCTTCGAGTCGAAGCACACGGTCTACCCGATCCCGCAGAGCGAGATCGACCTGAGCGGCGGCGCCATGGACCAAAACGAGGGCTACTAGCCCCCAACCTCAATCCCCCGGGCCCTTCAGGCCCCTGTGTCTCGGTCCCTGTGCCCCGGGCTGGGGCACGGGCCCGCCGAGGCTCGTTCCTACCGGACCCCCACCACGACCCCGGACCCCCACCAAGAGACCGGGCCCGAGCGCCCACCTGCTCACACCCATGGTGACTCCCATGACGCGCCTTGGCCTTTTCGTTCTCGCCTGCCTGGCGGCCCTCGGATTGCTCGCCGCCTGCTCGTCGGACCCAGGCAGCACGGCGTCCCAACCGTCCGGCGACACGACCATCGCGACCGGGCCCTTCCTCGACACCGTGCAGGCTCGCACGTTCGACTTCTTCTGGGAGACCACAAACGCCGAGAACGGACTCGCGCCCGACCGGTGGCCCGACCCGCCGTTTTCGAGCGTGGCGGCCGTCGGCTACGCGCTCACCGCCTACCCCATCGGCGTAGAGCGGGGCTACATCTCCCGCGAGCAGGCCCGCGAGCGCACCCTCACGACGCTGGAGTTCTTCTGGGAAGCCCCGCAGGGCGACGCAGCCGAGGGTATGACGGGGCGCTGGGGCTTTTTCTACCACTTTATCGACATGGAGACCGGCGAGCGCCACCAGGAGACCGAGCTCTCCACGATCGACACGGCGCTCTTCCTGATGGGCGCCCTCACCGCGCAGCAGTACTTTGACGGTGAGGGCGAGACGGAGGAGCGGATCCGGACGCTGGCCGACTCGCTCTATCGGCGCGTGGAGTGGGACCGCATGCAATTGCCCGACGGCACCATCAGCATGGGCTGGACCCCCAAGGAGGGCCGCTTCGACTACGGCTACGAGGGCTACGACGAGGCGATGCTCCTCTACGTGCTGGGGCTCGGCTCGCCGACGCACCCGGTGGACGAGGAGGTCTGGCCCGCGTTTACGAGCACGTACGACTGGGCCTCGTTCTACGGCTACGAACACGTCAACTTTGCCCCGCTCTTCGGCCACCAGTACTCGCACATCTGGATCGACTTCCGCGAGATCCAGGACGCCTACATGCGCGAGAAGGGGATGGACTACTTCGAGAACTCGCGCCGCGCCACCCTCGCCCAGCGGGCCTACGCCATCGACAACCCCGACGGCTTTGCCGGCTACGGCGAAAACATCTGGGGCCTGACCGCTTCCGACGGCCCGGGCAACACCACCGTCACGGTGAACGGGAAGGAACGGGAGTTTCGCGGCTACTGGGCCCGCGGGGCGGCGGACGGCGACATCCGCGACGACGGCACCATCGCCCCCACGGCCGTGGGCGGCTCGGTCCCCTTCGCCCCCGACACCACAATTGCCGCGCTCAAGGAGATGCGGTCCCGCTACGGCGACCGCCTGTTCGGCGAGTACGGCTTCTACGACGCCTTCAACCCGACGTACTCCCTCGACGAGACGCCGCCCGACGGCGGTCAGACGACCTCGCAGGGCTGGTTCGAAACCGAGTACCTTGGCATCGACCAGGGCCCCATCCTCACGATGATTGAAAACCACCGCACGGGCCTGATCTGGTCGCTCATGCGGGAGAACCCACACGTGGTCCGCGGGCTCTGCCGGGCCGGGTTCTCCGGCGGGTGGATCGAGGGTGAGTGCGAGTAGTGTCGCACTCTTTCCCGCGGGCGCGCACGGCCGCCCGGTGGATCGATCCCACGTCTCACCGCACCCCGTTGTCTGATTCCTGCTGCCCCATGCGACATTCCTGGCTGCGGTCGATTGCCTTCCTGCTCGTTCCTCTTGTGGGGGCGCTCTGCCTGGCGCCGCGCACGGGGGGTGCGCAGTCCGACGACGAGCGGCCGAACATCATCTTTATCATCAGCGACGACCATCGCTACGACTTCATGGGCTTCCACGAGGAGGCCCCCGACTTCCTGGAGACGCCGTCCTTCGACCGCATGGCGCGGGAGGGCGTCCATCTCAAAAACGCCTTTGTGACGACCTCGCTCTGCTCCCCGTCCCGGGCGTCGGTCCTGACTGGCCAGTACGCCCACAACCACGGCGTCGTCGACAACTCCACGTCCGTCCCGGACACGACGACGTTCTTCCCCGAGCACGTGCAGGACGCGGGGTACAACACCGCCTTCGTGGGCAAATGGCACATGGGGCACGAAGACGCCTCCCCGCGTCCCGGCTTCGACCGCTGGGTGAGCTTTCCCGGGCAGGGCGTCTACAACGATCCGACGTTCAACGTCGACGGCGAGCAGGTGCCGCGGGAGGGCTACATGACGGATCTGCTGACCGACTACGCCCTCGACTGGCTCGACAAACAGGCGGGCGAGGAGGAGCCCTTCTTCCTCTATCTGTCCCACAAGGCCGTGCATGCGGAGTTTGTGCCCGCCGACCGGCACGACGGACAGTTCGCGGACCTCGACCCGCCCCGCCCGCCCACCATGGCCAACACGGAGTCGAACTACCGGGGGAAGCCCGACTGGGTAAAGGCCCAGCGCGACAGCTGGCACGGGGTCGACTACATGTACCACGGCGACATGACCTACGACACCTTCTACCGCAACTACGCAGAGACGCTCCTGGCCCTCGACGAGAGCGTGGGCTCGGTGCTGGACTACCTGGAGGCGAACGGCCTCGACGAAAACACGCTCGTCGTCTACATGGGCGACAACGGATTTCTGCTGGGGGAGCACGGCCTCATCGACAAGCGCAACGCCTACGAGCCCTCCATCCGCGTGCCGCTGCTGGCCTGGGGCCCCGGCCTCATCGAGTCGGGCGCCACCGTCGAGGCGCTCGTGCGCAACCAGGACGTGGCGCCCACCGTCTTTGAGGCCGCCGGGATCTCCAACGAGACGATGACCTTTGACGGCCGCTCCTTCCTCGACCTGCTGGACGGGGAGGAGCCGGAGGCCGACCGGTCGTTCCTGTACGCCTATTACTGGGAGCACGCCTTCCCGCACACGCCCACGACGTTTGCGCTCCGCGGCGACCGGTTCAAATACGTCTACTATCACGGCGTCTGGGACCAGAACGAGCTGTACGATCTAGAGACGGATCCCAACGAGCGCCACAACCTGATCAACGTCCCGGCCTACGAGGCGCGCGTGGACTCGATGCGCACTCGGCTCTTCGACCGCCTGGAGGCCGAGGAGGCCATGCAGATCCCGCTCCGCCGCGGCGACTGGCAGGCCGACGAGCGGCTCCTGGACGAGTAATCCCCGCGGCCCGCCCTCGCCGCCCCGCCCGCCTGTTTCACTGCTACCGAAGCCCATGTCCTCTTCCGCCTTTCGCCCGAGCCGCCGCCAGTTTTTGCGCCAACTGGCCGGCACCGGCGCGGCCCTCAGCCTCCCGTTTACGATGGGCAGCGCCCCGTCCACGGCGGATTCCGTGCGCATCGAGGGGCGCGTGCAGGCCCGCGGGGAGGGCCTCGGCGGCGTCCCGGTCACCGACGGGCGCCGCATCGTGGACACGGACGACGACGGCTCGTTCACCCTACGCTCCAGCACGCGGCAGCCGTTCGTCTCCCTCTCGGTCCCGTCCGGCTACCAAATCCCCACGCGTCCGAGGGGCACGGCCCGGTTCTACCGGCCCATCGCGCCGGACGACGACGGCACGATGGAGGTCCGGTTCGACTTGGAGCCGCTTCCCCGGTCCGACGAGCAGCACGCCTTCGTCTTTCTGGCCGACCCGCAGACCCAGTCCGAGGCGGACATGGAGCAGTTTCGGTCCGAGGTCGTCCCGGCCGTTCGGAGCGCTATCGAGGATCTGGGCGACCAGCCCGTCTTCGGCGTGACCGGGGGCGACATTACGTTCGACAGCCCCGAGCTCTACCCGCAGTACGAGGC
>JBKHEM010000072.1:0-11305 GCA_046540815.1 Salinivenus sp.
TCGACGACTGGGCCAACACGATCGCCGAGTGGCGGGCCGAAGGGCGCGACGTGTATGTCTACTTCAACAATACGGCGGGCGAGGGCCACGCGCCCCGAGATGCCCGGCGGCTGCGGGAGCGCCTCAGCACCGTGGGATGAATTGTAGACGCGGCCCCCGCTCCGGTCGCTACTGCTTCTGAACGGTGACCGATTCCAGCGTGTCGTTCTCCTGGATGGAGTCCACCACGTCCTGCCCCTCCACCACGTCGCCGAAGACGGTGTGCTTGGCGTCGAGGTGCGACTGCGGCGCCCGCGTGATGAAGAACTGGCTGCCGTTCGTGTTGGGGCCGGCGTTGGCCATCGAGAGGACGCCCGTTTCGTGCGAGAGGGGGTTGCCCTCGATTTCGTCCTCGAACTGGTAGCCGGGCCCGCCGCGGCCCGTGCCCGTGGGATCGCCGCCCTGGATGATGAAGCCCTCGATGACGCGGTGGAACGGGGTGCCGTCGTAAAAGCCTTCGTCGGCGAGGAAGGCGAAGTTGTTCACCGTTTTGGGGGCGTGCTCGGGGTAGAGCTCGACGCGGATGGTGCCCCGGCTCGTCTCGAGGGTCGCCTCGTAGACGGCGTCGGTGTCGATTTGCATCTCGGGCGGGGCGTCCCACTGCGGGTGATCGGCCATGGAGGGGCGGAAATTGAGGAAAAGGACGATGTCCGACTCGGCAGTCCGACGAGGGGGACGGGGGCGTGTTTCGGAGGGGCAGAGTGTGGGAGGACGGGCGTGTGGGCGGGACGGACGGAACCCTGTCGTCCGTTCCACTATGACGAATCAATGAGCCGCTCCTTGGCCCTCCGCCGCAGTTGCTTGATGGCGTGCTCGCGCTGCATGGCGGCCGACTGGGTGTCGTACGCCTCCACGTGCACGAGCGTCACGGGCTGACGGCCGCGCGTGTACTTGGCGCCCGTCCCGTTATTGTGTTCGACCACACGGCGCTCCACATCCGTCGTGTAGCCCGTGTAGTAGGTCCCGTCGCTGCATTCCACGATGTAGACGTAATGAGCCTCGGGAGAAGGAGGATCTTCTGCGGAGGACGCGTTCATGAGAGGCAGCAGGCGTCTGCAGGTTTGGGAGTGTGGGCGTCTGGATGTACGTTGGGGACAAGGCTCGAACTCACATCCGTTCCCGCTTCCACACTATGGTTACTGCAATCGTACTGCTCGATACCGAGCGCGACAAGGTCAACACCGTGGCCGACACCTTAGCTGCGCTGGATGGCGTCAGCGAGGTGCACTCCGTGGCCGGCCGGGTTGATCTCGTCGCCATCCTGCGCGTGGCCGAAAACGATGCGCTGGCCACCCTCGTGACGGAGGAAATTCGCCAGATCGAGGGGATCACCGACACGGAAACACTCATCGGTTTCCGCGTGCACTCCAGTCACGACCTGGAGAGCATGTTTTCCATCGGCCTCGGATGACACGGCGGGGGAAGGAGAAGAGTGGAGGGAAAGGGGAGAGAGGGTGCTCTGAGGAGATCTCCACCCTCCACTCCCCCCTCTCCACAGCTACTCATTTCCCACGAAGAAGACGGCGTTGCCGAAGAGGACCTGGCCCTGGTACCAGAACCCGCGGAAGAGCGGATTGTCGACGAAGTAGACCACCTGGCCCGAGCCGAGCGGCTGCACCCCGTACAGCAGGGTGTCGTCGATCCCCTGCTGGGCCTCGTGCCCCATAAAGCCGCTGACTGGGGCGGCGTCCTCGAGGGCAGCCACGGTTCCTCCGCCCTCCAGATACGCATAGGCGTCGTCGTTGCGCTTGAGGGTGAAGTACGGGTCCGAGAGGCCAAAGCCCAGCGGGTGCGTCGTGTCGATCCAGGTGCGGTGGATGCTGCCGGGGGTGGAGCCGGTGAGGGCCCGCCGCTCCTGGGTGGCGTATCGGGAGAGCGGAGACTCCGCAGTGCGTTCCGTCGCGGAGTCCGGTTTCGACGACAGGGCGTAGTCCGATCGCTCGGCCATCGTGCCGCCCGCTCGGCCCAGGGCGAGCAGGCGGCCGCCGCCGCGCACCCACTCCGTGATCGCTGAGGCGCGGGCGTCGGTCATCCACTCGCCGTAGTTGCCGTCCGGGAGCACGAGCACGTCCACGTCGTCAAGCATCGCGGCCTCGAAGTCCTCTGCTGGAAGGAGCGTGGCCGGGTAGTCGATTTGCTCGTCGAAGTAATGCCACACCTCCCCGAGCCGGGACGAGGACGTGGGCTCGCCGGCCAGCACCGCAACGTGGGGGCCTTTCACGAAGCCCACCGTGCCCGAGCCGAAGTCGGGCCCCTCCTCGGTGAACCCGGTCGACACGCCGTGAAGGGGCTGGTTGTGCTCTTCGGCCACGCGGCGCACCGTCGCATCGAAGTCCGAATGGCGGTTCGTATTGTTGTCTCGCGTGATGAGGAGCGCGCCGCGGTCGTACGATTGGTCGTCGATCGTAAACGGCTCGGTGGCGAAGCGGAGGCGGATGTCTTCCTGCAGGAGCGCCGCGGCAAAGCGCACGTCGGCCCGGCTGCCCCACGGAGTCACGTAAGCGTAGGGGGCGTCGGGGCCGGAGGGGGAGGGAGCGGCCTCGGGCGGTGTGCCCGTGGTGTCAACGCCCGGGGCGTCCGGCAGCGCGTAGGCGTCCACGCCATAGGCGTAGGGCAGGCCCCAGGCGGTGATGTCGTATGTGATGGAGTCGACGATGGTCGTCTGCGGCTCGAAGAGCACCTTCGTGAGTCGGGCCTTCGGCTGGTTGGACGGCACCACGAGGTCGCCCTGTTCAATCTGGAGGTCCTCGGAATCGCCGCTTCGGTACGAGCGTCCCTGTGCGGCGCCCGACTCGGTGGCGTAGCCGTACTGGATGCGCTGGCGGTCGAGGTGGTCGGCGAGGGCCTGCAGGCGGTCGGCACTGTCCTCGTGCCGGACCACGTAGGCGTCGTAGCTCCCGGGCGGGTCCTCCTGCGCGGTGTCGTAGTAGTCCGCAAACTCGCGGACGACCTGCTCGTGGTTCTGGGCCGTGGCCTCGACCGTGGAGAGGCCCGCGGTGTGGTGGTGCGCCAGCCGCTCGGCCAGCGTGAGCGTATCGCCCTCGGCCGTGATGAGCGCGCGCCCGGCCCGGCCCGAGCCGCCCTGCTCGTAGGTCATGCCGATGGCGCCGTTGAAGAGCGGCCACGTGTCGCCGTAGCCGGGATAGAAGAGGTCGAACACCTCCTGCGTGAAGTAGAGCCACCCCTCGTCGTCAAAATAAGAGGCGTTGTTCTCGCCGATGGTGAACTGAAACTCGCGCTGCCAGTCGGTAAGGTCCTCGTGGAACGGCTCGGCGGCGGGGGCGAAGTAGTAGGGATCGTCGGCGCCCATCTCGTGGAAGTCGACGTGGACGTGGGGCATCCAGTCGTGGTACACGTCGAGGCGGTGGCGGGTCTCCTGCTGCGAGGCCCAGGCCCAGTCGCGGTTGAGGTCGAAGTAGTAGTGATTGGAGCGCCCGCCGGGCCAGGGCTCGTGGTGAGTCCGGGCCTCGGGCCGCGGGTTGATGTCGGCGCCCGTGGTGCGTTTGTACCACTGCACGTAGCGCTCGCGGCCGTCGGGGTTGAGGAGCGGATCGAGGAGCACGACGGTGTTCTGGAGCCAGTCGCCGGTGCGGTCGTTCGTGGGGTCGGCGAGGGCGTGGAGCGTCTTCATCGCCGCCTCAGTGGAGACGGATTCGTTGCCGTGGACGCCGTAACTCAGCCATGCAATCGCGGTTTGGTCCTGCGGCGTCCCGTCGGCGAGTCCTGCACGCTGCTGGTTTGCCGCCCGGATGGTGTCGCGCTGCTGCAGGTTGTCCGGCGTACTGATGGTGGCGAGGAGGAGGGGCCGTCCCTCGTATGACGTGCCGTACTGCTCGACGACCACGCGCGGCGACTGCTCGGCCACGTGTCGCACGTAGTCCACGACCCGGTGATGCGGGGTGAACTCGGTGCCGAGGTCGTATCCCAGGAAGGTGGAGGGGGAGTCCAGCGACTCAGCGGGCTGGGCCGCGGCGGGAGCGGCGAGCAGCAGAAAGACAGCGAGGACGGAAGCCGAAAGGGGACGAAGCATGGAACAAATGAACAAAACTGGAGGGCACGGACGCACCAAACAAGGCCGTCGTTGTCGAAATGGCAAGGGCGGGAACTGAGGAGTAGAGGGTTGAGGGGGAGAGAGTTGAGGGGAGAAAGGGGGAGTGGGATGGAAGGAAGGGGACGAAAGCGGGCCGGGTTGTGACAGAAGAGGCGATTGCCTCAGGGAAGGGGCCGGTGTGATTCTTTTCCTACAACCCCGGTGCGTGTGGAACCGGGTGATTATCGATTTGTGCGGAACGTTTGCATATCACCAATCTTCACCTCCAAGCAATTTGTCAAATGGCTGATATTAACATTACGCGCTCGCATTCGCTTGGGCTCGACAAGGGCCGCGACGCCGTGGAGCGCGTTGCTGAGCAGCTCGAAAACAACCTGGGTGTGCGGTACGAGTGGGAGAACGACACGCTGCACTTCGACGGCCAGGGCGCCGACGGTCACATTGAGGTGGGCGATGAGAACGTGCGCATTGTGATCAACCTCAGTACGTTCCTGCAGCCGCTCCGAGGCCGCGTGAAGACCGAGGCCGAAGATTATCTCGACCGTCACTTCGGATCGTAGCACCATTATCCAGGGCGTGGTGTCCCCGACGAGGAGTCGGGGGCCGGCTGTAGAGACGGAGACGGGAGGTGTTGATCGTCATGGGTGCGGGCCCGGGCGGGCTGTACGCCCCGCAGTGACGACAGGCGGGCGAGGTCGGGGATGCGGTCGATCGGAAACCATCCGGAGACCACCCGCCCGGCCTGCCCAATGTCTTGAAGGCCGAGCGAGTCGAGGTCCTGGCGAAGGACAGCGGGGTCGGAGGCTGCGATGGCGTCAATGGCGACGGATCCGTCCCGCAGCTGCAGAGTCGATGATTGGGGCGCGAGGGCCGCGGAGTCGGGGAGGAGGCGCGCGCGGTGGTACAGCAGCAGAAGGTCGAAGCCGGCCTTGGCTCGTGGGCCGTCCTTGCCCGTTGAGTCGGGGCCGTGGAAGTCGCACAGGGCGCGTGCCCGGGCCGTCTCGGCGGGCTGTTGCGCAAGGGCGTTTCTACCGGGGACGAAGAGCAACAGGACGACCCAGAGACATACGGCGCGTGTGGGCATGACAGCCGAGGGAGCGGGGAAAAAAGAAGTGCGATCAGTGAACGAGGGGGGCCTAACGCAGGATCCCCGTCGCCCACCCACGAAGTCTGGAGCAATTTCCGTGGGGGTGTGGGGGCAGCCGCTCTGGGATGCAACGTGGAGGGGGCGCCTCCTGTATATATTTTTTCCGTCAGTCCGGCGCACGTACCCCTCGGCGCAAGCCGTTCCTTCCATGAAGCAAACTGATCTTCGAGACATTGCCATCGTGGCCCACGTGGACCACGGCAAAACCACGCTCGTCGACGCCATGCTGTGGCAGAGCGGCATCTTCCGCGACAACCAGTCGGTGCAGGAGCGGATGATGGACACGATGGACCTGGAGCGCGAGAAGGGCATCACCATCATGGCCAACAACACGGCCATCCGGTACGAGGGGAAGAAGATCAACATCGTCGATACGCCGGGGCACGCCGACTTTGGGGGCGAGGTGGAGCGGACGCTCCGCATGGTGGACGGCATCATGCTGCTGGTGGACGCGGCGGAGGGGCCGCTGCCGCAGACCCGCTTCGTGGTCCAGAAGGCCCTGAACCTGGGGCTCCCGGCCATCGTGGTCCTCAACAAGATCGACCGCGACGACGCCCGCCCAGAAGAGTCGCTGGAGGCGATCTACGATCTCTTTATCGACCTGGGGGCGGAGATGGAGCAGATCGACTTCCCGGTGCTCTACACCGTGGCCACGGAGGGGCAGTGCAAGCGGGAGCTGGCCGAGGAGGAGTGGTCGAACCTGCGCCCGCTCCTCGACACGATCCTCGACGAAATCCCCCCGCCCTCCGGCGACCCTGACGGCACCCTGCAAACCCTCATCACCAGCGTCCAACGCGATGATTACCTGGGCCCCGTTGCCGTGGGACGCGTCGAGCAGGGCACCCTCAAAAACCGGCAGAAGGTGTCGCTCTGCCACCGCGACGGGAGCATCGAGCACGCAAGGATCAGTGAGCTCTTCACGTATCAGGACCTGCAGCGGGTCGAAACCGAGGAGGCCGGCCCGGGCGAGATTGTGGCCATTGCGGGCGTGGAGGGCATCGGGCTCGGCGAAAGCATCTGCGCCGCCGAAGACCCCGAGCCCCTGGAGCCCATCGACATCGACGAGCCGACGATGTCCATGGAGTTTCGGGTCAATGATGGGCCGTTCAGCGGGCAGGAGGGCGAGTTTGTGACCTCGCGCCAGCTGCGCGACCGTCTCTTCGACGAGGCGCGCAACAACCTGGCGATTCGGGTGGAAGAGACGGGCTCGGCCAACGCCCTCAACGTGTACGGCCGCGGGGAGCTGCAGATGGCCATCCTCATCGAGCAGATGCGGCGCGAGGGCTACGAGTTCTGCGTGGGCATGCCGCAGGTGATTACCAAAGAGATGGACGGCGCGACGCACGAACCCTACGAGGTGGCCGAAATCGACATTCCACAGGAGTACATGGGCGTGGTGATGGAGCGCCTTGGGGAGCGGAAGGGGGAGATGGAGCACATGGAGCGCCAGGACAGCGGCCGCACCCGACTCCAGTTCCGCGTGCCGAGTCGGGGTCTCATCGGCTACCGGTCCAAGTTCCTTACGGACACCAAGGGGACGGGATTGCTCACCCACAGCTTTGAGGCGTTCGGCCCGTGGGCGGGCGAGATTCCCCACCGCACCACCGGGGCGCTGGTGGCCGACCGGCAGGGCGAAACGACCGCCTATGCGCTGCTCAACCTCCAGGATCGGGGCGACTTCTTCGTGGCGCCGGGCGACCGCGTGTACAAGGGGATGATCGTCGGCGAGAACAACCGCCCGCAGGACCTCGACCTGAACGTGACGAAGGAGAAGCACCTGACCAACATGCGAGCCGCGGCGGGGGATGAATTAGAACACGTGCCCACCCCGCGGGAGATGTCGCTGGAGGAATCGATCGAGTTTATCCGCGAGGACGAGCTGGTAGAGGTCACGCCGGAGGCCTATCGGCTGCGCAAGCGCCACCGCGATCCGAAGGCCCGAAAGCGCGCCCAGATGGGCGAAACGGCTCGGTAGGGAACGGGTCCCCGTGTTGTATGCACGACAGATTTGGGGCGATCGGGGGCGCTACGCGCTTGCCGCAGCCTCCTCCTTCTCTTCTTCGGGCAGGCCGTCGCCGTCGGGCCCGTCTTCGTACTGCTCCCGGATGTTGGGGTAGGCGGTCTGAAACATATCGTTGACCTCCTTCACCTCCTCGTTCTGCTCCTCGCGGGCCCGGTGCAGGCGCACGCAGGCCTTCCATACGGCGCGGCGCAGGTTCCACTTGCGCACCGAATACGCGGCGCTGCGGCGCGTGCCGTCCTCCTCCAGCCAGCTAAGCTGAACGTACGGCTTCGGCGTGCCGCTGCCATCATCCTTCCAGCAGAAGTTGAGGCCAATCACCCCGGTTGTGGAGCGGGCCTCGGCCGAGCGCTTCACGGGATCCATCGGCTCGGGGAGCTCCTCGAGCAGTTCGTCACGGTACTCGACGGCCTTCTCCAGGGCCTCCTTCCGCCCCCCAAAGCGCTTGTCGGAGAAATACTTCGTGTGCTGTTCCTTCTGTCGCTTCACGCGCACCTGCCAGCCGTGGGTGGGGTGCCGGTCGGGGTTCTCCTCCGTGGGCTCAATGTCGATGCGAAAGACGTTTTTCGGCTTATCGGTCATGGGGTCGTAAATCCGAACGGTATCGAAACAGTCGGGTGGGGGCGCCGGCCCCGGACAGTGGCGGGCCGACAGACGATCGAAACGGGGCGTGGCCGACGAGCAGCAACTGCCGCTGCGTCTTTCCCGGTCGTGGGCACGGACCACTCGACGGGTCCTGTGCCGATGGCCGGCGGATTTTGCCCCAGCGAAACGTAACACACCCGCAATATGTGGGGGAGGCAGGTGAAGTGCAACTTCGGGCCTCTGAACCGGGTGCGGGGATGCCTGGACGGCCCCAAGCGCGGGGTCAACGGACGGGGGCAACAAAAGAAAGCCGCCCGGAGAAAACGTCTCCAGGCGGCAGGGGCAACATCCCCAATCCAGAAGCCGGCGGTCTACAGCAGTCCGGCTTTCTCTGCGGCAGACCGGAGCGTCTCGCGTTGTGCATCCGTCAGGTTGCTCGGAATATCGACGTCGATTTTCACGTACAGGTCGCCCTGACCGTCCTCGGTTTTCACGCCCTGGCCCTTCAGGCGCAGCTTCTCGCCCGGTTGCGTTCCAGGGGGAATCGAAAGCTTGATGCGCTGGCCGTAGGGGGTGGGAATGCGGCGGTCGGTGCCCAGAAGGGCCTCAAACGCGCCAATCGTTTCTGTGAGGTGAATGTCGTCGCCCTTGCGGCGGAACCGTGGGTGGTCGCCCACCTCAAAGGTCACGTAGAGGTCACCGCGCTGGCCGGTGGGACCGGGCCGGCCGCGCTCCTTGAGTCGAATCTTGTAGCCGTTGCGCACGCCCCTGGGAATGTTGAGGCGGATCGACTCTCCAGAGGGAAGGTCCACTCGTTTCCGGCCGCCCTGGAGGGCCTCCTCGAACGAGAGGCGCAACTTGGTCTCCACGTCTTGTCCGCCTCCGGATTGTCTGCGAGACTGTTGTGGTCCGCGAGACTGCTGGCCACGCGAGTGCGGCTCCGTGAACGGGCCGGCGCCCCGGCTGCGCCCCCCGAAAAAGCTTTCGAAGATGTCGCCCAGGCCCCCGCCGCCGAAGGCCTCGTCGAAGCCGCCCTGCTCAAAGTGAATCTCCGGCCCGCCGCTGGTTCGCCGGCTCCACGATCCGCGGCCCCCGCCGTTGGGGCCGCCGTAGCCGCCGCCGAAGCGGCGCTGCGCGTCGTACTGCTGGCGCTTCTCCTCGTCGGAGAGGATGGCGTAGGCCTTCTGGACGCGTTTAAACTGCTCCTCGGCGTTCGGGTCGTCGGGGTTGCGATCCGGGTGGTGCTTGCGTGCGAGGTCGCGGTATGCTTTTTTGATTTCCTTCTTGCTCGCGTCCTCGTCGACGCCGAGAATATCGTACAGGTCGTCCCGGGTTGTTGGCATAAGTGGAGATCCTGCGGTGGTCTGCGATCGATCGAGCGAGGGCGAACGGAACGGCCCGTGGGAGAAGACCCGCTTGCAGCGGCCGCACGGGGCGTAATCATCCCTTCACATATTTCATGCCACAACGCCATCTCAGACGAAATGACGGATTCCGCCGTGTCAACTCGTCCGATCGAGACCGTTCTGGTCGCCAACCGAGGCGAGATTGCCGTCCGCGTTCTGCGCACCTGTCACGAGCGCGGCCTGCACACCGTGGCCGTCTACAGCACGCCGGACCGGTGCGCGCCGCATGTGCGCCTGGCCGACGAGGCCTACCACATTGGACCGGCCGAGGCCGGCCAGTCGTACCTCGATCAGGAGGCGATCCTGGCGGTGGCCGAGCGGAGCGGGGCCGACGCCATTCATCCCGGCTACGGCTTCCTGTCCGAAAACGCATCGTTCGCGGAGGCCTGTGCCGCGGCGGGCGTGCACTTTGTAGGGCCGCCGCCGGAGGCGATCCGGGCGATGGGCGACAAGACCGCGGCCCGACAGCTCATGGAGACGGCCGGCGTGCCCATGGCGCCGGGCACCACCGACGCTGTGGCGAGCACCGAGGCGGGCGAGGAAATCGCCGCGGAGATTGGGTATCCGGTCCTCATCAAAGCGGCGGCCGGCGGGGGCGGCAAGGGCATGCGCATCGTCCACGAGCCGGAGAATTTTTCGGGGGCCATGGACCGGGCGCAGGGCGAGGCGGGGTCCGCGTTTGGCGACGACCGGGTGTTCATCGAGAAGTACATCGAGGAGCCGCGCCATATCGAGTTCCAGATCCTGGCCGACCACCACGGCAATACCGTGCACCTCTTCGAGCGCGAGTGCTCCATCCAGCGGCGACACCAGAAGGTGATCGAGGAGGCGCCGTCGTCGGTCCTCACGCCCGAGGTGCGCCGCGAGATGGGCGAGGCGGCGGTGGCGGCGGCCGAGTCGTGCGGCTACCGGAATGCGGGGACGGTCGAGTTTTTGGTCGACAAGGACCTGAACTACTACTTCATGGAGATGAACACCCGCCTGCAGGTGGAGCACCCGGTGACGGAATGGGTGACGGGGGTGGACCTGGTGGCCGAGCAGCTGCGCGTGGCCCAGGGCGAGGCGCTGGGCTACACGACCGACGACCTGTCGATGAACGGCCATGCCATCGAGAGCCGCATCTACGCCGAGGACCCGGCGTCGAACTTCCTGCCGGACCCCGGCCCGCTGAAGCGACACGCGCCGCCGTCGGGCTTCGGGGTGCGTGTGGATGCGGGCGTGGAGGAGGGCGGCGAGGTGCTCATCCACTACGACCCGATGATCTCGAAGCTCACCACCTGGGGCCGCGACCGCACCACGGCCATCGACCGCATGATTCGGGCGCTCGACGAGTATGAGGTGGCGGGCATGGCCACAACGATTCCGTTCTGTCGCTTTGCGATGCGGCACGAGGGCTTCCGCGACGGCGACTTCACCACCCACTTCGTGGACGAGCAGTTCGATCCGCAGGCCCTGGCGGTCGAGGACCCGGAGCGGGATCGGCTTGCGGCGCTGGCCGCGACGCTGTACTACGCGCAGACGCAGGAGGCGGATGCGCCGGAGATTGAATCGGGGGCGAATGGGCAGGGGAGATTGAGCCCGTGGCGCCGGCGGCGTCGAAGCGTGTCGTGAGGGAGCATGCGCGCGGGACGATGGGGGACACGCCCTGGGCCTCTCCAGCGCCGCCGGGCGTCTGGGTCGGGGAACCGGCTGGCTCACGCATCCGACCCGGACCCGGTATTCAGATCGCCGTACGCCCCGTAGTGCACCGTTGGCTCGTCGTATCCCAGCAGGGTGGTTTGGACCCATCCAACGGCACGGTCCTGGAGCATGGCGATCGAGGGGACCATCATTATGAGAACGGCGGTCCCGAAGAGGATACCGACCCCTAGGCTCACGGCCATCGGAATGAGGAACTGGGCCTGCACGCTCTGCTCGATGATGATGGGAAAGAGCCCCAGAAACGTGGTCAGCGACGTGAGGAAGATGGGCCGAAAGCGCATCTGCCCGGCCCGCACCAGCGCGTCGGGCCAGTTGCGTCCCTTTGCACGCTCCTCGTTGGCGAAGTCGAGCATCAC
>JBKHEM010000073.1:0-11186 GCA_046540815.1 Salinivenus sp.
CAGCGACCGCATCGCCGCTGTGGCCCTCGACCTCACCGACCTCTCGGTCTCGCGCGAGAAGGCGT
This sequence comes from Salinivenus sp., assembly GCA_046540815.1. Lineage (GTDB taxonomy): Bacteria > Bacteroidota > Rhodothermia > Rhodothermales > Salinibacteraceae > Salinibacter. The sequence goes on from JBKHEM010000073.1 coordinate 66, forward strand.
GGGAGCTCCGCCAGGCTGTGCAGGACGTGCAGGCCGCCGGAAAAGAAGTTGTGGCCTTCCTCGAAAGTGCCGGAATAGACACCTACCACGCCGCCAGCGCGGCCGACCGCGTGGTGATCGATCCGCAGGGCACGTTGCAGCTCCCGGGCTACGCCTCCAGCCGCACCTTCGTGAAGGGGACGCTCGACAAGATCGGCCTCGGGGTGCAGCCGTTTCGGTTTTTCGAGTACAAGTCCGCCGTCGAGACGCTCACCCGCACCGGCTTTTCGGAGGCCGACAGCCTACAGCGCCAGCAACTGGTGGACGACTGGTACGCCCTTGCGCGAACGGGGGTTGCGGACGGCCGCGGCCTGGCCCCGGACACGGTGGATCACCTTATCGACGAACAGACCGTCCTTTCCGCGTCCAACGCACGGGAGGCGGGCCTCGTGGACAGCCTTGCCCGCTGGCACGAGCGCGACGCTCTCCTGTCGGAGGCGGCGGGGACGGAAACGAGTGCCATGGATCTCGACCGGCTCAACGCCGTCGCGACGGCGACGCGGGCGTGGGGCGCCCGGCCCGAAATCGCTGTCGTCTACGGCATCGGCGCCACCTCGCTCGACAGTGGGATTCAGGCACGGGAGCTGGCAAAGACGTTCCGCCAGCTCACAGACGATGACGATGTGGAGGCGGTCGTCTTCCGGGTCGACTCGCCGGGCGGCAGCGCGCTGGCGGCCGACCGGGTGGCCCAGGCGGTGCGGGCGTGTGCCGAAGAAAAACCCGTCGTTGTGAGCCAGGGCACTGTGGCGGCCTCGGGCGGCTATCTGATCTCGACGTATGCCGACCGCATCTTCGCGGGCCCGAACACCGTCACGGGGTCCATCGGCGTCATTGGTCTGTGGGTGTACGACGACGGGCTGCTCAGTGAGAAGGCCGAGGCTTCGTACGATGTGGTGCAGCAGGGCGCGCGGGCCGATCTGTTCGCGCCGTACCGGGTGCCCCTCCTGGGCCTCCCACTCCCGGCTCGCAAACTCGACGAGGATGAGCTCGCCCGGGCGCGGGACCTCATCCGGCAGTCCTACGACGACTTTGTGGGCCAGGTGGCCGCGGGACGGGATACGTCCGAGTCGTACGTCCGATCGGTGGGGGAGGGCCGCGTGTACTCCGGGACCGCGGGCCAGCAACGCGCCCTGGTCGACGAAATTGGCGGACTGTCCGACGCCCTCGCCGCGGCCCGCCAGGCCGCCGGCGTGCCCGACGACCGTGTAGCGATCCGGGAGGTCAACGCCACGAGTGGGTTCCTCACCCTGCCGGGGATCCTTCCGTCTGGACTCCGACAGATGCTTGGGACCGAGGACGATTCCAACGAGGCGTCCGCCGATCCGGCGCACACCTTCCTCCGGACTGTGGTTGAGCACCAACCCGACCCCTTGCTTTTGCTCCCACCCGGATACTACGCCGACCCAGAATCCGTCCGGTAACCTGCCTGCCTTGTTCTGTCTCCTGATTGATCCCCCGCCCATGTCCAATGTCGCCAACCACGATTCGTTTGTCCGAGCCGCCATTGAGGAGGCCCGGCAGGCCCAGCGGGAGGGCAACCCGCCCTTTGGGGCCGTGCTGGTAGACGAGGAGGGAACCATCCTCGGGCGAGCCGGCAACACAGAGGGAAGGTCCGGCGACGCCACCGAACACGCCGAGACCAACCTTGTGCGGGCCGCCACGCGCCAGTACGAGGCCGACACGCTCCGACAGGCCACGCTGTACGCCAGCACCGAGCCGTGCGCGATGTGCGCCGGGGCCATTTTCTGGGCCCGAATCGGACGCGTCGTCTTTGGGCTTCGCGCCGCGCGACTGTACGACATGAAGGGCGACGCCGGTCGTCAGCTGTCCCTTTCGTGCCGCGATGTCCTCGCGCAAGGCAATCACGACGTCGAGGTGGTGGGCCCGGTGCTGGAAGACGAAGCCGCTTCCGTGTTCGAGCCGTAGGAACTGCCCGACACCCGCGAAAAAGTTGTAAGGAGGCCGTGTAAGAGGGGCCCTGGGCGAACTGGGATCGGAGACTGCGGTACATACGTTTCGTTCACACTCTCCTCCCCCGTGAGGCACCGACGCCGAGCCTGTTGCCTGTTCTCTTGCTTCCTGATCCTGTAGACACCGATGTCCTCGTCCTCTACTAACTCGCCCGCAGCCGAGGCGTCCGCGCGCGGCGGATCCACCAAACGCTGGATTGCGGTGGGCGGGATTGTCGTCGTCCTGCTCCTGGTCCTTCTGCTTCCAAAAATCAGCGGGTCGGACGATGGGCCCCAGGACGAAGAGGATGACGACGCCCCCACGGGTGTGGAGGCCACCGTGGTGCGTCCGGGGCCCATGACCAATCGCCTAAAAACGAGTGGCACCCTCCGTGCCGACGAGTCGGTGGACCTGGCCAGCGAGGCGGGGGGAAAAGTGACACGCATCCGGTTTGAGGAGGGAGAGCAGGTGGAGGCGGGAGATCTGCTGGTCGAGATGAACGACGCGGAGCTACAAGCCGAGAAGAAGCGCCTGAACCACCAGGTGGAGCTGGCCACCACGCAGGCCGAGCGCCAGGAGCGGTTGCTGTCGGAAGGCGGGGTCAGCCAGGAGGAGTACGATCGGACCGTCAACGAATTGGAGCAGCTGCGCGCCGAGCTCGAACAGGTCGAGGCGCAAATTGAGAAGAAAGAAGTGCGTGCGCCGTTTGACGGCACCGTCGGCTTTCGAAACATAAGCGAGGGAAGCTACCTGTCACCGCAGACCACCATCACCACGCTCCAGCGCACCGACCCGATTAAGGTGGACCTGTCGGTGCCCGAGCAGTACTCGAACCGCGTGCAGACGGGGCAGGAGATCACGTTTACGGTGCGGGGGGGCGATCGCACCTATGAAGGCACGGTCTACGCTGCGGAAACTCAGGTTCGCACCGAGACGCGGACGCTGCAGCTCCGGGCCCGCGCGTCCAACTCCGACGGCCGGTTGCGTCCTGGCATGTTCGCCGACGCGACGGTGACCCTCGGCACCACCGACGACGCCCTCATGGTGCCCGCGATGGCCGTGGTGCCCACCCTGGATGGTCAGCGCGTCTTTGTGGCCCAGAACGACACGGCCCAGCCCCGCAACGTGACGCTCGGCATCCGCACGGACTCGACCGTGGAGGTCACAGAGGGCCTCTCCGTGCAGGATACAGTGATCACCTCCGGCATTCAGGACCTGCGGGCGGGCCTCTCCATCCGGGTCGACTCTCTCCGCTAACGACCACCGCGCCGGTTCCCCTCGTTCTGCTTTTACGCTTCTTTGTCCGATGAGCAGTCTCTACTCCATCAGCATCCGCCGTCCCGTCCTGGCGACGGTGTTTGCGCTGATTATCTTCATCTTCGGGGCAGTTGGGTTCTACTTCCTGGGCGTACGCGAGTACCCGGCCGTCGACCCGCCCGTCATTAGCGTAACGACCGAGTACCGCGGGGCCAACGCCGACGTGATCGACTCGCAGATCACCGAGCCGCTGGAGGAGCAAATCAACGGCATCGACGGCATTCGCACGATCGAGTCGACGAGCCGAGAGGGCCGCTCCACGATTACGGTGGAATTCGACCTGGGATCGGACCTGGAGCGCGCCGCCAACGACGTGCGGGATCGGGTCAGCCGCGCCCAACAGCAGCTGCCCACTGATGTGGACCCGCCGTCCGTTTCCAAGTCCGACGCCGACGCGCCCCCGATCGTCTTCCTGAACCTTAAGTCGGACACGCGCAGCCTGATGGAGCTGACCGAGATTGCGGACAACCGCTTTAAGGAGCGGCTCCAGACGATTGAGGGGGTGAGCCGGGTTGACATCTGGGGGGACAAGACGTATGCGATGCGCCTCTGGCTGGAGCCGCAGCAGCTGGCGGCCTACAACCTGACGCCCCTCGACGTGCAGCGGGCCCTGGAGCGATCGAATGTGGAACTGCCCTCGGGCCGCATCGAAGGCGAGTCGGTGGAGCTGACGGTGCGGACCATGGGGCGCCTGGAGACGACCGAGGACTTCAACGACATGATCATCAAGCAGTCGTCCGGGGGCGAGACCGTGCGGCTGCGCGACGTGGGGCGGGCCGAGATTTCGCCGCAGAACGAGCGGACGCTCCTGCAACGCGACGGAATACCCATGGTGGGGGTGGTGCTTCGGCCGCTGCCCGGCGCGAACTACATTGACATCGTCGACGAGTTTTACCGCCGCGTCGATCAAATAGAGGCTGATCTGCCCAGCGACCTGGAACTGGGTATCGGCTTCGACAACACCGAGCCGATTCGCGCCAGCATCGACGAAGTGCAGCAGACGATCTTTATTGCCTTCTTCCTGGTGGTGGCGATCATTTTCTTGTTCCTGCGCGACTGGCGCTCCACCTTCATCCCGCTCATCGTGGTGCCCATTGCGCTGGTCGGGTCGTTTTTCGTGATGTATGCCTTCGGGTTCTCGATTAACGTACTGACCCTGCTGGCCCTGGTGCTGGCCATCGGACTGGTGGTGGACGACGCCATCGTGGTGCTGGAGAACATCTATGCAAAGGTGGAAGAGGGCCGGCCGTTGATGCAGGCGGGGCTGGAGGGGACGCGCGAAATCTTCTTTGCCGTGGTGGCCACCTCCGTCTCGCTCGTCGTCATCTTTGCGCCCATCATCTTTATGGGCGGGCTCACGGGCCAGCTGTTTCAGGAGTTTGGGCTCGTGATTGCGGGGGCCGTGGCCATTTCCTCCTTCGTGGCCCTCACACTTACGCCCATGCTGTCGACGCGCCTCTTGAAGCAGCACGACCAGAAGCCGTGGATTTACCGGAAAACGGAGCCCTTCTTTCAATGGCTCACTGAGGCCTATCGCCGATCGCTCCGGTCGTTTATGGAATACCGGTGGGTGGCCTTCGTGGTGATGGGCGGCTGCGCCGTGCTCATTGGGACGTTCTACTTTACGCTGCCGAAAGAGCTGGCGCCGATGGAGGACCGCGGGCAGCTCCGGGTCTTTGCGACGGGCCGGGAGGGGGCGACCTACGAGTACATGAGCCAGTACGTCGACGAGATGTACGAGGCGGTCAACGAAACCATCCCGGCAGATCACCGACGATCCGTGGTCTCGGTCACGTCGCCGGGCTTCGGGGCGTCGAGCGCCATCAATTCGGCCTTCATGTTCATGCGGCTGGTGGACGCGGATGAGCGCGAGGTCTCGCAGATGGCCTACGCCGACAGTCTCCAGACCGCCCTGTCGGAGCGGGAGGGCGCCCGTACCTTTGTGTCGCAGGAGCCGTCGATTTCGGTGGGGGGCGGTGGGGGCGACCTGCCGGTGCAGTACGTGCTGCAGACCTCGAGTATCGAGAACCTTCGCGAATCGCTGCCCACGTTCCTGGAGGAGGCACGAGCACAAGACGAAATCGAGTTTGTTGATGTCGATCTCAAGTTCAACAAGCCGGAGCTGCAGGTGTCGGTGGATCGGAACCGGGCCGACAACGTGGGGGTGTCGCCACTCGATGTGGCGCAGACCCTGCAGCTGGCGCTGGCAGAGCAGCGGGTGGGCTTTTTCGTACGAGATGGGGAGCAGCGGCAGGTGATTGCGGCGGTGGACAAGGAGAATCGAAACGAGCCGACCGACCTGACCAACCTCTACGTGCGGTCGGACAGCGGCGAGCCGGTGATGCTCGACAACCTGGTGACGACGAACGAACGGGCCACGCCGCCTCAGCTCTACCGGTTCAATCGATACCGCTCGGCCACGGTCAGTGCCCGGCCGGCGGAGGGGCATTCGATTGAGGACGGCATCGACGCCATGGACCGTGTGGCCAATGACGTGCTGGGGCCGTCCTTCAGCACCACGCTCACGGGCCAGTCGCGCGACTTTCAGGATACGTCGAACCAGCTTCTCTACGTCTTCGGCCTCGCGCTTTTGCTCATTTATCTGGTGCTCGCGGCCCAGTTCGAGAGCTTCCGAGATCCGTTGACCATTCTGTTCACAGTACCCCTGGCGCTGGCGGGGGCCTTCCTGTTCCTCTGGTACTTTGACCAATCGATCAACATCTTCAGCCAGATTGGGATGATTATGCTGATTGGTCTGGTGGCCAAGAATGGGATCCTGATCGTGGAGTTTGCGAATCAGCGCAAGGCGGCCGGGCGCTCCATCCGGGAGGCGATTGAAGATGCAGCAGCGGCGCGGTTCCGACCCATTCTGATGACGGCCCTGTCGACGGTTCTTGGCGTGCTGCCAATTGCCCTGGCCCTGGGGGCGGGGGCGGAGAGCCGCATCCCGATGGGGCTGGCCGTGATTGGCGGCCTGGTGGTGGGCACCGCGCTGGCGCTCTACGTGATTCCGGCGACCTACACGTACCTGACCAGTGAGGACGCGGGGCCGGTCCTGGCCGAGGGGGACGGGACAGTGGCGGAGGCAGGAATGGCGTCAGGCAGCCCCGGTCCCGAGAATCAGCCCCAGGAATCCTGACGCCGACCCGACGGATTGCATTGTCCGCCTGCTCCTGTTTCACTGATCCCTGCTTGCTCTGGTGCCTCCGCTCGACCGCTCTGTGCGTCTGCTCATTTGCCTCGTTGTTCTCGTGCTGGGGGGAGGAGGGGGACTTGCGGTGTCCGCCCACGCCCAGGCTTCGGCGTCTGACACCCTTGGGGTCGACGCGGCCGTGCAGCAGGCCCTCGACAACAACTTTCAGGCAGAAATTGCGCGACGCCAGGAGACGGTCGCGGAGAACAACTACTCCGTGGGGAACGCAGGCTTTTTGCCTCGGCTTACCGTAGATGGAGGCTACGACGCCACGGTGAGCAACACCACGCAGCAGTTTGTCGACCAGCCCGAGGAGTCGATTGAGGGCGCCACGTCGGAGAACAGGGCCGCCAACGCCTCGCTGCGGTGGACGGTCTTCGATGGGCTGGGACGGCTGGCCACGTACGACCGGTTGGGGGCGGAGGCCGCTCAGCAGCAGGCCGCCACGCAGGAGGAGGTTGACGTGGTGGTGGCCAACGTGATCGAATCCTACTACGACGTGGCCCGGCAGCAGCGACAGCTCCAGGTCTTTCGCGAGGCCGTGGCCATCTCGCGGGAGCGGCTCCGCATTACCCAAACGCGCCGTGAGGTGGGCACGGCCTCGGCCCTGCAGGTGCGGCAGGCGCGGGTGGACCTCAATGCCGACTCGGCGGAGGCGCTGCGTCAGACGACGGAGCTGACCAACGCGAAGGCAGAGCTAAACCGGCTGCTGGGACGGTCGGAGGCGTCCACGGGCTACACGGTCACCTCAACCATCGACGTGGACACGAGCCTCGCCCCCGAGGCCCTGCGCGAGGCCGCCACGTCGGAGAGCCCGGCCCTCCGACAGGCCCAACAGGCCCGCCAGGCGGCCGAGGCCGTGCAGCGCGAGGTGCGTTCCGATTGGTTTCCCTCCGTCGACCTCACGGCGGGATACGGCTACTCTCAACTCGATTCGGAGAGCGGCTTCCTCCAGCGGCAGACCAGCAACGACGTCACGTATGGGGTCTCGCTCACGTTCGACCTCTTTGACGGGATGAACCGCTGGCGGCGACAACAAAACGCTGAGCTACGCGCCGCAAACGCCGAAACGGCGGTCGAGGACGTGCGTGCCCGCCTGTCGACAGAACTGTCGAGCGCCCTCAAGGACTACCGCAATCGCCTGCGCCTGGTGGATCTGCAGCGCGACAACCTGGCGCAGGCGGCGCAGAACGTAGACCTTGCCCTTGAACAGTTTGAGGTGGGCACCATCACGAGCGTGGAGCTCCGCGAGGTGCAGGAGCAACGCATTCAAGCCGAAAGCCAGCTTCTGACGGCCCAGTTTGAGGCGAAGCAGGCCGAGGTGGAGCTGCTGCGCCTCAGTGGACAGCTTCAGGACCGGGTGGAGGCGGGCGGGCTTGCACGGCAAGACCCGTGAGTCCCTAGATGCGGCACGTGTCGATGCTTGTCACGATAATGCCGCGAGCACCAATCTCGGTAAGGTCGTCCATGATGGCGTTGATATTCTCCTGGCGCGCCATTGCCTTGACGGCGACCCAGCCGTCCTTGTTGAGGGGGGAGACAGTTGGGGACTCGATGCCCGGCGTAATCTCGCGCGCTTCGGGCAGCCGGTCTTCCGGCAGATCGTATTCCACCACTCGGTACTCCCGAGCCACGATGATCCCATGCACACGCTCCGCAAAGTGTTGGGCCGGCTCTTTGTCCATGGTGGCGCCGTTTTGGGCAACCAGCACGGCCTCGGAGTGCAGGATCGGATCGCCGGTGGTCGTGAGGCCGGCCTCGTCGATCGTGCGGCCGGTCTGCACGACGTCGGCAATGGCGTCGGCCACGCCAAGCTGGATGGAGACCTCCACGGCCCCGTCGAGCGGCACGACCTGCGCATTCACGCCCCGCTTCGCGAGGTCCTGGCGCACGAGGGTGTCGTAGGAGGTGGCAATGCGGGTGTCGGCCGTGAAATTGTCGGGGGTCATGTCGCTGGATTTGGGCACGGCGTAGCAAAAGCGGGCCGCGCCAAACCCGAGGTCCATGACGTGCTCGACGTCGGCCTCGCTGTCGTACGTCAGGTCAAGGCCCGTGACTCCCAGATCGATGATGCCCCTGCTGACGTAGACCGCGATGTCTCGAGGGCGCAGAAAGACGAACTCAACGTCGTGGTCCGGGTCGCGAACCGTGAGTTCACGGCCCCGACGCCGGCAGTGGTAGCCGGCTGCGGAGGCCAAGTCTGCGGCTCCGTCTGACAGGGCACCTTTGTTGGGGAGGGCAATTTGTAGCATCTGGATTGGGGTTGTGAGTTTGGATGTGTGAACGGGCGGATGTATGAGGGCGGGGCGGCGCCCAGACCTCCATACGCTCGCACGTCCATCCCTATAGGTGTTCGTACACGTCCTCCAGGTCCAAATCGCAGGCAATCATGAGTACCTGCACATGATAGAGGAGCTGAGAAATTTCTTCGGCGGTGCGGTCGCGGCCTTCGTGCTCGGCCGCCATCCATACTTCGCCCGCTTCTTCGAGCACCTTTTTCCCGATGGCGTGCCGCCCTTGGTTAACGGCCTTCACGGTGCCGGAATTCGGGTCTTGCCGGGCCACCTTGTCCTGCAGCTCGGCGAACAGCTCTTCAAAACGCTTCATGGGCACAGAGAAAAACGCTTGTACGGCGGGCCAAAGCATAGCCAATAGTCGGGGCGGCGGAAACGCGTCTCGCGGTTGTTATTGAAGAATTCAGCCCGCTCAGCGGGCCTTTGGGGCCGGGACCGCCGGGGATTTCTCAAAAACGTTTCGGGAGGGTCTTGGTATTTTGAACTGCGCTGGCTACCCTACACATCAGAAATTCCTTCTCGCACGACTGTACGAATCGTCCGGAAGTAGCCCATGACTGACGTTCTTTCGCTCCGTTCCTCGACCTCGGCTCTTGTTGACCGCCTTCGTGCGAAGGAGGCCTCGGTAGCCCTTCAGGTGCTTGGGGTGGTTGGGTTTGCCCTGCTCACCGTGCTCGCGGCCAAGACCCAATTCCGACTGTATCTGTGGGAGGTGCCGATTACGATGCAGACGGCTGCGGTGTACGCGAGCGGGCTGTACCTGGGATGGCGCAATGGCCTGTTTGCCCAGTTGCTATATCTGGGGCTGGGGCTCTTCCTGCCCGTCTTTGCGGGCGACGGCTACGGTCCGAGCTATCTCTTCGGAATTGCGTCGGCGGGCTACCTGTTGTCGTACCCGGTGGCGGCGGCCGTCATCGGGGCGCTCTCGGAGCATTGGAAGAGCTTTGCGGGGAGCACGCTCGCCTCGCTCACGGGAGCGGCCATTATCTTTACGTCCGGCGTCGTGTGGCTCCACTTTGTGGCCGATCACGCCACCTGGATGGAGTCGATCGACAAGGGCTTTCTGCGCTTCGTCGGCATCGACCTCCTGAAGGTGATTGCGGTGGGGCTTCTGTACAAGGGCACCCGCGTGCTGACCCTCGATGAGGAGTAGCGTCCTGATTGATGGCGGCCCGTGATCAGGGAGCAGCGGAGACGCTCCTGGCCACATACGGCACGCTCATGCGCGGGATGGGGCGGCACGAGTCGCTCGATGTCGCCGAGGCCCTGTCGTTTGTGGCTCGGTGTCAGTTCGACGGGGTGCTCTATGATCTCGGGGCGTTTCCCGGGGCGGTGCCGGGAGACGGAACGGTTCACGCCGAGTTGTTTCGCCTCCGATCCGAAGAGGTGTGGTCCGTCCTCGACCGGTACGAAGGGTACACCCCGGAGGCGGAGGCGCAGTCGCTCTTCGTGCGGCGGCGCACCCCCCTCCAGTCCCCGTCCGATACAACCGCCTGGGTGTACTGGTACGCCGGCCCCACCGCGGGGCGCGTGCGGGTGCCCTCCGGAGACTGGCGTGTGCACGTGGAGGGCGGGACGACCGACGCGTAGGCCGGAGGGTTGCCTCTCTCTTTTCCAGGTGGGATCTTAGGGCGCATCCTTTTCTCATTGGTCCCCTGGATTCCATGCATTTCCTCACCACCGTCGGTCCCGACAACACCACGAACGCTGTCCTGCCCTTCGTGGCCGCGAAGGGGGCGATGAGCCGCGGAGAGCGCGCGGCCTTCTTCGCCATGCAGGAAGCCACGTACCTGGGCTCCTCTCGTCACGCCGATCTTTCGGAGCTGAAGGCCCCGGGCCTACCGACCGTGCAGGCGGTGCTCGACGAGCTCTTGGCCCAGGACGCCCTGGCCGAGTTCGTCGTCTGCGAGCCCTGCGCGAAGGCCCGCGGCATCACGGAGGCCGACCTGGCCGACTGGGCCACGTTCGGCGGAGCGGCCGACCTGGCGCGGCAGGCCGATGCCCACGACACCTCGATGACGTTCTGACGGGGACGTTTTGGCCCGGCGCGACGCTGGCCGAACGGATGAGGGTAGAAGGGCCTACGGGCTCACGCGCCAGATCTCCCCTCCATCTCGTCCGCATTTCGTTACCGTGATGTCAGAGCATCGGCGCGAAAGAGCTGGTCCCTGGTGGCGAAGACTCACATCGTTTGCGATTGAGATCAACGTCGAGTCCATCAGATCAGCGAATTGGGCCGGTGCTCTTTTTTTGTGGGGCTCTGGCCTGATTCCCGGTCCCTGGCCGGCGCGCACCGCGTGGGGTCCCGAGCGGGCGGCCCCGCGGACG
>JBKHEM010000074.1:0-11117 GCA_046540815.1 Salinivenus sp.
AACTGCGCGCCGACGCCGACCAGGGCGGATTTTGGCTCGCGGAGCAGCCGCCGGAAGTCCTCAACTGTCAGGTTCAGGGCGACGCCGAACATAATCACGCCCAGGCTGAGGTTGAGGAGGAGCAGCGTCTGGGGGCTGAAGTTGAGGTGGGTGGCATCGAGTGCGGGCATGGGACAATCCCTTCCCCTCTCTGGGGAGGCAAAACAGGCGGGGCTCCGATCATAGGCGGCACCGCACCGAAAAACAAGGCCCCGACAAGCGGCCCAACGATGATTCATCGGGGGACGGTCAGGGGAGCGAACAGCACCGAGATCGAGCCCCGGTTCTTCGGGGAGACATCGTCATCCCCGTCCGCGGACCCGAAGGTGCGCAGGCCTGATGGACCCGTCGTGGGCAGAACAGCGGGCGGCTCCTGGTGTCTCGAACCGGGGTCCTTCCCCTCAACTGATCGAAGGAGCGGCCGCTTGTGCGAGGCCATTGTCGGCCCCCGCTGTCGATCCGTTCGGGACCCCGTCGCGTTCTCGGGGGCTCCACTCTCAAACAGCATCACGACAGTTGTTACGTTCCCTCTATTCCTCTCTCGTAGCAGAAAATAAAGAATACTGGACCCGGTCGTGTCGTATGACAATCACCATCATATTGTCACACGTCCACTCCCCATGAGCACACCTTCGAGCACTGAAACCGTATCCACCAGCGTCCTCATCATTGGGGCGGGCGGCGCCGGGCTCCGCACCAGCATTGAACTCGCACAACACGGCATTGACTGCCTCGTGTTGGGCAAGCGTGCCCACGGAGACGCCCACACCATTTGGGCGGCCGGAGGCATCAATGCCTCCCTTGGCAGCCTCGATCCGGAGGATCGATGGGAGATTCACGCCGCGGACACTCTCGACGAGGGGCACTTCGTAAACGATCCCACGGCCGTCGAAATGCTGTGCCGGCGGGCCCCGGATCGCATCCGAGAGCTTGACGAGTGGGGCATGGCGTTCGACCGGACCGACGACGGCAAGATCAATCAGCGCTACTTTGGGGCCCAGTCGTTCCGCCGCACCTGCTTCGTGGGCGACCGCACCGGGCAGGCCCTCATGGACACGCTCGTGCGGAAAGCGATGGCCCTAGAGGTGCCGTACCGCGAAAATCTGTACATCACCAATCTGGTGGTGGAGGACGGACGGGCCACCGGGGCCGTTGGCTTCGACATGGACTCGGGGCGCCCTGTGGCCTTCGAGGCGGACGCCGTCGTCATTGCGGCGGGCGGCCACACCTCGCTGTACCGTCGCAGCTCCTCGCGCCCCGACGAAAATACCGGCGACGCGCAGGCCCTGGCGTTCAACGCCGGCGTGCCGCTGCGCGACATGGAGTTTGTCCAGTTTCATCCCACCGGGAAGGTGCTGCCGGAGGAGGAAGCGGGGCACCTTGTCACAGAAGCGGTTCGCGGGGAGGGGGGACGGCTCTACAACACCGAGGGCGAGCGCTTCATGGAGCGCTACTCACCGAACCAGATGGAACTGGATGCCCGGGACGTGGTGGCGCGCGCCATTGAGCGGGAGATCCGTGAGGGCCGCGGAACGGAGAACGCCGCCGTGCTGCTCGACATCTCCCACCGCGACGACGACTACATCCGCGAGCGGCTGCCCCGCATGGTGGAGGAGTTTGCCGCGTACGGGGTCGACATTACCAAAGAGCCGATGGAGGTGGCCCCGACGGCCCACTACGCCATGGGCGGCATCGAGGTCGACTTCGAGACGGCCCAGACGGAGATCGATGGCTTGTACGCTGTCGGGGAATGTACGGCCGGTGTACACGGCGCCAACCGCCTGGGCGGCAACTCCCTCATCGAGACGATTGTCTTTGGACAGGTCGCCGGCGCCCACATTGCGGAGACGTTGGGGTCCCGGCCGAGCCCCTCACTCTCCGAGGCGGCGGTGCGGGACCACGTTGCCGCTCAGGACACGCTCGCGGCGGCTGAGGGTGCCCACACGCCCGCCACGATTGTACATGAACTGCGCGGTCTGATGTGGAAGCACGCGGGCATCCTGCGCGACGAGGATGGGCTCCTGGAGGGGCTCCGTCAGTTGCAGCGCCTGCGGTCCGACGCGGAGGACCTGCAGGTGCAGGCCGACCGAACGAGCCGCCGGTACGAGCGCGCCCAGAACTTGGGCTTCATGCTCACCACGGCGGAGACCATCCTGCGGGGCGCGCTGGAGCGCAGGGAGTCGCGCGGGGCCCACGCCCGCACCGACTACGAGGCGACGGACGCCGACTGGCGCCAGAACATTCGGAGCCTCCCCACCGGCGACGGCGGCATGGAGATTGACATAGAAGCGGCCGGGCGACCCTCCCGTCGCGTCCAGCAGGCCGTGGACGAAGGCCACGAACTTGACTACCATCACCTGGAGTAGCACCGCCCGACGACAAGCCGCTCCGGGGACTGCCCGCGTACAGTCCCTTTGGCTCCAGCGGGAACGGGGCCTGAGGCGTGTGGATGGGACCCGTCCTCGCAGGCGCACCCGGTTCGTACTGAACAGGGGGGACCGGCGGGAGGCGTCCCGGCGGCCGCCAGAAGAACGACGGATTTCGTTCAGTGTGGACCGAGGCAGTGCGTTCCGGCGCTGCAGGCAACCACGCGGTTGTAAAAGACCTGTCCCATATCGCCGGGGTCCGGACAATTACGCCCGGGGAGGGCTTTCTAAACCGTGTAGCATTCACAGATCGGCACAGATCCCGCACACCCACACGTCTCAGATGAACGATTCTCCTACGGTACTTGTGATCGGCGGCGGTGCCACCGGAACGGGCATCGCCCGTGATCTTGCGCTGCGTGGCGTTGAGGTTCTACTCGTAGAGCGAGACGGGTTGTCCAGCGGGACCTCTGGCCGCTCCCATGGGCTTCTACACAGCGGGGCCCGTTACGCCGAGGCCGACCGGGTGGGGGCGGAGGAGTGTATCACGGAGAACCGCATCCTTCGCTCCATCGCCGGGGCTTGCATCCGCGACACCGGCGGCCTGTTCGTCCAGTTGGCCGACGACGACCCGGACTACTTCGAGGAAAAGCGGGCGGCCTGCGACGAGATTGGAATCGAGGCCACCCTGCTCAGCGCGGCGGAGGCACGGGCCCACGTCCCGGACCTTTCGGACGAGGTGGAACGGGCGATGTGGGTGCCCGACGGGGTGGTGTATCCGTCGCGCCTCAGTGCCGCCAACGCGGCCGACGCGGAGGCCCACGGCGCGCTCGTTCGTCCCCATGCGCCCCTCAAAGACCTCGTGGTGGAGGAGGGCCAAATCATAAAGGCGATGATCGGGGGAGCGGTCGACGCGGCCGTTGAGCCCTCGTATGTCGTGAGCGCGACGGGGGTGTGGGCGGGCGGGGTGGCATCGATGGCCGACGTGGACCTGGAAATGGCTCCCTCCCGGGGGGTGATGATTTCGGTGGAGTACGAGGGGCTCGGCCCGGCCCTGAACCGGTGCCGCGACCCGGACGACGGGGATATCGTCGTGCCCCACGACGACGAAGTGGTGCTGGGCACCACGAGCGTGCCGGTGTCGGACCCGGACGATTATGAGAAGGCCGAGTGGGAGATCGAGACATCCGTTCGAGAATGCGCGGCCATGCTGCCCCCCGTTGCCGACGCCCCGACGGTCCGCACGTGGTGGGGCGTGCGGCCGCTGTACGCCCCCGACGAGCAGGTGAGCAATCGGCGCGGCATCTCGCGGGGATTTACAATCTTGGATCACGCCGCTGATGGTGTGGAAAATTTCGCCAGCATCGTTGGGGGCAAGCTGACGACCTACCGGCAAATGGCCGAGTCCGTCTCCAACCTGGTCTGTGACAAACTCGGAGTGGATGCCGCCTGCGAGACTGCTACCCGTCCGCTTCCCGGCGCCGAAGATCCCGACCAGCTCGACGCGTTTGTATCGAACTACGACGGGCAAGGGCCGACGGACGCAGATGTCTCCGGAGGAAATTAAGGGCGCGTTCAGGAGCGGGATCGAGGCGCGGCCCGGAAAGGGAGACCGACACGAGTGTATCCGTATTCTCGCTCCTCGGCGGTCAGGCCCGGCACCCGGCGGGTCCCGGGCCCGACGGTGTGCGGGGGATCACTCCCCAGATGCGTCGTCGTGACGGCCTGTGCCGGACAATGCCGCTGCCTTCACCCCCTCCAGGTGCTCGATTGCAGCCTCTCGATCGTCGGGCAGATCCGAGTCCTCAAAGACCACCTCTTTGATGGCGCCCAGCGCCCGGTTCTCGGGGCCTTCCAGCCGCTGCTGCATGGCCTCGAACAGGGCACCGCGACGGAGGGCCTCGTCCTTGATGGCCATCAGGTAGTCGAACGCGGCGTCGTGCTCGTTGGGGATCTCGCCGTCAAGGATGGCCTCGCGGATCCACGTTTTGGCGATGCCCACGGCCACCCCCTCCTCGATGCCGAGGGTGTCCATGATCTCGTAGCCGTCCACCGGCGGCTCGAAGTTGCGGAGGCGATCCTTTTCCTCCACGATCCGCATTTTCTCTTCCACGCGGTCGAACGCCCGCTGGTAGCGGCGGCGCCGGTCCGGATTGTTTGAAGTCACGTCCGAGCGCACCAACGTCATGAGATCGTCGATGTCGTCGCCCGCCTCGTAGAGGAGGCGGCGGACGGCGGAGTCGGTCACCTCTTCATCCGCCAGCGCGATGGGGCGCAGGTGCAGTCGCACGAGATTCTGCACGTAGTCCATCCGCTCGTCGGTGGGCAGGCGCCACTTGCGGAAGAGGTCCGGGATCATGCGGGCGCCCACGTCCTCGTGCCCGTGGAAGGTCCAGCCGTCCGCGGGGTCGAAGCGCTTGGTCTTGGGCTTCGCGATGTCGTGGAGGAGGGCGGCCCAGCGAAGCCAGCGCGTCTCGCGGCCGGGCCGGTCGGCAGTCCGCTCGGCGACGTTGTCGAGCACCTCCAGCGTGTGGTAGAAGTTGTCCTTGTGGTCGCGGCCGTTCACGACGTCGACCCCTTTCAGGCGCTGAATCTCGGGCATGAAGTGTGTCAAGACGCCTGAGGCCTCCAGCATCTTGAAGCCGATGGAGGGCGTGTCGGCCTCCAGGATTTTGTGGACCTCCTCCGTGATGCGCTCCTGGCTGAGGATTTCGACGCGTTCTGCCGTCGCGCCCATGGCGTTGAACACGCGGTCGGACACCCGAAACTCCAGCTGGGTAGCAAACCGGGCCGCCCGGATCATGCGGAGCGGGTCGTCCTCAAACGTCTCCTCGGGGTCGAGGGGCGTGTCGATGGTGCGCCGCTCCAGATCGCGCCGTCCGTCGAACGGATCGATCAGGTCTCCGAAGCGGTCCGGCGACAGGTGAATCGCCATGGCGTTGACCGTGAAGTCGCGCCGGTACTGATCGTCCGCAAGCGTACCGGCCTCCACCTCCGGCTTGCGCGAGTGGGACCGATAGCTTTCCGTGCGGGCGGTCACGAACTCCAGGACGAGGGCGTCGTCGGGGTGCCCCTCCGGCAGAGCGTCGTCCGCCGGAATGCGAATGGCGGCCGTCCCGAACTTGGGATAGACGTGTGCGGTGTAGCCGCCGAGGGCCTTCGCCACCGCCTCGGCCAGCGTGCGGCCGGTGCCCTCGCCCACCGTCACAAAATCGAGGTCGGTCGTTGAGCGGCCCAGGAGCACGTCGCGCACCATGCCGCCCACGGCGTACGCCTCGATGCCTTCGCGATCAGCCACACGCCCGATGGTGCGCAGCACGTCTTCGTAGGGCACCGCGTGCAGGAGCGGGGCGAGGGACTCGATGTCGGTGTAGGAACGGACCTCCGTCATGCCGCCGCGGCGTGGTGAAACAAGCGCATCGCGGTACGTACGGACGGCACGGGGCGCCCGTTCGTTCGGGGCCGTGGGGGTTTTTGCCCGCATTTCGCGGGCCTACGCGACGGAATCGGAGGAGGGGCGACGGGGCGCCTCGTGCTCCTCGATGTGGCGGGCGGCCTCGGCTTCCGTTTCCACAAACGCGACCTGTCCGTCGCGCGCCAGTCGCTCGATGTAGCTGCGGAGGCCAGGGTGAAGGCTGTGGCCGCCGTTTACAAAGACGCAGAGGGCGGGGCGGGCGTGAAAAAGGTGCGTGACGGCGTAAAACAGCGGGCCGACCGCGTCTTCTTCAATAAGCCGAAGTTTGGGATAGACGATGAGCCCGACGAACGCCTCGGGTAGGGAGGGCAGGTCGTCGGGCAGAGGGCCCAGGGCGCGGGCGACGTCGTCTTCGGAGACCGTGCCGACGAGGTCCACGCGCAGGTGGGGCGCAGTGGACTGAAGGTGATACTGAATCATATGTGGAAAGTAGCGGGCAGAGCAGCGGGACTATCCCCCGCGCGCATCGACCGGCCACGTGTCGACGACCGTTGAGCCGTCAATCACGTGGAGCCGGGTCTGATTGTTAATGGTGACGCAGGCGTGATTGGGCACGATGCGGAGGCGATCCCCTACCGATAAACGATCTGGGTTGACGCCGTCCAGCCATCCATGTTCCTCCGACAGATGGAAGAGGCGGAGGGAAGAGTGAGGGCGCATCGCCTGGGGGTCCGCAAGCACGGTGCCGTAGCCATCCGTGTTGTAGCCGGTATCCGTGGTGAAAATCTTCTTCCCGGCGTCCACGAAGGCGCGGGGGGGCTCGTCCGGCTTCTCCTGTATGCTAACGACCGTAGTGTACACGGTGAGGGCGCAGTCGGTGAGCGCGGCGGCGCCGAGGGCCACCTGCATGGCGTCGTGCACCACGTAGTTGCCGGGCCGGATCTCGGTGATGCGGAAGCCGTCCCGTGCGGCGTTTTCAAACGCAGCCATGGAGGGCGTGGAGCCAATACTGATCGTAAACGCATCGGGCCTCACGTCCACGCCCTCGGCGTCGTGAAGGGTCGCGGCCACGTGGAGCATGCGGTCGCGCTCGTGCCGGGCGACGCGACGAAGGGCCTCGGCTTCTGTCTCGCCGTCGGACGGCCCGTCGTAGGCCTGCCCGGCGTGCGTGAGGATGCCACTCAGGTGGAGGGACGGCTGATCGGCGATGTGGCGGGCCACGCGCACGGCCCGCGCGTCGCGGGTCCAGTGTACGCCGCAGCGCCCGTGCCCCACGTCCACCTCCAGGAGCACGTCGACCGGGTCGTCTGCAGGGTAGACCGCCGCGACCTGCTCTGCGCCGATCACGGTGTCGACGGTGAAGGAGATGGTGGCTTCGTCGCGTAGGGCCTGCAGCCGCTCGTGCTTGTCGCGGCCCGTGACGGGGTAGGCCACGCGGATGTCCTCGAATCCGGCCTCGGCAAAGGTCTCGGCCTCGTCTACGGTGGCGACGGTGAGGCCGTGGGCGCCCCGGTCGCGCTGCCGCCGGGCGAGGGCGATGGACTTGTGGGTTTTGATGTGGGGCCGCAGGGCCACGTCGTTGGCGTCCGCTGTGGCCTGCATGCGATCCAGGTTGCGGTGCAGGCGGGTCCGGTCGACGAGGAGGGCGGGGGTGGAGAGGTCGGAGAGCGTCAAGGGAAGCTATTGATTGTTCGTGGGCTCGAGGCGTGCGTCGATAATGCGGTCGTCCACGCGCAGGCGGTCCACCACGTCCATCCCGTCTACCACCTCCCCGAAGGACGTATAGCTGCCATCCAGGTGGGGCTGCAAGCTGTGCGGCACGAAGAACTGGCTCCCCTCCGTGTCCTTGCCCGCGCTCGCCATGCCGAGGGTGCCGCGGCGGTGGCCGAGGCGCGTGACCTCGGTGCGGAGGAAGAAGCCGGGGCCGCCAAAGCCGGTCCCCCGCGCAAAGTCGCCGCCCTGCACCACGAAGTTGGGCACGACGCGGTGAAACGGGACGTCCTCGTACTGCCCCTCCCGGGCGAACCGCGCGAGGGCCTGGACGGTCTGCGGGGCCTGTTCGGTGTCAAGCTCAAGGGTAATGGTGCCCCGGTTCGTCTCCAGGATGAGCTGCGGGTGGGGGCCCAGGTCCTGGAGAGAGTCCCAGTCGAGGGAGGGGGTGTCCGGGAGGGGGCGCGGGTCGACAGTCACGGTCGTATCTCGGATCTGCGAGAGGCTCTGGGCAGCGGCCTGCCGGACGGTGGGGTGCGGATGGTCGAGTCCGTCACGGAGGACCGATTCGGCTGAGGCCCCCCCGAGGGTGCCGAGGGCGTCGAGAATCGAGGTCATGCCCTCCAGGTCGGCGGGCGTCTCCAGGGAGCGGTAGACCGACGCCAGCGTGTCGGCGGCGCCCATAGACGCGAAGGCCGAGTCGGCCAGGGCGGGGGCGGCGCGGTAGAGGAGCGCCGGGTCGCCGCGCCGGGCGGCGGTCGTCAGGCGGTGGAACGTATTCTCGGCTCCGTCCGGCTGCATGTGCTCCCAGCGAGCCACGACGGCGTCAACCGCCCCGGCGGCCACGCGCACGTCCTCGTGCCGGAGGGCCGCGTCCAGGAGAGAGTCGGCGCGGGCAGTATCGAGCGGGGCGAGGGCGGGAAGCGCGGCGGCGTACGGCACCGGGCCGCGCTCGGTTTGCCAGTCCGCTACGGTCTCCAGGACGAGGGCAGGGCGTTCGTTCTGGGCGAGGCCGCGAAGCAGGGGCGCGACGACGCGCCAGCGGTCGGGGTGCGTGTCGGTCCAGTTCGCGACGGCCCGTGTGTGTTCGGACGACCAGTCTGCTTCGGCCAGCGTCTCGGCCGCGGTGCGGGCCACGAGCGGGTGATCATCGTCGAGGGCATCGAGGAGGGCGGCGCGGGCCGGGCCATGAGCCGTTCGGGACGCCAGGGCCCGGGCGGCCTCCACGCGGGTGCGCCAGTCGGGGGCCGTGTCCCGCCAGTCCGCGATCCGGTCCGTGTCCGTGGTATCGTCGGTCTGGCCAAGGGCGCGGAGCAGATGCATGGCCGCGGGATCGTCAAAGTCATACCCGTCGATCGCGTCCCGAATCGTATCCCAGCGGCCTGTAGCCAGGGTGTCGGCGCGGCCGAAGGCGTAGGCCGCGTTGCGGCGGGCCCAGTCGTCCTCGGCCGTCAACTGATCGGCGAGCCAGGCGGTGCCCGTTGAGTCGACGACGTCGCGCAGGGCGGAGCGGGCCAGGGCCATCGCCACGTCGGCGTCGCGGGCCGGGGGCAGTCCCATGTCGAGCAGGGCGCGCAGGGAGGCTGCATCGCCCGTTTTGCCGAGGGCGTGGATGAGGAGGCGCTGCATCTCAGTGTGTCGCTCGAACCGGAGCGTTTCCAGCAGTGCGTCCGCGGCCTCGGCTGTGGGCATCTGGGCGAGGGCAAACGCCACGTCGGTCCGGACGGCAGGCACCCCGTGACTCAACAGGTCGGTCAGGGACGGAATCGCGGCGGTGTCGGGGACGGAGGCGAGACCGAAGGCGGCCCGGGCCTGGACGCTGGGGGTGTCGGACTGGAGGGCCTGACGGAGGGCCGACGTATCGCGGTCGAGCTGGGCTTCCGCGACGTCCTGGAGTGCCGGCTCCGAAAGCAACTGGTCGTCGGGCCGGTCGGGGAGGGGTTGGGCGCCGGCCGGGAGCGTCCACCAGAGGGCCACGAGAAGGAGAAGCCACGTGCGCATAAGACCGGATGGTGGATGGGCGGAAGGCACGTTCGTGAAGGTAGGAGGCAGCGTGCGGAACGTCGACCGCGGCGGAACGCGGGCCCCAAATAGCAAACGCCCGACGGCGGGCGGGCCATCGGGCGCGGGAAGCGGAAAAAACACGCTGATCAGCCAGATCCCACCTGGCCCATCGCCACTCGGGTGCGGTTGCGGGCGCGCTCCAGGGCTGCTTCGGCCTCCTCGCGCGCCTCGCCCTGCACGCCGTTTTCGAGGCGCCGGAGGGCGCGTTCTTCGGCATTCTCGGCACGTTCAACGTCAATCTCGGAGGCGGGCTCAATGGTTTCGGCGAGCACAGTCACGTTGTTGTCGACAATCTCCAGAAAGCCGCCACTGGTGGCAAAGACAATCCGGTCGTCGTGCATGTCGGCATACTCGTGGGCGGCCTCCGTCTTCACGACGAGCGGGCCAATGCCGAACGCCGCAATCAGGGGCGCGTGGTCCCGGCGCACCTCGAACGAGCCCTCGACGCCCGGGGCGCGCACGCCATTGGCGGCCCCCTCGAATGCCCGACCGTCCGGAGTCACGATGTCAACGCTCAATTCGTCGGCCATGATACCGTGGGTAGGTGGGAAGGGGAAACGGGAGAGAAAAACGTCGCTCCTCCTGCGCCCCTAAGGTTATTCGTCTTCAAGCATCTTCTCGCCGTCCTCGATCACCTCGTCGATCGAGCCCTTGAGCAGGAAGGCCCGCTCGGGCAGGTGGTCGAGCTCGCCGTCGAGGATCATCCGGAAGCCGCGAATGGTCTCCTCCACGGGCACGTACTTGCCGGGCTGGCCGGTGAACTGCTCGGCCACGAAGAACGGCTGACTGAGGAAGCGCTGCACACGCCGGGCGCGGTTTACGGCCTGCTTGTCCTCGTCCGACAGTTCGTCCATCCCGAGAATCGCGATGATGTCCTGAAGCTCCTCGTAGCGCTGCAGAATCTCCTTCACCTCCTGCGCGGTGTCGTAGTGCTCTTTGCTGAGGGCCCGCTCGTTGAGCATCTGGCTGTTTGAGTCGAGCGGGTCGATGGCCGGGTAGATGCCCTGCGTGGACAGCTTTCGCGAGAGCACCGTCGTGGCGTCGAGGTGGGCGAACGTGGTGGCCGGCGCCGGGTCCGTCAGGTCGTCGGCGGGGACGTACACGGCCTGGAACGAGGTAATGGAGCCTTCTTGCGTAGAGGTAATGCGCTCTTGCAGGTCGCCCATCTCGCTGGCGAGCGTCGGCTGGTAGCCCACGGCGCTCGGCATCCGACCCATGAGCGCCGACATCTCGGAGCCGGCCTGGACGAAGCGGAAAATGTTGTCGAGGAAGAAGAGGACATCGCGGCCCCCAAGGTCACGGAAGTACTCGGCGATCGTGAGGCCGGTGAGGCCGACGCGGGCCCGTGCGCCGGGCGGTTCGTTCATTTGGCCGAAGACGAGGGAAATGTTGCTCTCCTCCTGCATGGCGTCGAAGTCGACCTTATCGAGGTCCCATCCGCCCGCCTCCATCGACTCCTCGAACGCCTCGCCGTAGGTCATGACGCCGGCCTCAAGCATCTCGCGGAGCAGGTCGTTGCCCTC
>JBKHEM010000075.1:0-10919 GCA_046540815.1 Salinivenus sp.
CTGCCCGATCACGTGCCGGGGGCGACGATCAATCGCTTCTGCTCCTCCGGCCTGCAGACGATTGCGCAGGCGTCGCAGCGCATCGCCACGGGCACGGCAGACGTGATCGTGGCGGGCGGGGCGGAGTCGATGAGCCAGGTGCCCATGAGCGGCTTCTTCTTCCAGCCCGATCCTGAGTTGACGGACGAAAAGATCGGGACGTACGTGTCGATGGGGATTACGGCCGAGAACGTGGCGGACGAGTACGACGTGAGCCGCGAGGACCAGGACCGTTTTGCCCTGCGCTCCCACGAGCGGGCCGTCGACGCCATCGACAGCGGCCGCTTCGACGACGAACTTGTGCCGCTGACTGTGGAGGAGACCCACTACCAGTCCGTCAATGGCCATGCCGGGGAGGCCACGGAGGTCGAGACCACGCTGGAGGTGGACGAGGGGCCGCGGCGCGACACGAACCTGGAGGTCCTTTCAAAGCTGCCTGCCGCGTTCAAAAAGGGCGGGAGCGTGACGCCCGGCAACTCGTCGCAGCGGTCGGACGGCGGGGCGGCCACCGTGGTCATGAGCGGCGATCGGGTGGACGAACTGGGCGTCGACCCGCTGGGGGCGCTCCGCGGCTTCGCCGTGGCGGGCGTCGACCCGGAGCTGATGGGCATCGGCCCGGCAGAGGCGATTCCGCAGGTGCTGGAGCAGACGGGCTTGTCTCTGGACGACATCGGCCTGGTGGAGCTGAACGAGGCGTTCGCCTCGCAGTCGCTCGCCGTGATTCGGGAGGTAGGATTGGACGAGGAGATCGTCAACGTGAACGGCGGCGCCATTGCGCTGGGCCATCCGCTCGGCTGCACGGGGGCGAAGCTCACCGCCACGCTGCTCCACGAGATGATTCGCCGCGAGGTGCGCTACGGCCTCTGCACGATGTGCGTGGGGGGCGGGATGGGCGCGGCGGGTGTGATTGAGAATCTGCGGCTCTGAGCATGATTTCGCGTTCCAACTTCTCCTACCTCTGATAGATGTAGGGGAATTCCGGTCTGTTGGGTCCGGCCCTCCCTGCTTCTTTCTGCTGCGCCTGAACGTGCAGAACTTGCAAAGGATAACACCGTTAACTATTATGGATCTCTGAGTTAACAGTGTTAACCAACGGCAGACGGAAACCACATCCCGTGGACTGAGACGGCTCCGGTCTTCGCCTCCCCATTCCTAACCCCCTGGAGGGCTCGCTATGAATCTCCCTTTGTTTGATGTCTTCGCCAGCATGCCGACGCTGGGCGTCGTGGCCGGTGTGTTGCTCGTGCTCTTCGTGCTCGGCTACACCGGAGCGCCGCTCTGGACGTGGGCGCTCGCCGGGGCCGTGGGCCTCTACGGCGGGGGCGCACCGCTGTGGATCTGGATCCCGTACGGCGTCCTCGTCGCTGTTTTCAACATCGGCCCGATTCGGCGGCAGGTGTCGGCTGGCATTATGCGGCTGATGGAAGCGCTTCAGTTCCTGCCGACCATCTCCGAGACGGAACAAACAGCGATCGACGCGGGGACGGTTTGGATGGAAGGGGAGCTCTTTTCCGGAAAGCCCGATTTCGAAAAGACACTCGACCAGCTGTACCCGGAACTGACGGACGAGGAGCAGGCGTTTCTGGACGGGCCCTGTGAGGAGGTCTGCGACATGGTGGATGACTGGAAGGTGCACCAGCGCGGCGATCTGTCGTCGGAGACCTGGGACTATCTGAAGGAGAAGGGCTTCTTCGGACTCATCATTCCGGAAGAGTACGGCGGCAAGGGGTTCTCGGTCGCGGCCCGGAGCGCGGTGGTGCAGAAACTGGGCGGCCACTCGGTGCCTCTCGCCATCACCGTGATGGTGCCCAACTCGCTGGGGCCGGGCGAGCTGCTGCTTCACTACGGCACCGACGAGCAGCAGGAGCACTATCTGCCCCGGCTGGCGAGCGGCGAAATCTTGCCGTCGTTTGCCCTCACGGAGCCGAATGCGGGCTCGGACGCCGGGGCAATGGAGTCGACCGGCACCGTCTTCAAGGATGAGAAGGGCGAACTTAAGTTGCGCCTCAACTGGGAGAAGCGCTACATCTCGCTGGCGGCCATTTCCGGTGTGCTCGGCCTCGCGTTCAAGCTCCACGATCCCGAAAATCACCTGGGCAAAGGGGAGGACCTCGGCATCACCTGCGCGCTCGTGCCCACCGACACGCCAGGCGTGAAGTTGGGCCGTCGCCACGACCCGCTCGGCGTGGCGTTCTTCAACTGCCCGACGGAAGGTGAGGATGTGGTGCTTCCGATTGATGCCATCATCGGCGGAAAGGACGGTGCGGGACGCGGCTGGGCCATGCTCATGGACGCGCTCTCGGCCGGGCGCGGCATTATGTTGCCGGCGCAGGCGGTGGGCGGTGGCAAATTCGTGGCCCGAGTCGCCGGGGGACACGCGGCCATTCGTGAGCAGTTCGGCCTCTCAATTGGCAAGTTTGAGGGCATCGAGGAGCCGCTCGCCCGCATCGCCGGGTACACATACATCATGGACGCGGCCCGCAACTACACGAACGGCGCGGTGGATCGGGGGGAGAAGCCGGGCGTGGTGTCGGCCATCATGAAGTACCAAACCACGGAAATGCAACGCGACCTCGTGAACGACGGGATGGACGTGCTCGCGGGCAACGGGATCTCGCGCGGGCCCAACAACCTGCTGGCGCAGGCCTACCAGGCGCTCCCGATCAGCATTACCGTGGAGGGGGCCAACATCCTCACGCGGACAATGATGATCTTCGGGCAGGGGGCCATCCGCTGCCACCCGTACGCCCTGAAAGAAATTGAGGCGCTCATGGACGGGGATGTTAAGAAATTCGACGACGCCTTCTGGAGCCACATCGGCCACGTGGTGCGCAACGGCTTTCGCGCCTTCGGGCTCAGCCTCACGCGCGGCCGACTGGCAAGCAGTCCGGTGAGCGGCCCTGCCGCCCCCTACTACCGCAAGATGGCCTGGGCGTCGGCCAGCTTTGCCTTCTTCGCCGACCTGGCGATGGGCAGCCTGGGGGGCGCGCTCAAGCGAAAGGAGAAGATTACCGGCCGCTTCGCCGACATCCTGTCCTGGATGTATCTGGGCACGGCGGTGCTCACGCGGTTCGAGAAAGAAGGGCGTCCGGAGGAGCAGGAGGCCTTCCTGCACTGGAGCATGCAGTACGCCTTTGCGCAGATGCAGGACGCGTTCGAGGGCCTCTTCGAAAACCTGAAGGTGCCGGGCCTCACGTGGCTCCTGCGCGGTGTGGTGGCCCCGTGGTCGCGCCTCAACTCGATCGGCTCAATGCCGGACGACGAGCTCGGGGGCACAATTGCGCGGGCCATTCAAGAGAAAGATGGTGCCCGCGAGTGGCTCACGGAGGACCTTTACGTGCCCGAGGACACCGGCCAGCCGCTGGGCGAACTGGAGCACGCGTTCCGTCTCAGCCGTGACGCGTACCACGTAGGGCAGACGATCAAGGATGCCATCCGCGAGGGCACGCTGCCGAAGAAACGGCCGCACCAGCTGCTCGATGAGGCGGTCGCCGAAGGCGTGATCACCGAGGAGGAGCGCGATCTCGTTCGTCGGGCCGATGAGGCGCGGGAGCGGTACATTCAGGTCGACGAGTTCGACCTGGAGGAGTACCGCCAGCGCCGGATGCTTCCCGGCCAGCCCACCGACCGCGGGGCGCTCGACTCCTCGATCGTGGAGGGCGTGGAGCGCGACGTGACGGATGAGACTGTGTCGGCCGACGGCAGGGGAGACGGAGTTCGGGTTCCGAGAGGAGATGGCGCTCCCGCGTCCGACGACCTGTCTCGGGACGACCGATCCCCGGAAACCGCATAGTGCTCATTCTACCGGCGCGGCCTGGGGAACTCACCCGGGCCGCCGGGGCCGGATCTTTGCGGTTGGCCGGCCGGTTCACAAAACCTCCCCATTGTTTGTCGTCCAAAACCCGCCTTGCAATGTCTGCCGTCGCCACTCGCTCGTACACGGTTGAAGAGTACCTGGAACTGGACCGGGAGGCCGAGAACGAGAGATACGAGTTTCAGCATGGATCCGTCATCCCCATGGCCGGCGCCGAGCCCGAACACAATCAGATCAAAGACAACGTTTCACGCGAACTCGGGAATCGACTTGTCTCCCGCAACTGCTACGTGATGACCTCTGATCAGCGCGTTCGTGTGTCTTTCGGTTACGTGTACCCGGACGTTGTCGTCGCCTGCGAGCCGAGCTACGAAACGACCCGGCCGCGGACCCTCCAGAATCCGGAACTGATCGTTGAGGTCACGTCCGAGTCGACTCAGGCACGGGATCACAGCGACAAGCTGGCGGCCTACACCGACCTCGACAGCCTCCGAGAATACTGGGTGATTGATCCGGAGAAGCCGCTCCTTACGCAGTACACGCGGGACGCCGACGGGTGGCGGTACAAGGCCCACACGTCTCTATCGGATAGAGTGGAGAGTGAGGCGTTTGATCTGGAGGTCCCGCTCCGCGATATCTACGCCCTCGTGGTGTCGGAAGATTGAAGCGAGCAGCGCGAAACGTGATGCGAGAGACGTGATGCGTGAAACGTAAGGCGTGAGGAGGGAGGCAGTGGGAGGGGACGGTTCTGTGTTTCACCTCATTCAGAACACTTCCATTCCACTCCTCTTGTCAATGTCCGATTCGTTTGCGTCTGACCTTCTCGCCAACCACCACATCGTCGTGACCGGGGGCGGCACCGGACTGGGCCGCGCGATGGCCCTCCGGTTCGCCGACCTTGGCGCGACGGTCACGATTAACGGCCGCCGGCCCGATCCGCTGGCCGAGACGGTGGCCGAGATTGAGGAGAGGGGCGGCACGGCCGAGGGCATCTCCTGCAATGTGCGCGACCATGAGGCGGTCGAGGCGTTTTTTGAGGAGGCCGAAAAGCGGCAGGGGCCCGTCACGCACCTTGTCAACAACGCCGCGGCGAACTTCCTGGCACCGACGGAGGATATTTCGCCGAACGGGTTCGACGCCATCGTGAAGACGAACCTGTACGGCTCGTTCTACAGCACGCAGGCCTGCGGTCGCCGCTGGCTGGAGCGCGAGACCGGGGGCGTGGTGCTCTCCATCGCCACCACCTACGCCGAGACGGGCAGTGCCTATGTGGTGCCCAGCGCCATGTCGAAGGCCGGTATCGTGGCGATGACGCGGTCGCTGGCGGCGGAATGGGGGAGCGAGGGCATCCGCCTGAATGCCATTGCCCCAGGTCCCTTTCCGACCGAGGGGGCGTGGGACCGGCTCGTCCCGGACGACGATTTGGAGAAACAGATGCGGGAGCGCATCCCGGTGCGGCGCTTTGGCGAGCCCGACGAATTGGCCACACTGGCCAGTTTTCTGCTCAGTGACTTGGCCGCCTTTATGAACGGGGAGGTTGTGACGTTCGACGGCGGCGAGGCTTTGGCGGCCGGGGGGCAGTTCAACACCTTTGCCCGCATGCCGCGCGAGCAGGTAAAAACCCTCATGGAGCAAATGCGACCCGACTGAACGCCGGCGTATAGGCCGCACCTAGGAAACGCGTCCTGTCATTGCGGACCCCGACATTTGGTCTCGTGACGCCTTGCAAATTGGACCCGGGCGGCGAAGTACGGCTCAATGTTTGCGGGTGAACTTGACGTTGGGATCCACGGTTTCTATACAACGCGTCAATACCTGCTTCACATTTGGCCTCCTCCCATGCACCCTCTCAGCCTTGACCTTTTCGCAGAAGGGGTCGACGATATTGAGCGCACGCAGTACAAAATTCTGGGCGGCCTTCATCGTGCCCGGACGGCGTTTGAGAAACAGCGTGTGTATCCCCACCTCGCCCAACTCGTCGAACTGCACGGGGCCCTCGTCACGGTCCTGAACCGGACGGAGGACTTCCGCACCCCGGCGACCGGCCGGATTGCGGGCATCAACTGGGAGGAAAAATCCATCGACTACGAATGGCCGGAATTTGAGGGGGCCGAGATGGCGGTGGTGGAGGACCTCATCCGATGGGCGCTCCCACACATCCGCGACACGATTGAGGAGGGGGCCGCCGTGTACGAACACGTCGAGGAGAACCTGGAGCTGGAGACCGTTGGCATCATGCCCTCGTACGTGCAGGAAGGGTACCTGATGGTGCCCAACCGCGCGGCCGACGCGCTCTACGTGCTTCGCTACACGCTGTCGATCTTTACGGAGGAGGGAGAGACGCACCGGGCCCTGCGCACCACCCACTGCAAGACGGTGGAACAGGAAGGAGTGGACATCGACCCGGCGACCATTAAGCTCCGGTTGCTGGAGGAGCGGCGTGATCTGCCCGCGCCGGCGACCTACTTCTCCAACATTGACCTGGATGTGCCCTATCAGGAAACCCTACTGCCTGTCGTCAAGCGCCGACTTGTCCGGCAGCTGGCTCGGGAGATGGGCGAGGCATAGGAGCAGAGATAACGGGCATAGAGAGTCCGTTGGCCCCGCCACCCTTCTCAAACGCAAGAAAGACGACATCACCGGCCTACGCCCGGTATTCATCCGGATTGATGCTCAGCCGGTCCATTCGGGAGAGGAGGGGCCCTGCTCTGCATTCTTAGTAATGGACAGGTGCTCGTCCCGGATGTGTTGATCTCGCGTGAGGATGACGGCCCGCTCGACGATGTTGGCGAGCTCGCGCACGTTGCCGGGCCAGTCGTATCCCTCCAGCGCCGCCATTGCATCCGCAATGAAGCCCTCGATGTTCTTGCCCGTTCGGGAGACGTACATTTCGCAGAAGTGCTCCGCCAACAGTGAGATGTCTGCGGTATCGGATTGAGGGCCAGGGCCGGCCCTGGATCAGTCGGGGGAGAGGGGGCCACCGTCGGCTCCCCCCGCCACCCTCGACGCGGCCTCGGCACCGGAAGCCACCGCATCGCCCACCGACACGCCCTGCCGGTAGTTGCCGGCGAAAAACAGGCCCGGGTGGGCCCCCTCAAGGGCCCGAAGGGTGGCTTTCACGGTGCCGTACCCGAGTTCGTACTGCGGAATGGCGTTCGGCCAGTGGATGTGCCGGGTAAAGACCGGTTTACCAGAGACCCCGAGCAGCTGATTCAGGTCGCGCTCTACGAGGCGCTGCACACGTTCTTCCGACGCCCGCCCGAGGTCTGGGTTGCGGGCGCCGCCCAAAAAGGTGGTCAGGAGCACGTGCCCGTCGGGCGCCCGGTTGGGGAAAAGGGTGGAGGAGAAGAGCGTGCCCAGAATGTCGAAGTCGTCCTCGACCGGCGGCACCAGCATCCCGAAACCGTCCAGGGGATGGTCCACAGCCTGCCGGGGGAAGCCTAGCGCCACCACCCGCAACGGTGGGTAGTCCACCGCGGTAAGCGGCGTGCAGTCTACTGAGGTCTCGAGCGAGAGAGCATTGAACTGGTGGAGCGGCACCGTGCACACGAGCGCGTCGACCTGCCGAGGGGCCGTGGACGTACCGTCGTGGTGTACGATCCAGGCCTCTCCGGTTTGGGTCAGCCCGGCCACGGGGGTGTGGTAGAGAATAGCGTCGCCGAGGGCATCCGCGAGGGTGGAAGGGAGGGTCTCCAATCCGCCGCGGAAGGAGAACAGGCCGGAAGGGCCGGGGCGTTCGCCCGACGTGCCGCTGAGTGCAGAACGGAGGCCTCCCCACAGAACCGAACCGTACTCGGCCTCCAACGCGGCGAGGCGTCCGAAGGCGTGCTGTACCGACAGGGCCTCGGGCCGCCCGGCAAAGACCCCGCCCACGAACGGGGCCACGGCGTAGTCGAGTACCTCGTGCCCCAGGCGGCGACGCACAAAAGACGCGACGCTTTCCTCGTCGGCGGGACTTCGGGAAAGAAAAGGCTCGCACAGAACACGGATCTTGGCTCGCGCCGAGAACAACTCCGTCGTGAGGAAGTCCATGGGCGACATGGGGAGAGGTACCGGTCGTCCGTTGCGGACCACGTAGCGGGTGGAAGACTCGCGTCCGGCCTCGACGATCGCGTCAGACAGGCCTATGTCTTCGATCAACGTGCCAAGGGCCTCCGTTGAGACGCGCAAGGAGTTGGGGCCGTGCTCCACCAGGAAGCCTTGGCTACACTCGCTCTGAATGACGCCGCCGGCCCGACCGGTTGCCTCCCACACTACGACCTCGTGTCCGGCTTGCTGGAGACGGTACGCGGCCGTCAGCCCGCTGATGCCGGAACCCAGTATTCCAACTCGTGCCATGGGGGGAGATCACTGACCAACAGAACGTCGGCCTGAACGGCCAAAAGAAGTGGGCGTTCGATCAGGGCCAGGGGAAACCCCTCTCCTGGCCGGACGGTACAACAGACGTTACAGATCGCAGTCTCAACCAAAAAGCGAGGTGGACCTATGGCGACAGAGGCAATGAACGAAGAGTGGCGGCGGATTCGGGACCAGATCAAGGAGATCTGGGACGAGGCCGATTTTGACGACAAGCAGATGAAGCGGGCCCGCGGCGAGATGGACAAGATCGTCGGGCTCATTCACGACAAGACCGGAGAGGAGCCCGAGGAGATTCGGCGCAAGATGAGCGCGATCCTGTAACGTCATCTCTGCAAAATCAGCAGAAAGCGCCTGTTCCGATCCGCTCGGGACAGGCGCTTTTTTGTTGAGGGTCCATTTTGGATTCGGGGGACCGGTCGTTAGGTTGTCAGGGCGGTCGTCCCGGCCGTTTGCTCATCTCCAGTTCAGACATTCGGAAGCCCTTCCATGCCCGACGACACGATTGGCACCGACGCCCCGACCGACCAGGCCGCGTTTCAGGAGCGCGCCGCCCACTACGAGGCCCTCGTAGACACCATGGAGACGCGCGCCGCGGAGGTCAAAAAAGGAGGAGGGAAGAAGAAGATTCAGAAGCAGCACGATCGTGGAAAGCTCACGGCCCGGGAGCGGATCGAGTACGTGCTCGACGACCCGGCGCAGTTCCGCGAGTTGGGATTGTTTGCGGGGTACGAAATGTACGAGGACGAGGGCGGCTGTCCGGCGGGGGGCACCGTGATGGGCTTTGGGCCGGTGAGTGGGCGCGAGTGCCTGGTTGTGGCCAATGACGCGACCGTGAAGGCGGGGGCGTGGTTTCCAATCACGGCCAAGAAAAACCTACGGGCCCAGGAGATTGCGCTGGAGAACCACGTGCCCATCCTCTATCTCGTCGACTCGGCGGGCGTCTACCTGCCGATGCAGGACGAGATTTTCCCCGACAAAGACGATTTCGGTCGCATCTTCCGCAACAATGCGAAACTGTCGAGCCAGGGCATCCCACAGATTGCCGCCATTATGGGAAGCTGTGTGGCGGGGGGCGCCTACCTGCCCATTATGAGCGATGAGGCGGTGATTGTCGAAGGGACGGGCTCGGTTTTCCTGGCGGGGCCCTATCTGGTGAAGGCAGCGATTGGAGAGGACGTGGAGGCGGACGAGCTCGGCGGGGCCGTCACGCACTCCGAAATCTCAGGCGTGACCGACTACAAAGCCGAAGACGATAAGGAGGCACTGGACATTGTTCGTTCCCTCGTGGACCACCATGGGCCGGTGGAGCGGTTTGGGTACGCTCGCAAGGAGCCAACCGAGCCGGCCCATCCCGCCGAAGAATTGTACGGGCTCTATCCCGCCGAGGGCAACGCGCAGTACGACATGCGCGAGATCCTGGCGCGCATCATCGACGCGGGCTCGTGGACCGAATACAAGCAGGGCTACGGACGGACCTTGCTCACGGGCTACGCACGGATCGACGGCTGGAACGTCGGCATTGTGGCCAACCAGCGCGCCGTGGTGCGCAACAAGACGAGTCACGAGTCGAAGGGGGAAATCCAGGTGGGCGGCGTCATCTACGGGGACGCGGCCGACAAGGGCGCCCGCTTCGTCATGAACTGCAACCAGAAGGAGATCCCGATCGTCTTTTTCCAGGACGTGACCGGCTTCATGGTCGGAAAGCGGGCCGAGCACAGTGGCATCATCAAGGACGGAGCGAAGATGGTGAACGCCGTCGCGAACTCCACCGTGCCAAAGCTCACCGTGGTGGTTGGCAACTCGTACGGGGCGGGCAACTACGCCATGTGCGGGCGGGCGTACGACCCGCGCCTTGTACTGGCCTGGCCGACGGCCAAGATCGCCGTGATGGGAGGGCAACAGGCCTCCAAGGTCCTGAAGCAGATCAAGGTACGGCAGCTGGAGAAGCAGGGGAAAGAGCTTTCCGCGGAGGACGAGGAGGAGCTTCTCTCCACGATCCAGGACCGTTACGACGAACAGACCACGCCGTACTACGCCGCGGCACGCCTGTGGGTGGACGCGCTCATTGACCCGGTCGACACGCGCGACTGGCTTTCCCGAGGACTCGACGTGGTGGACCACAACCCCACGCTGGAGCGCTTCAATCCTGGCGTCCTCCAGACGTAGGGCGCGGTGGGGGCAGAGCTACGCTTCCTGCTCGTACTGCTCGCCGTTCACGGCGAAGCTGTAGGTGATGGTCGCGGTCTGGTCGACCATGTTCGACACGGAGCAGTACGTGTCGAGGCTCAGGTTGATGGCGCGGCGCACCTTGTCCGGCTCCACGTCGCCGTCGAACGTGTAGTGCAGGTGGAGGTCGGTAAACACGCGGGGCGGCTCGTCGGCCCGCTCGGCGTCCACCTCGGCGTGGAAGTCATCGACCTCCTGTTTTTGCTTGTCCAGGATCATCAGGATATCGATGCTACTGCAGCCGACCACGCTGAGGGCGGTCATCTCCATTGGGCTGATGCCCTCCTGGTCGTCCGACGACGCGATGGTGACGTCGTAGTCGCCGTTCGTGCCGCGAAACTGAATGGCGTCGTTGATGCGATCGAGGCTGAGGGTCATGCGGCTGCGGGGTTGGTGAAAAGACGGATGCGATGCAAAGATAGAGACGAGCGGGCTCCGAGTCAGACCGAAACGACGGACTCAACATCAATTCTGAAAGGGG
>JBKHEM010000076.1:0-10674 GCA_046540815.1 Salinivenus sp.
GGACCAAGGGGATGACCCTCGATTGGTTCGACCGCGAGCAACTGGGTCAAAATGAAAAGAAGAGCCCGAGGGTGATCTTGTATGCCTTGCACGTAGCTACGAGGTCTCAGGCCCCGGGTGACATTCCCGCACCCGGGGGTTTTTTGTTTGGGCCGCACATCGAAGCTGCTTTTATCGGTGCCATTGGGGTGGCCCGGGCTGCCCACATGACCGAAAAAAGAGGCTGGCCCGAACCTACGGGGCCGCCGTCGGTGTCGTACTTCTGTCCTCTGCCACTTCCGTCTTCCACGTATTGACCCCACTCCACTGATGATGCAACAGCGCACCCTTGGCAACCAGGGCCTCACCGTTTCCGCCCTTGGCCTCGGCTGCATGGGGATGTCCGACTTTTACGGTACGCCCGACGAAAACCGGGCCATCAAAACGCTCCAGCGCGCCCTCGACCGCGGCGTCACGTTCTTCGACACGGCCGACATGTACGGTCCCTTTACCAATGAAAAACTGGTGGGCCGCGTGCTGAACGTGCACCTCCACAAGGTAAAAATCGCCACCAAGTTCGGCATTGTGCGGAACGAACAGGGCGAGTATCAGGGCATCAACGGCCGGCCGCGTTATGTGCGGAAGGCCTGCGAGGATTCTCTGCAGCGCCTGGGCGTCGACACGATCGATCTGTATTACCTCCACCGCGTGGATCCCGAGGTGCCCATCGAGCACACCGTGGGGGCCATGGGGCGCCTCGTGGAGGAGGGGAAGGTGCGGTACATCGGCCTGTCGGAGGCCGCGCCCGACACGCTCCGCCGCGCAAACGAGGAGCACCCGATCACGGCCCTCCAGACGGAGTATTCGCTCTGGAGCCGCTTTCCTGAGGAAGACATCCTGCCGACGTGCCGCGAGCTGGGGATCGGGTTCGTGCCGTACAGTCCGCTGGGGCGCGGTTTCCTTACCGGTCGGTTTGAATCGCCCGAGGATCTACCCGAGGACGACTGGCGCCGCCACAACCCACGTTTCCAGGGGGAGAACTTCCAGAGGAACCTCGACCTGGTCGACGAGGTGGAGCGGCTTGCTGCCGACAAGGGCGTGACGCCCGCGCAGCTTGCCCTCGCCTGGGTGTTGCATCAGGGCGACGACATTGTGCCCATCCCCGGTACCACCGATCCCGACCACCTCGACGAAAATCTCAAGGCCCTGCGCGTACCGCTGACGGACGACGAACTGGAGCGCCTCG
This sequence comes from Salinivenus sp., assembly GCA_046540815.1. Taxonomy (GTDB): domain Bacteria; phylum Bacteroidota; class Rhodothermia; order Rhodothermales; family Salinibacteraceae; genus Salinibacter. The sequence goes on from JBKHEM010000076.1 coordinate 1,226, forward strand.
ACGAGATTGCGCCGGAAGGGGTGGCTGCAGGCGACCGGTATCCGGACATGAGCAGTGTGAATCGGTGAGGCATTTCCTCCTCGGGACACCGGCTCATTGGGGCGATGGGAGCACATAGATTTGCAGGGGAGTGGCGGCGCAACCATGAGAAAATGAGACAATGATCAAATGACAATTGCTGTCGTCGGTCCGATGCATCCGTACCGGGGCGGCATCGCGCACTTCACGGAGATGACGGCGGAGGTGCTGGCGGAGGGCGGACACGAGGTGCGGCCCGTTAGCTTCTCGCGGCAGTACCCGGAGCTCCTGTTTCCGGGGAAAACCCAGTACGAGCCCGAGAGTAAGGCGCCCGAGGCCGTCCGGGACGCGCCGCGTCTGCTCGACTCCATCAACCCGATCTCGTGGTTCCGGACGGGGTTTTATCTGCGAGACGTAGCGCCCGATGCAGTGGTCTTCCAGTACTGGATGCCGTTTTTCGCGCCCGCCTACGGCGTCGTCGCACGGGGACTGCAGCGACACTACGGCATCCCGTCGGTCGCCGTCGTGCATAACGCCCTGCCCCACGAACGCCATCTCGGCGATGCCTGGCTGAGTCGATTTTTCCTGCGCGCCTGTGCCGGGCACGTCGTGATGTCGGATGCCGTGGCCCGTACCACGCGGCGCCTCGCCGGGCCGGGCGTCCCCATCGAGCAGATCGAACACCCGGTCTACGAACGCTTCGGAGAATCGGTGTCCCGATCCGACGCGCGTGCAGCCCTCAATCTGCCCGACGATGCACCGGTGTGCCTCTTCTTCGGGTTCGTTCGCGAGTACAAAGGCCTACACGTGCTCCTGGAGGCGCTGCCCGAGGCACTAGAGGCCGTGCCCGATCTACAACTCGTCGTGGCCGGTGAGCCGTACGACGACCCCGAGCGGTATCGTCGCCTCATCGGCCGGTATGGGCTGGGCGACCACGTTCACTGGCACGACGAGTACATTCCGTCCGATGAGGTGCCCACCTATTTCTGTGCTGCCGACCTCGTGGTGCAGCCGTACATGTCGGCCACGCAGAGCGGCGTCGCCCAGATCGCTACACACTTCGAACGCCCGATGGTGGTGACCAACGTGGGCGGCCTTGCGGAATCCATCCCGCACGAGGAGGTGGGCTTCGTGGTGCCGCCCGAGGATCCGCCCGCCCTGGCCGATGCCGTGGTGCGTTTTTTCCACGAGGACTGGGCCGACCGGCTCGCCGGCGGCGTGCGTAAGCAAAAGCACGCACAACAGCCCGCTCGCCTCCGCGACGCGATCGAGCGCCTCCTGACGAGCTCTCCCCACTGACGAGTGCACAGCGGTTCCAAGTCCGGATCTAACAGGCTTACCTCCCACGCCCTACACGCTCAGACATCCGTACACACTCTGTGGAGTTTCTGCGATTTTGATGGGCTGAGACGGCCGGGTCGTGTTATCTCTCGTCCCGGCACTTTAGAATTGATCTAAACAATTAACGTAAAATCACCCAAAACTCAACATGTCCCGATTGCTCAACGTCACGTTCCTTCTCGTCCTGGCCGCGTCGCTGATCGGCTGCGGCGGCGAGCAGGACGAGCTCGTCATTTACTCCGGTCGCAGCCAGGCCCTGGTTGACTCCCTCGTGGAGCAGTACCAGGACGAGTCCGATGTCCCCGTTCGCGTACGCTACGGCTCGGACACCGAACTTCAGGCCGCACTGCAGGAAGAAGGCGATCAAAGTCCCGCCGATGTCTTCTGGGCAAACACCACGGGGGCTCTCGGCAACGCCGTCAACAACGATCAGCTCGCCACGCTACCGGACTCGATTCTGGATCGGACCGAGCGCTTCGCCCCGTCCAACGGCCGATGGACACCGGTTACGACCCGCTTCCGCGTTCTTGCCTACAACACTGAGGAAGTCGATTCGACGGACCTGCCGGATTCGGTGCTCGACCTGCCCGAGATGGATGAGCTGGAGGGTCGCATCGGCTGGACCCCCGCCTACTCCAGCTTTCAGGACTTCGTGACCGCACTGCGCCTGACGGAGGGCGAGGAGGCAGCGCGCACCTGGCTAGAGGACATGCAGGACCTCGACCCGAACAGCTACGACTCCAACACACCCATGATTGAGGCGCTGGCCGCGGGCGAAATCGACGTGGCCCTCACGAACCACTACTACGTGCTCCGCATCAAGCACAGCGCGCCTGAAGGGGAGTACGAGGGCGGGGAGGAGGAAGAAGAGGAAGAGGAGGAAGAAGAGGGCGTATCGGCCTCGGCACCCGTAGAGATGTACCGCTTTGCGGACGGGGATCTGGGCAACCTGGCCCTCGTAACGGGCGCCGGGGTGCTCCAGTCGAGCGACCAGTCCGACGCGGCGCACGACTTCCTCCGGTTCCTGCTCTCGCAGGAGGCGCAGGCATACGCCGCCAACCGGGTGAACGAGTACCCCGTGGTCAGTGGCACAGAGGTCCCCGATTACCTGCTGCCCGTTGAAGATGCACTTGCGCTCAGCCCGGACGTTGAGCTTGACCGACTGCGGGAGCGCGAGCCGACGCTTGAGCTGCTCCGAGACGTGGGGCTTCTGTAGTTCCGATTTCTTGGGGAGGCTCGACGGGGCGTGCGGGGACCGGTCCCGTGCGTCCCGTTTGTACGTGCTCTCGCCTCGAACGGAACCGGCCCCGGGGTCGACCGGCTTCTGTTTCACGACGAGTGCCCCCTAAATGACTGTTGCCCGCGCACTGGACACGATTCGGACCCGCTGGTACGTAGTGGCACCGGTCGTGCTGGTTGTGGGGGGCGTGCTCGTGCCTCTGGGATACCTGCTGGTCCGCGCCCTCCAGGCCGATCTACAGACCCTCAGCGATCTGGTGTGGCGAGGACGGACCCTCCGGCTGTTGGGCAACACCGTGGGGCTGGCGGCCGGCGTGCTCGTCGGGACCACGCTGATTGCCGGGCCGCTCGCTTGGCTCACCACGCGGACCGACCTGCGGGGAAGGCGCCTCCTTACGCTTCTGGGCGTGCTGCCGCTGGCGGTGCCGGGCTACGTGATGGCGTACGTGCTTCTGGCCACCACGGGCAGCTACGGTACGCTGGCCCGCACGGTGGGCGTCGAGTGGCCGCGCCTGAGTGGGTTTGACGGGGCTCTCCTGGCGCTGAGTCTGAGCACCTACCCCTACCTGTTTCTCAACCTTCGAACGGCCTTTCAGGGACTCGATCCCGCGCTGGAAGAGTCGGCCCGCTCGCTCGGATACAATCGCTGGGAAACATTTGCGCGGGTGGTCCTGCCGCAGCTCGGGCCCGGCTTTCTGTCGGGCAGCCTGCTGGTGGGACTCCACGTACTGGGGGACTTCGGGGTGGTGTCGCTGATGCGGTTCGAGACGTTTAGCTACGCGCTCTATCAGCAGTATACGTCCTCCTACGACCGCATCTACGCAGCCTGCCTGGCGCTGATGCTGCTGGCGCTCACCCTGGCGGTGCTGTTCCTGGAGGCGCGCCTGCTGCGCGGGCTGCTTCTGCACCGGACGGGGAGCGGCACAGCCCGGACCGCCCGTCCGCACCGGCTGGGGCCGTGGCGGTGGGCGGGCTACGCCTTCGGGGGCGGCGTGGCGCTGGCCTCGGTCGGCCTGCCGGTGCTCACGGTGGGGGACTGGATGGCGGATACTGCGGTACGCGGAGTGCCCTGGACCCGTCTGGGCGACGCGCTCTGGGCCTCGGTGTCGGCCTCGGCCCCCGCGGCTGGCCTCGCGGCGCTGCTGGCCCTGCCGGTGGCCTACCTTGGGGTGCGGCACGCGTCGGGCTGGACGCGCGCCATCGAGCGGGTGGCCTACCTCGGATACGCCACCCCGCCGCTCGCCTTCGCGCTGGCCCTCATCGTGTTTACGCTGGGCGTGGTGCCGTTTGGCTACCAGACGCTTGGCCTCTTGATTGCGGCCTACGCTCTGCACTTCATGGCCGAGGCCATCGGGCCCATCCGGAGTGCCCTCTACAAGGCCCCCCCGCATCTGGAAGAGGCCGCCCGCTCACTCGGACGCTCGTCGCTGGGCGCGTTTACGAGTGTCACCCTGCCGCTCGTCCGGCCCGGCCTGTTGGTGAGCGTGGCGTTTGTTTTCCTCTCGGCCATGAAAGAACTGCCGATCACGTTCCTCCTGGCTCCTACGGGATTCGAGACGCTGGCGATGGGCGTATGGAGCTACGCGGAGGAGGCCATGTTCGGGGACGCGGCTCCCTTCGCGCTCACCATTATGCTCTTCTCGGCCTGCTTCGTGGGGCTCCTGCTGATCCGTGAGCGATCGGCCGAGCGTATGCCCGCAGATGCAGGAACGACCGCCGCGTGAATTGCGTGACGCACCTGTTATGAGCGATTCCCTTCTTTCTGTGCACCATCTGACAAAGCGGTTCGGCCCAACGGCTCCGCCGGTGGTCCATGACGTGTCGTTTGATGTGGCGGACGGGGAGATCTTTGCCATTCTGGGGCCGAGCGGTTGCGGAAAGACTACCACGCTCCGCTGCGTGGCGGGGTTCGAGCGGGCCAGCGAGGGCACGATTGCCCTGCAAGGACGCACCGTCGAAGGGCCACACACCCACGTGCCGCCTGAGCAGCGCGGGGTGGGACTCGTCTTTCAGGACTACGCCCTCTTCCCGCACCTCTCCGTCCTCGAAAACGTTGCATTCGGCGTGCAGGAGGGCCCCCGGGCGCAGCAGACCGAGCGAGCCCGCGAGGCGCTCGACATGGTCGGGCTCGACGGGTTCCACGACCGCCGGCCCCAGCACCTCTCGGGCGGACAGCAGCAGCGGGTGGCCCTGGCCCGCGCCCTGGCCCCGGTGCCCGATCTCATCCTGCTCGACGAGCCCTTTTCGAACCTTGATGCCCTGCTGCGAGAAGACATGCGCCAAGAGGTGCGCCAGCTTTTGAAGGACAAGGGCATGAGCGCCGTGCTCGTGACGCACGACCAGGAGGAGGCGCTGTCGTTCGCCGACCGGCTGGCCGTGATGCGGGGGGGACAGATCGACCAAATCGGCACGCCGGAGGGCGTCTACAACCGGCCCCGCACGCTCTTCGTCGCGCAGTTCCTGGGCCGCACGAACCTCCTGCTCTCCCAGGCCGAGGGCGACACGGCCGACACGGCGCTCGGCCGCGTTCCCCTGGCAGAGGGCGCCGAGGGCACCGTCATGGTGTCGCTCCGCCCCGAGCACCTGACCCTGGAGCCGCCGGAGGCCGGGGAGGGAACGCTCGGAACCGTCGTGGAGCGGGCGTTCAAGGGGCACGACATCACCTACCGCGTCGAATGTGCGGGCAGCGAGTATCTGGTTCACACTCACAGCCGCGTCTCGTTCAGTCCGGGCGACACGGTGCGCATCTGTGCGCGCTCCCCCGCGGTGGTCCTGGAGCGGCGCTCCACCCCGAAGGACGTGCCGACGGGGGCCACGCCGGAGCCGGACGCCCGAGCCCCCACGCCATAGCGCGTCGACCCGTTCTCCTCCCTGAGTCCCGACGCCCCCCGCCCGAACTGCTGATCCGCGATGCCGGTCCCGCCGCTCGATCCCCCGCCCGACCCGCTCGCCTTATTTAAAGAATGGCGGGCCGATGCCGAGGCGTGCGACACGATTCAGTACGCAGGGGCGATGTGCCTCTCCACCGTGGCCCCCGACGGATTCCCCGAGGGACGCATCGTTCTGCTGCACGACAGCGGGCCGGATGGATTTGCATTCTTCACGGATCGACGGTCGGCCAAGGGCCAGTCGCTGGCCGAGACGCCGCGCGCGGCCCTCACCTTCTACTGGGGGCCGCTGGAGCGGCAGGTCCGCGTACAGGGACCAGTCGAGCCCGGCACGCCCACCGAAGCCGACGCGTTTTTTGACGAGCGCCCGCGCCGGAGCAAGGGCACGGCCTGGGCGGCGCCGCAAAGCCAGCCGGTCACCCGTTCGGACCTCGAGCGGCGCGTGCGGGAGGTCGACGCCCGGTTTGAGGAGCACGCGTCCATCCCGCGGCCGCCGGACTGGCAGGTCTACCGCGTCCGGCCGCGTTCAATTGAGTTCTGGGAAGCCCGTGCCCGGCGACTGCACGAGCGGGTCCGCTGCACGCGCGGCGAGGGGGAACGATGGACGTGGGAGCGGCTGGTTCCGTAATTGGGGCCGTGTACAGGCGCCGGAGGAGGGCATTGGGCACCCGTCCGCCGCGGGACCGTAACGGATGATCCCGCTCCCCGACGCAGGGGTCCGGTTTCATGTCTTCCCCGATCTCTTCTCCGCTTTCCATGTCTACCGACTACGACGTGCTCGTTCTTGGCGGCGGCGCCGCCGGTCTCTCGGCCGCCGGCATTGCCACCAACCTCGGCGCCAAAACCGCCATGATCGAGCGCGACGCGCTGGGCGGCGACTGCACCTGGACCGGCTGCGTGCCCAGCAAGACCCTCCTGAAGGCCGCCAAGGTGGCCCACCAGGCCCGCCACGCCAGCCGGTACGGCCTGCCCGACCAGGCTGTGGACATTGACTTTGCGGGCGTGATGAAGCACGTCCGCGAGACGCGGCAGGAGGTCTACAAGGACGCCGACGCGCCCGAAATTTTCGAGGACATGGACATTGACGTGATCGAGGGCGACGCGCACTTCATCGACTCCCACACGGTGGCGGTACAGGACACGAACGGCGCGTCCCGGCAGGTCACCGGCTCGTACATCGTCATCGCAACGGGGGCACGTCCGCTCATTCCGCCCATCGAGGGGCTCGAGGCGGTCGACTATCTCACCAGCGAGATGCTGTTTGAGCTGGCGGCACAGCCCGATCGGCTTGCCGTCGTGGGCGCCGGGCCCATCGGCACGGAGATGGCGCAGGCGTTCACGCGCCTCGGCACCGACGTGACGGTGATCGACATGGCCGACCGCATCCTCACGAACGACGATCCGGCGCTGGCCGCCTCGCTCCGTGAGACGCTCGAAGGCGAGGGCGTTGCGTACGTGCTGAACGCGCAGATCGAGCGCGTGTCGCAGGATGGAGGCGTCATCACAATGGAAGCGGGCGAGGGGCGCACCGTAGAGGCCGACGCGCTGCTGCTGGCCACGGGCCGCGCGGCCAACGTCGACGGCCTCAACCTGGAGGCAGCGGGCGTCGACTACAGCCGGAAGGGCGTCACCGTCAACGACCGCTGCCGCACCAATCAGTCGCACATCTACGCCGCGGGCGACGTGACGGGACGCTACCAGTTCACGCACATGAGCAACCACATGGCCAAGGTCGCCGTCACGAATGCGCTCCTGAAGGTGCCCTCCACGATGGACCTCGACCACGTGCCGTGGGTCACGTACACCGACCCCGAGCTGGCGCACGTGGGAGCCCGTGCCGACCAGCTCGATGCCGACGGCGTGTCGTACGAGACGTATCGCTTTCCGTACAGCAAGCTCGACCGCGCGATCACCGAGGGTGAGACGACCGGCGAGATCAAGGTCCACGCAAAGAGTCTTACCGGTCGGATTCTGGGCGCGAGCGTGCTGGGGGCGCATGCCGGCGAGCTCATCACATCGTTCGCCATCGCGATGCGCAATGGCGTGACGCTCCGCAACATCGGCGACACCATTCATCCGTACCCGGCCTGGGGGGAGGGCACACGCCGCGTGGCGGACCAGTGGTTTGTGCAGAAACAGTCGCCGTTCGTCACAAAGGCGTTGCAGACGGTCTTTGGCTACCGTGGGCCGGTGCTGGTGCACGGGCCGGACGAGATTCTGTAGGAAGGGATTGGGAAACCTGAAGGGCGTTTGCAGGTGCGATGAAAATCGAGTCGTTGCTTGTCCCACACGCCCCTTGCTGGTTCCTATGTCGCTTCGCGCCGGTGTCGTTTCCTTCGCCCTCATCTTCGTGTGCGTGCTCGTCGCGCCGCCCCTTGCGGCTCAGTCCATTGAAGTCGAGCCCGCCGAGCCCGCTCTAGAGGTCGGCGAGACGCAGCAGTTGACCGGCTACTATGTGGACGCGGACGGTGAGCGTCAGCGCGACACGACCATCGCCTTCCTCACCCAAAACCGCGACGGACTCGCCGTGACGCGCGATGGGGAGGTGACCGCCAACGAGCCAGGCACTCACGACGTGATCGCCCTCCGGCCCGGCACCGACGATCAGGACCGAATTGAGCACCGGATCTCCGTCACGGTCACGCAGGCGGCAGTGGACGAGGTGGCCTTCGTTGACGCACCGTCGGAGGTGTACGCCGGCGCGCAGGTTGCGCTCGACGCGGAGGCCCGGACCGCAACCGGAGCGGTGCGCGACGACGCGTCGGTGTCGCTCGAAAGCAGCGATACGTCCGTCGCCACGATCGATCGCTTAAATCGCCTCCAGGCCCGAGCGCCCGGCACCGTCACGCTCACGGCCCGGGCCGAGGGGGAGGAAGCTACTGCGACGGTTGAGGTTGTTGAGAACCCAGTCGCTGAGCTAGAACTCACCGGCGGAGCCGACTCGGCCCGCACCGGCGATGTGCTCGACTTTGCGGCCGTGGCCCGTGAGGACGACGGTACGGCGGTGAGCGACGCCCCCATTCAGTATGCCGTGCAGACCGACCACACGGAGGAGCGGGCGCCGGGAGCAGGGGCCGAGATTGGAGACGACGGCCGCTTCGTGGCGGAGGAGCCCGGGCAGTACACCGTCGTGGCCACGAGCGGATCGCACACCGCCACGCACACCGTCTCTGTCACACCGCGCGACCTGCAGGGCGAGATCGAAGTCGTGGGCCACGGACGGGTCAGCGACGTGCACACGTCCGACCTCTGGGTATGGGAGGCCCCGGCCGATGGGCGCGACTACGCGATCACCGGCACGTGGGGCGGCGACGGCGAGGCCTATTTCTGGGACGTCACCGATCCGGACAGCATCACGACGGTCGATACGGTCACCGTCGACGCCCGCACGGTCAACGACGTGAAGGTGAGCGACGACGGGCGCACCTGCATCATCAGTCGCGAAGGCGCCTCCGATCGGAAAAACGGCATCGTGATTCTCGACTGTGCCGATCCCACCGACGTATCGATCATCACCGAGTTCACGGAGCAGCTCACGGGCGGCGTCCACAACCTGTTTATCTACGAGGACCACGTCTACGCCCTCAGCAACGGCCGCCGCTACGAGATCCTCAACATCGAGGACCGCGCCAATCCCGAGATCGTCGGGGAGTTTGAGCTGGAGACGCCCGGCCACGCCATCCACGACGTGTGGGTGGACGACGGCATTGCCTACTCCTCGAACTGGGACGACGGCGTGGTGCTGGTGGACGTGGGCAACGGCGTGGCGGGCGGCTCGCCGGAAAATCCGGTCGAGATCGGCCGGCACGCACACCCGAACGGCTGGACCCACGCCGCCTTCCCGTACGACGACCCGGAGACGGACAAAAACTGGGTGATCGCTGGCGACGAGGCGTTTCCCAACGGGTTGAACGTGGAGGACGAACCGACCATCCCGGCCGGCTGGCTCCACTTCGTCGACTT
>JBKHEM010000077.1:0-10555 GCA_046540815.1 Salinivenus sp.
TCAGCCTCGTCGAGAGCATCGAGCTCGGTCGGATCGACGTCGAAGACGACTCCGTAGACCGCGGTACCCTCGTCCGACGGCACGACGTTGCACTTGCCGGATCCGTCTCGACTCCATTTGTGGAACCGGAGCTCGTACCCCTTCAGCATCGCGGTCATGACCGTCTGTGCCGAGGGAACCCGGGCCTCAAGCCGGGTAGTGAGCATGTTCGAACCGTACCCAAAGTAGTACATCGGGAGAGGGGAGCCGAACAAAGAACGAGCAGTCCGCAACGAAAAAAGCCCGCAACCCTGGACTCGGGATTGCGGGCAAATCGAAGGCGTGTATTGTAGCGGGGGCGGGATTCGAACCCGCGACCTTCGGGTTATGAGCCCGATGAGCTACCAACTGCTCCACCCCGCGGTGGAATGCTGATTGGGCGGGACCCTCCATTTCAGCACACTCTTAGACGCCCTGGACAGGGGGATGTTCAGCGACAGAACGGTTCTTTTTCAGATTAACGCAATGTCCACAGATCAGGGGTGGAGGGGAGGGACGGTCCGTCCGTACACTTTAGTCTCCCAGCGGGTATCGTCGGCCCGATTCCATGCGTGGCGGCAAGCCGTAGCTGGAATCGCCCCTCGCCGTTGTCCTCCTCTGACTCTGTTTTCGCCCATGGCCACTCTCCGCCCCTTCCGTGCCGTCCGCCCGATCCCCGAGTCCGTCGAAGACGTAGCCGCGCCGCCCTACGATGTGGTGAGTACGGAGGAGGCGCGTGAACAGGCACAGGGCAAGCCGCGCAGCTTTCTGCATGTCGTACGGCCCGAAATTGACCTCTCACCAGACACGGACCCCTACGACGAGTCGGTTTACGAACAAGGGGCGGCGAACCTGAGGACGTTCGTAGCGGCGGAATATACCGTGCAGGAGGCCGAGCCGTCGCTCTACGTGTATCGGCTCACAATGGGCGACCGGACGCAAACGGGCATTTTTGGGTGTGTGTCGGTGGCGGAATACGACGACGGAACCATCGTCAAGCACGAAGAGACGCGACCGGCGAAGGAAGAGGATCGGACCCGCCACATTCTTGCGCAGGAGGCCCACGCAGAGCCCGTCATGCTCACGTTCCGGGACGTGGAGGCGGTCCAGGCGTCAGTGGAGCAGGCACAGCGTCAAGAGCCGTTGTATGATTTCGAGGCGGCCGACGGGGTCCGACACACGATCTGGAAGGTGCAGGCGCCGGACGAGCTCGCAGAGGCATTTCAGGGGCGGGAGCACCTCTACATTGCCGATGGCCACCACCGAAGCAAGGCGGCCAGCCGGGCGGCCGCTGCGCTCCGATCCGGCGCTTCGGATCCCCAGGCGGGCTTCGAGTCGTTCCCGGCCGTGCTCTTTCCGATGAGCGAGATGCACATCATGGCCTACAACCGGGTGGTGTTTGATCTCCCGGAATCCCCGGCGGACTTCCTCGACCGGCTGGATCGACGGTTTGCCCTGGAGCGAGATGTGTCCGAGACGACTCCTGCGAGAAAGGGCGAAGTATGCCTCTATCTCGATGGAGCCTGGCACCGGCTGACGCTTCCACCCTCCCGGGGCGTTCGGGTGGTGGATCAGTTGGATGTGGCTCGCCTGGGAGAGTACGTGCTGGAGCCGCACCTTTCCATTCGAGACCCGCGCCGCGACCCGAAGATCGACTTCGTCGGGGGAATTCGGGGGACGGAAGCACTGGAGGCCCGCGTCGACCGCGGAGAGGCGGAGCTTGCCTTTAGCATGTATCCGACGAGCGTGGAGGAGCTGGTGGCGGTTGCGGATGAGGGCAGCCTCATGCCCCCGAAATCCACCTGGTTTGAGCCCAAGCTCCGAAGCGGTCTGTTGGTGCACGACTTCGCCGACGACATCCCGGCCGACGGGCCGGCTGCCTCTGGTGAGTAGCTCCCCGGTGGAACAATGCGCCCGGAGGGAGCAGCATCAGCTCTGAACGACGCGGGGCCTACTCGGGGTGCCAGAGAGGGCGGACTACTCGTCCTCGTCTACGAACAGGAGGTCGATCTCTCGCGACTCAATGTCGGCGCCCGCGACCTTCACGGTGACGGTGTCGCCCGGCCGGTACGACTTGCCGGTGTCCTCTCCGCGCATGGTGTAGGTCGACTCGTCGTAGACGTAGTAATCGTCGTTCATGTCCCGAACGTGGACGAGTCCTTCGACGAGCAACTCGGTGAGCTCCACGAAGACACCGAACTTCGTCACCCCGCTCACCACGCCGTCGAAGGTGTCTCCGACGTGCTCCTGCACGTATTCCACCTGTTTCAACTTGACGGACTCCCGCTCGGCCTCCTCGGCATTCCGTTCCTGCTCGGAGCAGTGTTCACAGGTGGCAGCCAGGTCCTCCACACTGACGGGGGAGTGGCCGGCGGCGTAGTGCTTCAGGAGCCGGTGGACGATGAGGTCCGGGTAGCGACGAATCGGGCTGGTAAAGTGCGTGTAGAAGTCGAATCCCAGTCCGTAGTGCCCAATGTTGGCGACGGCGTACTCGGCCTTGGACATGGCGCGGAGGGCGGCCCGAACAATGACCTGTTCTTCGGGCTCTCCCTTGATCTCCTCAATTAAGTTGCCGAGGTCCTCGGACCGGATGTTGCCATCGGTGAGGGGAATCTCGTGTCCGAACAGTTGGACGTAGTCGGCGAGTTGACGAATCTGTTCGCCGTTGGGCGTGTCGTGCACGCGGTAGACGAAGGGGAGGGGCTCCGGCTCTCCGTCGGACTGGCCATTCTCGGAGAACTGGGCGCCGTGATCGGGGGAGCCGATGTGGGCGGCCACGGTCCGGTTGGCAAGGAGCATAAACTCCTCGATCAGACGATTGGCGTCCAGGCGCTCCTTCCGCACAATGTCTTGCGGGTGCCCCTCGTCATCGAGCACGACCTTTACCTCGTCCGACCCAAAGTCCACAGCCCCCTCGCGCAGCCGCTTCTTGGTGAGGGTCTTGGCCAGGCGGTTGGCCTCCACGACGAACGGGGCGGCGGGATCGTTGGGATGACCGCCGTCGAGGTACGTCTGGGCCTCGTCGTAGGTCAGGCGCTGCCGAGAGTGGATGACGGTTTCGCGGAGGTCGTAGTCCACGACCTCCCCGTGCGAATCAACCTCCATCAGCACGGAAAAGGCGAGCTTGTCTTCCTGGGGTCGTAGAGAGCAGACCAGGTTCGACAGCTTTTCGGGCAGCATCGGAATTGTTCGGTCGACCAGGTAGACGCTGGTCGCCCGCTCCAGGGCCTCCTCGTCGAGTGCGGTGTCGGGCTCGACGTAGTGGCTTACGTCGGCAATGTGGACGCCGACGTCGTAGTTGCCATTCTCTTTTCGTTCGATGTGAATGGCATCGTCGAAGTCCTTCGCGTCGTCTGGATCAATCGTAAAGATCGGTTTGTCGCGAAGGTCCAGGCGTCGATTGACCTCGGAGGCCGGAATCTCTAGAGGAATTGCTTCGGCCTCTTTCTCCACATCCGCCGGGAAGTCGGCCTTCACGTCCATGCTCATCGCCAGGGAGAGGACCCGAACGTTCGGGTCGTCGGCCGGGCCGATGACGCGCAGAATGCGCCCTTCCGGAGAGGCGTGGCGGCGATCGAACCGGTCGATGGAAACGACAACTTTTTCGCCATCATCCGCCCCATGAAAGTCATTGGACGACACGTACACGTCCTGTAGAATGCGTCGGTCGTCCGGCTCGACGAAGGCATAATTGCCGCGGTGGCGGAACGTCCCGACGACTTTGGTGCGGCGCCGCTCCACGACTTCAACAACCTCACACTCGCGCTTCTTGTCGTCGGCCGCCTTGGCCGCGACGGCCACTCGGACTACGTCGCCGTGCAGCGCCTCTCCCATGTGCGGCTCCCGAATGAAAAACTCCTCCTCTGTATCGACGGCCTGGACGAAACCGAAGCCCTGCGGCTTGCAGCGGAGAACGCCCACCCGGTGGGTGGTTTGGGACTTGAGCTTGTACTTTCGCCCCTCACGGGACACCACGTGCTGGGCACTCATCTCCGCCAGGACGTCGCAGAAGCGGAGGTACTTGTCATTGTCCTCGATTCCGAGCCCTTGGGAGATATCGTGGGAGCGGAAGGCCTCGTTTGGGTGCTCCCGGAGGAACTGAAGAATCTGCTGGCGGAGCTCGTCCGCGGAGGTCGTCGTGTCAGGGGTAGCCACGTGTCAGTAAAGAAGTGAAAACAGCATCGTTAAATCAAACCTTCAACGGGGTGTGGGGACGGGCGTTCACGAGCGGACGAAAAAGTCATACGGGGACCGGCGGCCGTTAGTCCGATGAGTCGTCCGCATCGGTGCTGTCCGATGGGTTGGCATCTCCGGAGGAGGGCCGGAGCGCGGTGGAGTCGGGCTCGGCATCGGTGGAGGAGGGGGGCTCGTCGGAGTCGGGAAGGAGCCACCCAAAGACGCGATGGAAGAGAACCTTCCAGGTTGGAAACTCGGTCTGGTACGAGAGCCCGGCCCCGGTGCTTTGCGTATACGTTTGTCCTCGGGTCAGTTCGTCGCCGGCCCGCCGCAAAAAGACCTCTGCACTCACCCGGGAGGTTAGGCGGACCTCCACGACGAACTCTCCCTGTGGCCCCTCCGTCTGACGTTCGTCCGGGTCGTTTCCGGTGTACACCCCTTCCCCCCGGATCACCAGTCGCTCATCGAGGAGGCGCAGGGCCACGCCGTAGATGATGTCGAGATCGCTGGGGTCTTCGCCCTGAATGCCAAAGTTGAGGTCTACGTTGGGAAGGGCCGCGCCCAGGTATCGGTTTAATTGACTGGCTACAAGTTGAGAGACGCTGTTGAACGCCAGTTGATTTCCAGCAGTAGTGAGGCCCTGTTCCCCGCCCGGCTCCGTCGCCCCTCCTTGTCCCAACGATTCGGTCGTGAGCAAGAAGGTGTTGGTCAGCAGCACACTCGTGGCGTACTCCGTGGTGCGGTCGGGCTGGTTGAGGATCGCATCTAGGGTTTGGGATCCCACCTGGGCCCCACGGTTCTCCCGCACTAGGCTCAGGCTGAGGTCCACCTGGGGCGTCGTCACACGCCCACTAATGTCGAGTTGAACCCGTACCGGAATCCGCCCCTGAAAGTCGCTGTACCCAGGCAGACCCGCAGGAGAGGCTCGGGTTCGGTACTCGGCATTGATGCCAAGCTCCGCGTTGGTGGGATTCCCGTCCCACGTAATCGTGCCTTCGTTGATATCAAATCGGCGGACAAACACCTCCCCCGCCGTAAACTGGTAGGTTCCCTCCGTAACGTCATAGGTGCCGTACACCAAAAACTCGCCTTCCTGGCGTTGTAACTGCACCCGCCCGGATCCCTGGGCCGTCACGACATCGCCCACGATGGGATCAAACACCAGGTGCACTGTGGACTCCTCCGGCGCGTCCACATTGATGTCGATGTCGAGGCCCTCGATGAAGGTAGGCTCTCCCTCGGGGCGGTCGGATAAGATGTTTTCCCGTCGCGACTGCTCCCGAAGATCGGGAGGGTCTCCGCTCGAGTCGGCAAACACGATAAACCCGGTTCCCGTCTCCACCCCTTCCTGGGAGGCGGGAATAAAGAGCTCACTGTCAGAGGTGGTGCGTGCATTGTCCGAGCGCAGCGTTGCATCCGAAATGGGGCCGGTGAGGGTGGCGTCGCCCGAGGCCCGGATGGTGCCGTAGAAGGGAAGGTCGGCGGCGTCGGGCACGTCGATGATGGTGATCTCGTCCAGGTCGCCCGAGAAGTCGAAGGAAAAGTAGCGATAGTCGTTAAAGAGGAGGCTTCCGTCGATTGTGGCGCCCCCATCATCATCCGACACTGCAAGGGACCGCAGGTGAATGCCCTCCCGGTCGACATCAACAGGGCCCTCTACGTCGTATGCAAGACCGAACTGTGGCATGCGAATGCGGCCGTCATCTACGCGCAACTGGGCGTCAAAAACGGGATCGCGAAAGGAGCCGCCCACGTGAATGGACCCTGCCGCGAACCCTCGGACCTGCGAGACCTTCTCGTCGAAGATGTACTCGAAAAAGAAGAGGTCGGCGCGTGCAACGTCCACGTCTACATCGAGCTGATCCTGTCCGGACCGACGGTCAGAATCGAACGGGCCGGGCAATCGAACGCGTCCCGAGAGGGACAGCTGGCTCGGTTCAATGGCACGGATTCCTCCGGGGGGAGCGCCGGGGCTCGACAGGCTGTCGGCGGGGAGCGTCGCGGGAGAGAGGGTGGCGTCCACCCCCAGGTCTGGGCGCCCAGAAGTAAACTCGCTTTGAAAGTGAAGGGTGCCCAGGATACGGCGGTCCAGGCTCAACTGGTGAACGCGCAGGTCGCTTTGCACCTGCGGTTGATTCCACCCACCGGTGATATCCATGTCCCCATTTACCTGACCCCCAACGGCCGGGCGAACATCAAAAAGTTCAGAAAAGGAGAAGAGAGACACGCGATTCGCATTTACATGAAGCGTGTCTGCGGCCCGCGACGAGAAGGTCCCCTGGATGTCAATTCGTTGCCGAGTGGGAACGGCCGCGTCGTCGTTTTGGATGCGGAGGGAGTCCAGCTGCAGGGCGTCGGAATACACCGAAAGAGTGCCCGGCCGCTGCAGGCGCCAGGTGCCCTCTTCCGTTCCCACCGTAAAGTCCTTGATCTCGAACCGATTGCGCGACTGTTGCAGATCAATTCCGGTTGAGAGACGAAGGGGCGCGGCCGTCCCGTATTCTTCCACGCTCAAATCGAGCTGGCCCCGCTGGTCGGCAAACGCAAGTTGCGCAGAGGGGCGTTCAATCTGTCGGCGCCCAATCCGGACCGAATCGGCGTGTACGGTGGCGTCGGCACGAACCGTCTCGTTTACCGGTGCTTGGTGGGAGGCCGAGACGCGGTACGCCCCGTCGACCCCGTTCATGGACTGCTCGCCGAAATCAACCTGACGGGCGGAAACGGTCCCGGAGGCCTCAATGTCTCGGTCATCGAGGGATAACAGAAGGTCGCTCCGCAGGCTGTCCGCGTCGGAGGGAAGTTGTGGCCACCACAGGCGGAGCACGTCCATGCGGTGGACGGCCACCTCAGCATTAATCTCTTGCGGAGACGCCGTGCCGGCTGCGTCGCGTACGGAGTCGGCGTGTGCCTGTAAGGCCGCGACCGCGGCGGAGTCGGGGGTCGGGGCGGAGGGCGTGCCGTCCAGGGGCTTGCGGATCTCTTCCTGAATGGCGTGCTGAAGGGAGGTCCACCAGAGCTGACCCGTGGACCGAAAGGCAGAGCTGAACACAGGCCCGTCAAGGGAGGCTGTGGCGAGGGTGCCGTCGAGGCGTATGCGCGGCCGGTCGGAGGACGGCGGGGAGACGTCGACTGAAATCTCGTGCTCGGGGACAGCGACCGTTTCGTCCCCGCGCTGGATGGACGAGGAATCGACGGATACCGTTGCCGCTCCGGTGGCGGAGGTGCGCGTGCGGCCCTGTCCCTCCATTGTGAGGGACGCGTTCAGGGAGCTGGACGGAAGCTGAGAGTTCCAGGCTGCGAGGTCAAGTTCCTGGGCCGTCGCTGATAGGTCGTACTGGGGGCGGGGGTCGGCCTCTCTATAGCCAGCCTGGAGAGAAAGCATGCCTCCGGAAGGCTGGGTCGCAAATCCGGCCGCCTGCATCCTGCCCCGCTCCGCGGTAAATTTGAGATCGGCCTCAGAAATCTGTGCCGTGCCGAACTTGGAGGCGCTAAGAGTGGCGCGCCCCGAGCCGGCCGCCGTTTCGAGGGAGGTCCCGGAGCCGTCGAATTCAAGCTGGCCCGTAAGGTGGCTTTCTAACGAGGACCGTCCCGTGAGCGCCGCCAAATTGAGAGTATCAGCGCGCACCTCGGCGTTGTACTCAAGCCCTCCGGAGGTCCGGGTAAGGTCCGCCGTTCCCTCGACGGCCCCAACACGGCTGGTGGCCTCAAGGGTGCTTTCCATGTCGTACGTGATCTCGGCCTGGTCATGCCACTCAACGGTGCCCAAGAGCGATCCAGAAAATTGGACGGGCCCCGTCGACTGATACCAGTCTGTTGGACTGTTGGGCCATACGGAGTCGAGGTCGTCGGGGCGGAGGGAGGAGGCCGAGACTTGAACGTCGAGATCGGCGGTGTCGGGCAGCCCGTAGGCTGTGCCCTCTGCCTCGAGCGACGACGGCCCGTGTGTGAGTCGGAGGCTGTTCAGGACAAACTGGTCCGGGGTTCCGCTGGCTTGCCCTTCCACACGAAGGGTGTCGCGGAGGGGATACCGGGGTGACAGACGCTGTAATTCGGTATTGTTAAGCCGGCTCGGGTCCAGCTGGACGTCGAGGTCGCCCCACGTCGAATCCGACGGCTCAGCCGTGAGACGACCCTCCAAGCGCGAGTCGCCCAGGGAGACACTGAGGGGGGCTGCTGTCCACGTCTCCTCTTCCTGGGTGAGCATCGCCGTTGCGGACTCCAGCGTCAGGTTTTGATCGGGAAGCGACAGAGACGCACTGTTTAGGGAAACCGTCTTCGTGTCGGGGAACCATTCCACCGATCCGGTCCCTGAAATCTGATCCAGGCGAGCGTTCGTGTAGTCAAAAAGCCACTCCTGGCGGACGGCTGGGGGGGGCGCGCCGTCTCGTTCTGTGGAGACCTTTCCGTCGCGCACGTCGAAGCTGGCAACCGACAGCCCGAAAGAAGAGGAGCGGTCTCGGTCTCGGGTCGGCTCGAGCGCCCGCTGGGCGTTCCACGTTCCCGCCTCCGCCCGGTGGAGGTCGAAGCGGGGCCGGATCAGCTCGAACGTGTCCAGGGCGAATTCTGTACCGGCGAGGGCGCCCCACTGAGGGCGGGCGCGGACGGAATCCACTGTAAGAACCGTGTCGCCGTTGGGCGCCCGGAGCGTAATCCCACTGGCCTCGACGCGACGAAGGAGGGAGCCGTCGAGGTTTTGGATCTGGAGCGTCCCCGCAAACCGGTCGTTGAACGCAGCCTCCAATTGGTGTCGGACGACGTCCCGGCCGGCATCGGTGCGGGTCAGGGCAAAAAAGAGCACTACGACGCCCAGCACCAGATATAGGCCCCAGCGCACGAATCGCCAGGGAGAGGATGAGTGTTCGGGGGTGGTGGACACAGACCGACCAGGTGGGGAGTCAAAAGTGAAATTGCCGCGGCGCTACACTCCCTCCTACAACGGGCCTATGACGGGCGTTTCAGCCTTGGCAAGCAAAAGTCCAGGCCTGCCGTGCTTCCGAGCGGCTCACGTCTCCGGTCACGTAGGCGTGGCCCAGTCGGTCGAGAAGCACGAACTGAATGGTGTCTCCCGTATTTTTCTTGTCCGCCCGCATCGCCTCGTACAGGGCATCAAACTCGAGAGTAGAGGGATCGGGCTCGACGGGCAGTGCGCGCACCAGGTCCACGGCCCGATCGCGAGGAAGGGTCTCTGGGTGACGCCGGTGGGACAGGTAGAGGGCCGCCCGCATTCCCAGGGCGACCGCCTCGCCATGGGTGAAGGTGCCGTAGCCCGCTACCGTCTCGATGGCGTGGGCGTACGTGTGTCCAAAATTGAGAATTTTGCGCCGCCCGGCCTCCCGCTCATCGGCACTTACGACGTCGGCCTTCACGGCAACGGCGCGCTCAATCGTGGTCGCGACGGCCGCACGGTCGCGACGCGAAAGGACCGAAACGAGATTGTCCTCCAGAAACGACAGCAGATCAACGTCCTGAATCAGGGCGTGCTTGACGACTTCGGCCATCCCGCTGGTGTATTCGGACATCGGCAGGGTGTCCAGCACGGACGGATCGGCACAGACGAGTTCGGGCTGGTAGAAGGCTCCGATGAGATTCTTTCCCGTTTCGTGGTTAATGGCCGTCTTGCCCCCCACTGACGCGTCGACCTGTGCGAGGAGAGACGTGGGAAGTTGAACGAGCGGCAGGCCCCGAAGCAGGGTGGCCGCCGCAAAGCCGGCGAGGTCACCAATGACGCCGCCCCCGAGGGCCAGCACCGGCGTTTCGCGGTCGACGCCCCAGTGCAGGGCCTGGTCGTAAAGGGAATGCAGGGCCGCGGCAGATTTTGTCTGTTCCCCAGGCGGGAGAACGATGCACTGGAGGCTCCAGCCGGCGTCCTCCAGCACCCGCACGAGAGGGGAGCGGTAGTGTGCAGCTACGTTCTCGTCGCTAATGAGGAGGGCCCGACCCACCCGAAGGTCGGCCGCCTGCAGAAGCGACGGAAGGTCCTTCAGGGATCGGTAATAAACCGTGTAGCTCCGGTCTCCAAGATTCACGTGTGTGGCCATGGAGGGGCGGGTTGGGGAGGGGGGATTGGTAGAGCGATCAACCGTGCAGGCAAGGGATCATGTTCACAGGAACCACGGTGACTGCCGCAACGCATCCCGTGTGCCCGAGATGAGATCGGTTTTGCCCCGGCGAAGAGTGCAGATCAGGCAAACCAGACGTAATGCACTCGAACACGAGCACGACCGGCGGTCCCGAAGGATTCGGTCCAGGTGTCGATTTCATGACCATTTGAGGGCTACAGAGTTTGTATACACAGCCGTTGATCACTGGGCTGACTCTCTCGTTAGACCGTAGCATCAAGACCCGTTCGACACTCAACGCG
>JBKHEM010000078.1:0-10478 GCA_046540815.1 Salinivenus sp.
GCAAACAGCGCGTGCAACAACTTGATGCCCTGCACAAAGTCAATGCTGTCGGGGTCGACGTTCTTGAGGCGCACAATGGGGACCGCCAGCAGCTTCTGCATGATCGACTTCGTAAGCTGTTCCACCTCACTCCGGTCCATGCCGGTGCGGTGGGCGTGTCGCTCCACCTCCTGCTCTCGAATCGCATCGAACGTTTCGCGGATCGCCTGAATCGCCGGCTGCAGGGCCTGCTGGTGGAAGACCCAGGTCACAAAGTCGCTCAGGAGTTCCTCGCAAATGGCTTTGGCCTCCGGGACGGCGCGCCTTCGACGCGCCTGCACGGTGTCGGTCCACTCGTTCAGGTCGTCAAGATCGCACACCTCGTAGCCGGGCACCTCCGCAATGGCCGGTGCCACATTGCGGGGACGCGCTATGTCCACGAGAAGCGTCTTGCTCGGGAGGGGCGGCTCGGGCACTGCATCCGTCCGTAAGATGGGATGCGGAGCCCCCGTGGCCACGAGCACCAGATCTGCCGTTCGCAACTGCGCGTGACGGTCCTCCCAGTCCACCACCTCGGCGTCGAAGGTCTCGGCTACGTCCCGCGCCCGGTCGGGGGATCGGTTCGTTACGTAAAGGGCACCGGGCGCATTTGCCGGAAGGGCATTGAGGGCCAATCGGCCCATTTTCCCCGCCCCAACCAAGAGCACCGAGGCGTCGTCGAGCGTGACCGAGGTGGAGCGATTGCGGAGGTTCTGACGAGCCATCTCGACGGCCGCCGTGGACACAGACGCTGCGCCTTCCATCAAGGTGGTCTCGGTGGACACGCACTTGGCGGCTCGGAAGGCCGTGTGCATCAACCGATGCAGCAGCGAATGCACCTGATTCGCATCCACCGCCCGCTGGTAGGCCGCCTTCACCTGCGCCAGGATTTGGTTATCGCCCAGAATCATGGACCGAAGACCCGAGGTGACCTGCAAGACATGCCGTACCGCCGCCTCGTCCCGGTACCGAAACGCATCGTCCGATGGCCACGCGGCATCTGCCATGCGCTCCAGCGCCTTTATCACGCGCTGCACGTCGGTATCGGTGCCGTAGAGATACGCCTCCGTTCGGTTGCACGTCGACAGCACCACCACTTCCCCTTCTTCGCTCAGGAGAAGATCTTCGTACAGGGATTCTTGTGCCGCCGCACTGAGGGCAAACGCATCGGCCTGTTCGACAGACGCGTGTTCGTGATTGAGCCCAACGGCGTGGAAGGTCATGGGATGCAAACCACCTGTGATTGCGAATGTATGGTAATACCTTCTGCGGGGCGCCCTGTTCGTTTCTTCAAATTGAATAACGGTTGAGATCGGTCGACTCCCTCAATCGACCCGGGTTATGGCCCGTCGTTCTCGTCGTCGGGCCGCCGGGTGGCCAAGACCGGACACGGGGCACTCCGCACCACCCGCTCGGTCGTGCTCCCCAACAAGAACCGGTCCACGCCCTGGCGGCCGCGCGTGGCCATCACAATCATATCGACGGACTCCGTGTCGGCGAGGCCCGTAATGGTGGACGCCACACGCCCTTCCTCGACGTGGTACGCAACTTCTGGTGCGCGGCCTCCTCGTCGCTCGTTAAGGTGCCGCAGGGCGGCATCGGCATTTTCGACGATGTTCGGGTCCATCTTCACAACACCAAGGCCGGGAAGGCCTGTGTCACTGAAGGTCGGCACGGTGCGTTCCTCCGCTACAAAAAGTAGGTGGAGACGGGCCCCAAAGGTTCCAGCCATCTCGTCGGCCATGATTAGGGCCTCGCGGGAGGCGGTCGAAAAATCAATTGGCGCCAGCACGTTCTGGAGCAGGCCCGCCTCCGACGCCGCCTGGGACGCCCCCTCGCGGACCGTGAGCACCGGACAGGGCGCCCGGCGCAGGACGGTGTCGGCCACGCTCCCGAGGACCAGTCGGTCCACCCCACGACGCCCGTGCGTCCCGAGGACAACCAGATCTATGGCTTCGACCTGGGCGTACTCGACGATTGCTTCGTCGACCGCGGCCTGTGAGCGGACCGCGCGGGTTGTCTCCACGTCCGATGCCGCCTCGGTTGCCAGGGTCGCCAGGCGGCCCTGGGCCCGTTCCACGAGGTCGACCTGGGCCGCCTGGGCTCGATGCTCTGCGTCCGAGTCGGCCAGCCAGTCATACTCCGGCTCGTCGACCACGTGGAGCAGATGCAGCGCAGCCCCAAACCGGTGCGCCATTTCAGAGGCGTATCGGAACGCCTCCTCGGCGCAGGTAGAAAAGTCGGTTGGGAATAGAATACGGTTTACAGTCACGGACACGGAGACATGAGGCCAAAGGAAGGCGAGGGATGACGGCTAT
Source organism: Salinivenus sp. (assembly GCA_046540815.1). Classification (GTDB taxonomy): domain Bacteria; phylum Bacteroidota; class Rhodothermia; order Rhodothermales; family Salinibacteraceae; genus Salinibacter. The sequence continues at coordinate 2,337 of JBKHEM010000078.1, forward strand.
TCGGCGTTCGTCGCCGAGCGTTCCGGCTCGGGGACCAACGATTTTCCAAAGGGCTTAACGACAAACACGGGGCGGTTCGCCCGGCGTACCACGCGCTCCGTAACACTTCCCAGAAGCATCCGCTCCCAGCCCGTCCGACCGTGGGTGGCGATGGCGATGAGATCCACGTCGTGCTCCTCCACATAATCGAGAGTCACGGACGCAGCATGGCCCACTCTGGCCTCCACCACCACATGCTCGTACCCGATCTCGTCCCGGGCCAGGGCGGCCAGGCTTTTTTCCACGCGGCGGACAATTTTCGAGCTGGGCAGCGGAGCCGGCTCTACGCCGTACGCGGACGGGTACACGGCCTCCTCCACCGCATGCAGAAGGGTAATCTGCGCTCCGTAGGTCAGGGCAAGTTCACGGGCGTGCCGCACGGCAAGTGTCGAGCCCTCCGAAAAATCAACGGGCGCCAGAATGTTGCGCACGTTCAGCGGAGAGGCGTGTCCCGCCCGCACCGTAAAGACCGGGCAGGGGGCCGACCGCACGACAGCTTCCGTTACGCTTCCAACAAAGAGCCGGCGAAGGCCCCGCTGTCCGTGCGTTCCCATCACCACGAGATCGACCGACCTGTCCTCCGCATAGCCAACAATCTCATCGGCTGCGGCCCCGGTCCGCTGTTCCTGAATGAAGGACAGGTCTTCGAGGGCCACCGGGGGCGCCGCCGGTGAAGAGGGACGATCCGAGAGAAAGCCGCGAAGCGTGTGTTCGTCGAGCGGAAAATCGACCGGTTTGCCCTCGCCTTCTTGCGTCACGTGCACGATGTGCAACTCGGCCTCGTGCCATGCTGCAAGCGCGGCTGCGTGAGGAAAGGCCTCCTCGGCACCGCTCGAGAGATCCGTCGGCCACACGATGCGATCAATGGAGAGCATAACGTCCCGCGGGGTGTGCAACAGGGCGTGGAATCACCTTAGCGTAACATAATACGAGAGGCGGACAATGTGTACAGGCCCTTCCGTTCTTTAACCGATCGGCGGCCCGGGTCGGAGGGGGCGTGACGGCAGAGTCTCCGTCGAACGGACCCACGTCGCACAGAAAAACAGGTCCATCCAACGGCTCCATGCCCGGCAGGGTGGGAACTTTGAAGTAGATCGGCAATTGGCTTGAGGGAATTCAGAGAAGAGTCTCCCTTCGCCCCGACGGAAACGAATCCACCATCCGATTATGCGAGGAGTTAGTTTTAAGCCACAAGACGCCGAGGACTTTTCCACTGGAGAAATCAAGTCCTACGGGGGCATCTACGCCGCAACGGCCGAGGATTTTGCGGGCGCGTTCGAAATGGATCCCGACGACTTTATTGAGGCGGTTCACTCGTCCGGCGTCGAGCCCTTAACCGAGGTTGGTGATGAGGATGAACCGGGGAAATACAGCCTCTCTTTTGAACGAGATGAGTTTGAGAAGCTGAAAGATATTCTTGTAGGGGACGATTCGTCCAGCGACGAATAGCCTTTGTCTGCTCTGCGCACGCCCGCTTCGTGTCTTCGAAGCGGGCGTTTCGTACGTACGGGAAAACGGGCTACGGGACCGCCTCAACTGAAGGGTGCTCCCGAACCTGCGTCACCACCAGGGCCAGCGCAGCACCGGCCAGCCCACCCCCAACAGCAAACGGAACGAAAAATCCGTACTGGACAAAATACCCGGCGAGCAGCTGGCCGATCGCAATCCCAATTCCGAACGACACGGTAAGCACAGAGAGCTGTGCGCCGGACTGTCCTCGTTCTGTGTGATCGCCCGCGAGCGCCAGCGCCGGCGCAAAGACCAGAGCCCCCGCCACGCCCTGCGCCCCCCGAACCGCAATCATTTCCCAGGGAACGGTCACGAGCCCCTGCAGGATCGTTGTGGGGATCAACCCTGCCAGCCCCAGCACAATGAACCGCTTGCGCCCCATTTCATCGCTGGCCCGGCCCACAAACGGCTGCAGAATCGCCAGCACGGCAATGAGGGCCACAAACTCAACGGCAAACAATACCGGCGTCTGGTCCAGGCGTGCGTTCACCTCCGGCTCGATTGCCGAGAGCATCGCAAAGCAGGAGGCCATGACCAGCGTGGCCAGTCCGAGTGACAGAATCGGATCTAGGCCCCGCCCGGCGCGGTCCCACACCCGGAGGGCGATCCGACGCGGCGCGGTGCTCGTCTCCTCCGGATCCCGCACGAGAAGGCCGACCAGCCCGGCGCTCAGAAGGGCCGCCCCGGAGGCGACCCCGAACGTGGCCTGAAAGCCCGAGATGGTGACGCCGCCGAGGGCGAAGGGGCCCGCCTCCACGAGAATGCTGGCCACGAGGGGCCCTGCCCCAAAGCCCACCAGACGAAACGAATTGTAGACCCCCATGTGGCGGCCGCGGCTGGCGTTTTCGCTCACCTCATTCACCAGGGCAATGCTGGCGGTAATTGTAAAGGCCGCTGCGAGTCCCTGCAAGACCCGCAGCCCAAAGAGGACCCAGTACTGCGTGGCCCACGCAAACGAAAGATTGATGAGGCTAAACACGAGCAGGCCGCCCAGCACGAATCCCTTCCGCTTGCCCAATCGATCCGACAACCGACCCGCCAGCGGCTGGGCGACGCTACTGGCAATGCCGAACAGCGCCAGTACCAGGCCGGCAATCATTGAGGTGGAAAGGCCAAACGTCGCCCCCGATACGGTGCCGCTCGACACATACAGCGGCAAAACAATGATCAGAAACGAGTTGCCCATCGCATCGGCCATGCGGGCAAGGGCCAGAGCCAAAACCCGCGAGTCGACGCCAAGAAGCGATGATGGAGTAGACCGAAAATCCATCCGGACCGCAGGTGATCAACGATGGAGGACCGGGGGGACGCTCCTCCCTCCACGTCCGCGAACGAATAGAGAGTAGGGACCGTGTGATACAGGCAAGTGCCCTTGCACACCACCCGCTCCGTCGAGCCGGAACGATGACGCCCGTCCAGACGGTCCTGCTGGACGAAATTCTCTCATTTGCCGCTGCTGCCCCGCCGAAGCGAACCGAAAGCGCGCAGACGATTTTACGACTCCCGGTGGTTTATTATGCCGCACCCAACCCCATGGATTGGATTTGAGCGCCTGGTGTCTCTGTTGCGAGACGAGGTCATTGCCGTCTTGAGCGGCGCAGGCGTCAGCACCGAGTCCGGGATTCCCGATTATCGCGGCCCCCAGACCCGCGACCGGGACCACGATCCCATCCGGTACCAGGAGTTTGTGGGCAGTTCCGACGTGCGCGCACACTACTGGGCCCGCAGTGCAATTGGATGGCCCGCCTTTGCGTCTGCTCATCCCAACGCGGGGCATCACGCGCTGGCTCGCCTCGAAGACGCCGGCCACGTTGGCGGGATCATTACGCAAAATGTGGATGGCCTCCACCAGGCGGCCGGCAGCTCCCGTGTCGTCGAGCTACACGGAAGCCTCTTCGACGTGCGGTGCCTGGACTGTGGAGCGCTCGCCTCTCGGCGACGACTGCAGCGCCGGCTGCACCGGCTAAATCCAGCGTGGTCGGATCGGGCGGCCGACGTCGCTCCCGACGGAGACGCCCAGATTCCCCGCGCCGCCACCCACGGGTTCTGCGTTCCCTCGTGCGCGCAATGCGGAGGGGTTCTGAAGCCCGACGTTGTGTTCTTTGGGGAAAACACCGACCCGGCGCGGGTCGACGCGGCCTGGGGCGTGCTCCGCGATGCCGAGGCCCTGCTCGTTGTCGGCTCGTCGCTGACGGTCTATTCCGGCTTCCGCTTCGTCCGTGCGGCCGCCCAGAACCACACGCCCATTGGCATTGTGAATCTTGGAGCAACGCGGGGCACGCCACACGCCGCGGTGCAGGTGGAGGGAAAGACGGGCAACGTCCTTCCCTCCCTGGCGGACGCGGTGCTCTCCTCCGACTAGCCTCCCCCCAGTTCCCCTCATTTCTTCCAACCGTGACAGAGACCCAGCAGGCCATCATTGCCCACGGCGACGGGCCGGCCGCGGTGGTGGCGGGGCCCGGCACAGGAAAAACGACCGTCCTGGCCCATCGGGTGCGCCGTCTCTTGCAGAAACACGACGTGCCGCCCCCCTCCATCCTGGTATGCTCGTTTGGCCGCGACACCGTCGACGACCTGCAAACGGCCCTTCACCGCCTTGACATCACGGGGGTCACCACCTGCACGCTGCATGCCCTCGGGCGCCGCATCCTGCAAGCGGCCGAACATCCCGCCTGCACACCACCTGACACAAACAGCGACCGTTCCCCTGCCAGTCAGGCACGGGCACTGGCGCGCCTCGCCCGCTCCGAACGAGCCGCCGACCGCAACGTGGACCCCGCCGACCTCGGCTACAGCACGTCGGACCTCGTCGATCGCATTTCCGCCTGGAAGCAAAATCTCATCTACGTGCCCGATGCGTGGGCGGCGCTTCCTCCCGCGGCTCAAGAAACGGCGCGCCCCTGCGACGATGAGGAGGACGAGTTGGTTGCCCTCTTTCGCGCCTTCGAGAAGCACCGCCGGTCCCGCAACTGGCTCACCTACGCCGACATGGTCCGCTCCGGCTGGGAGCACCTGGCCACCGACCCGTCACTTCGAGAGACCATACAGTCGCGCTACCGCTACGTCCTCGTGGATGAATTCCAGGACCTAAGCCGGGCCCAAGTGTGTCTGCTCGATCTTCTTACGGCCTCGCATCGCAACTACATGGTCGTCGGCGACGAGGATCAGTGCATCTACGGCTGGCGTGGGGCCGACCCGTCGCACCTCCTCACCTTTCGAGACCGATACGACGCCCCTGAGTATCGGATGACGCAGTCGTTCCGACTGCCCGCCTCGGCCCTGGTTCTGGCGAACGCAGTGATCGAACAAAACGACGAGCGACGCGCCACCCGCCTCCGCTGCACTCAGGGCCTCTCCGGATCCACCCGGGTGATCACCCCTCCCGATCACGGCGCGGAGGCAACCGAGATCGCGAACCGCATCGAGGCCCTGCGCGCGGACGGCCTCGCACTCGACGATATGGCCGTTCTGGTCCGCACGTTCGGCCAAACACCCCCGCTGGAACGTGTCTTTCTGGAACGCGACCTGCCGCATCGACTGACGGGCGCCGCCCCGTTTTACAAACGCGCTCCCGTCCGCACCCTTCTCCAATACCTCTACTGGGCTCACCTGGAGCGGCAGCGCCGTCGGCACGGCTGGTTCTCGAGCGACCGCACCGCCGATCAGTACGTCGACCGGTTTGCGCGGATTCTAAAACGTCCCACCCGCTACGTCCCCCACAACCGGATCCGCCGCATCGCCCGTACCGCCCGGCGCCGGCACACGTCGGTGCTCGACCGCCTGCGGTCGCATCGCTCTTCCCTCCCCGAGGAGACAGCGGAGCAGGTCGACGCCTTCCTCGAGATCGCGGAGTCGCTCGTCAGACGACTGGACGCTCCCGCTCGTCCCGTGTTGGAATGGCTGGTCGAGACCCTCGAATACCGCTCCCATCTTCGGGACACCAGCGCCCTGACACACCTCGCCGAGGCCCGGGTGCAAACCGTTCAGACTTTTCTCCGATATGCCGGGCGCCACGAAACGCCCATCGACCTTCTTTCCGACATCCGGACACTCGCCCAACAGCAGCCGGTCGCTGACGATGGGTCCGCCCTCGACCTCCGCTCCATTCACCGAGCCAAGGGACAGGAATGGCCCGTGGTGTTTGTCCCGGGTTGTGTGCATGGCACCCTCCCGCTCACGACCGAGAACAACTCATTTTCCCTGGAGGAGGAGCGGCGCGTGCTGTACGTCGCCGTGACCCGCCCAAAGACGCACCTGGTGCTCTCGTGTCCCACGACGGGGCAGCGCTCCCCGTTCCTCGCCGAGGCGGATGCTGAGACGCAGCTTCGCACCGTCCGAGCGGTACGGACCGCCCTCACAACCGAACCGGAAGCCTTAACCGAACGCGACCTTGTTCGTCTCTGCCAGGGGATTATCGAGTCGAACCTGATCTCTTATATTCGCTCGTGGTGGACGCCGCAGCCGCAGCACCGATCCGCCCTCCGCGGTCGCCTCAATCAAATGTCCGCCTCTATTGCCACGGCCGAGCGACGGGAGCAGGCCTACCGACAGGCCCACGCGGAGTGGGCCGCAGGCCGCCGTCGCGCAATCGAAAACATGCGGGATAGACTCCGTTCGGCACGAGATCGGATCGGAGCGGGTCCGATTGGAGCGACGACCGAAGAATCGACCCTGACTCCCCCACCCGACGCCCTCCTATCGTTCGAAAGGACGGACGCAGAAGAGGGGGTTGTGCTCCGATGGAACGGCGAGCGAGTGGGCGCCCTTGTCCCTCTCGGCCCCCACCGCCTCGATGCCCCTACGGTGCTCTCCCTCCCCTGGGACGTGTTGGTCGGGCGCGTGGACCGAGCCCGTCCCCGACGGAACCGACTCTCTTTCCGGATTGAGTGGACCCCCACCATCGAAGAACTGGACCACCGCATGGACGCCCCCAATCCGCCCCCCGAGCCGCCCTCAAATCAGCTTCGGGCTCTGCTCGAAGATGCCTTTCAGCGCGGCTACACTGCCCTTCGCGACGTGCTCTCCCCAGAACGGCCCCAACACCAGGAGCGCCTTGACGCTCGTTGTGGTTGAAGTGCTGTGAACTTCGCACACCGCTGGAACTTGCCCCTTGGCTGGCGTTTTCCATGGGGCGACAATAAGAACAATCGACGGGCCGGTAGTTCAGCGGTTAGAATGCTGCCCTGTCACGGCAGAGGTCGCGGGTTCAAATCCCGTCCGGCCCGCTTCGCCGCCTGGCACCTGATGCCGGGCGGCTTTTTTGTTACCCCTCCTCCTCGTTCGGGGGTCTCTTCTGACACCCGCCCGCTTTTCCCACCGACCTTCAATCTTCCCCATGCAATATCGTCACCTGGGCCGTGCCGGCCTCAAGGTCTCAGCCCTCTCGTACGGCTCGTGGGTCACCTTTGGCGACCAAATCGACACGTCCCGTGCCGCAGAGTGCATGCAGATCGCGTACGACCACGGCGTCAACTTCTTCGACAACGCCGAAGCGTACGCCCACGGCCAGTCCGAGGAAATGATGGGACAGATTATTCAGGAGAAGGGCTGGGATCGCCGGGAGTTGGTCCTCTCCACCAAGATTTTCTGGGGCGGCGATGGCCCCAACGCACAGGGCCTCTCACGGAAGCACATCCTCGAGGGCACGGAAGCCGCCCTCGACCGCCTGCAGACCGACTATGTAGACCTGGTGTTTTGCCACCGCCCCGACGTGGAAACCCCCATCGAGGAGACGGTGCGCGCCATGAGCTACCTGATTGACCAGGGATACGCCCTGTATTGGGGCACCAGTGAGTGGAGCGCAGAACAAATCCGTCACGCCTACGGCGTGGCCCGGCGCGAGCATTTGGTGCCGCCCACCATGGAGCAGCCGCAATACAATATGTTTCATCGCGAGCGGGTGGAACGGGAGTACGCGCCGCTTTACGACGATATTGGACTCGGCACCACCATTTGGAGTCCGCTTGCGAGCGGTCTCCTGACGGGCAAATACAACGAGGGCATTCCGGAGGATAGCCGCCTCGCAACCGAAGGGTACGAGTGGCTCCAGGACCAGGTGCTTCGGGAGGAGCGGATTGCAACCGTTCGTCAACTCGGGGCGGTGGCCGAAGACCTCGGATGCAACACCGCCCAGCTGGCCCTGGCCTGGTGCCTCCAAAACGAGAATGTAAGCACCGTCATTACCGGCGCCTCAAAGCCACACCAGGTCGAGGAAAACATGCAGGCGATTGAGGTGGCCGACCAGATGGACCCTACCACCACCAAGCGCATCGAGAACATTCTCGGCAACAAGCCGGATCCGGCGCCAAACTTCCGCAACTAGTGCCGGATCGCTCCCATCGGTGGTCGCATCGGCACTTCTCCCCGGCACTTCCCTGCCCGTTGGCGACGAAAGGACGGGGCGGATCATCCGAAAAGAGGAGGTCCCTCCGCTACGCCTCAGGCCCTCTCCGGCCCCTCCTTTTGGCCGACGCCCATCCGGTGTTATTATGCTGCGTGGACCGGGCGGGCGTCAGCAACCTGCCCCTGGGTTCGTAGCACGTAGCAGGCCCCGGAGCGCTCCAGCGACGGCACCCCGACCGGCCACTCGTACAC
>JBKHEM010000079.1:0-10427 GCA_046540815.1 Salinivenus sp.
CCGAACGTCGTCGACCCGTTTCGCAATGGCTTCCAGTTCGTCCTCGTCCTTGCGGCGCACGTTGGCGAGCTGGAAGTTCATGCGCCGGTTGCCCGAGAGGGACTCCCGGTGGCGATTCAGAAAGTCCCAGTAGAGCGACGTGAAGGGGCAGGCGTCGTCGCCGGTGGCCTGGTCGGGGTCGTAGCGGCAGTGCGTGCAGTAGTTGCTCATCCGGTTGATATACTTCCCGGACGCGGTGTAGGGCTTCGTGCCCACCGTGCCCCCGTCGGCGTAGAGCGCCATACCGATCATGTTGGGCGCCGACACCCATTCCCACGCGTCGACGTACATCGCCTCGTGCCAGGCATTCATCTGCTGCGGGTCGACGCCGTAGAGCAGCCCGAAAAGGCCGATCACCATGAGGCGCGGGATGTGGTGCGTGTACCCGTGCTCGCGGACCTGTCCCACGCAGTCGCTCAGGCACCGCATGTCCGTATCGCCGGTCCAGTAGAACTCCGGCAGGTCCTCGGTGGCATCCAGGGCGTTGCGCTCCACGTACTCCGGTGCGTAGAGCCAGTAGACACCCCGAACGAACTCGCGCCAGCCCAGAATCTGGCGAATGAATCCCTCCACGGCGTTGAGGGGGGCGTGGCCGTCGTGGTAGGCTTCTTCGGCGGCCCGGATCGCCACCATCGGATCGAGCAATTTCAGGTTGAGGGCCGCCGAGAGGCGTGAGTGGTACAGAAAGGGCCGTCCCGTCCACATCGCATCCTGGTAGGTGCCAAACTGCGGCAGGCGGTGCTCGATGAAATCATCGAGGGCCTGCTCCGCCTGCGCAGGCGTCACCGGCCAGCGGAAGTCGGACAGCGTGCCGGGCGCGTCGGCGAAGTCAGTGCGGACGAGATCGATGACCTCTGCCGTGGTGGCGTCCCGATCAAACGAGGGGCCCTCCGGCACCATCCCCGGCCCGTCGGCCCCGAAGCTCTCGCGGTTGTCGTCGTCGAAGTTCCAGTCGCCGCCCACCGGATCGCCGTCGTCCGTCAGAAGCACATCGTAGCGGCGGCGCTGTTCGCGGTAGAAGTATTCCAGCGTGAGCACCTTCCGCCCGTCGGCCCACTGCTCAAAGTCGCGATGCGTGGCAAGGAAGTGGTCGTCGGCGTGCATGTGACACTCGACGCCCGCGCCGTCACAGATCGACTCGATTTCGTCTAGCAACTCGTGCCGCCCCGGCTCGGTCACTCGCACCCGCTCGGGATTGTGGGCCTGAACCTGCTGCCGCAGGTAATCGGGCGCGTCGTCAGCGGTGTTGTGCGCGTCGATGGCCTGGTAGTGAACCGTCCAGCCGGCGTCGCGCAGGTCGTCGCGAAAGTGGCGCATGGCCGCCCAGCCGAGGGCGAGGCGCTGCTTGTGCTCCGGAAAGCGCCCCCGCCCCACGTCCGCTTCCGTCATCACCACGGCATCGCGGGCCGGGTCGGCGTCACGCAGGATGGCCGCGGTGCGATCCAGTTGATCGCGGAGGACGAGGATCAGGGTGCGCATGACGTTAGGACAGTAGAGGGTGGGCCAGGCGTCTCCGGGCCGCGTTCGGGGGCACGTGGGCGAGTGCGTGGACGCGTGAGACGGGGGACGAAACGAATACAAGACGACGGGCCGCCCCCGTCTTCAGATTGTCCGTGCGTCCAGGAACCCGGGCCTTCTCCGGGGCGACCCGTGAGGCGTCTTCTTCTGCCAGTAGAGGCGTGATCCCTACGACCGCACCGTGCCGAGGCCGCCGTCCACGCCAATCACTTGGCCCGTCACCCAGTCGGTCTCGGGGTCGAGCAGCCACGTGACGGCCGGCGCGACATCCTCCGGCGTCCCCACGCGGCCCAGCGCGTGCATCTGCTCGGACTGCTTCCGCCCCGCCTCGGAGCTCAGAATCTGCGCCGACATTTTGCTCTTGACGTCGCCCTCGCCGCCCACCAGTCCCGGTGCGACGGCATTCACGCGGACGTCCCGTTTTGCATACGTCGCGGCGGCGGCCCGCATGAGGCCCGTCACGCCCCCCTTGGCCGCGGCGATGGCCTCGTGATTCTTGAGGCCCGTCCGCGAGACCGCGGAGGTCATGAGCACGATCGATCCGCCGTTGCGCATCATGGGGCGGCCGGCGGCCTTCACGGTGTTGAACGCAGTGTCGAGGTTGAGACGCACCTGCTCCCGGTACTCGTCAACGCTCGTAAGGTGGGCCGGCTTCAGCAGAATGGAGCCCACGAAGTTGGCGATGCCGTCGAGGCGACCGTACGTGTCGGTGGCGTGGTCGACGATGCCTTGCACCTCGCCGAATTCGGTCGCGTCGAGCGGCACGGCGTCGCCTCCGGTCGCTTCGGCGAGCGCGGTCAGATCCGATTGCGTACGGGCCCCAAGGACGAGCCGGGCGCCGCTGTCGGACAGGCGATGCGCGACAGCGGTGCCGATGCCGCCGGTGGCACCCAGAAGGACGTAAACGGGGGATTCGCTTGACGAGGCCATAGAAGACACGGGGACCTGAATGAGTGAAGCGGTGTGGGCCTGCTGTAAATCCCCTGGCGAGGGGTGGTTCGGGCGTGGCGTTTGATATTGGCGGATCGTTACGGCCCCCATCAAGTGGGGCCTGCATCACTCCCCGCCCGTCTCGCCCGCCTCCTCGGGACGCAGTACCCGATCCACGACGTGAATGAGTCCGTTGGCCGTCTCGACGTCAAAGTCCACGACGCGCGCGTTCCGGACGGTGATAGAGGTGTCGGCCGGGACGAGCCGGAGCGAGTCGCCCGCCAGCGTGGGCACGACCCACGGTTCGGTCTGGTCGCCGACGGACGCTCGTTCGGGCACGATGTGCTGCTGAAGGACAAGCCGGAGGCGCTCGGGACGCTCGTTGAGGAGCGCCTCCACGGTGCCGGACGGCAGGGCCTCGAAGGCCTCGTTGGGCGGGGCGAAGAGGGTATAGGGGCCGTCCGCCCGGAGCGTCGAGTCGAGCCCGGCGGAGTCGAGAGCCGCCACCAGGGTCGAAAACCGCTCGTCGGTTCGCAAGACGTGGTCGATCGTCAGGGTGTCGGCCATGCCCTGCGGCCCCGCCTCCGGGGCGGCCGGCTCCGGCCCCTGATCGTCCCCACACGCGAGCAGCACCAGCGCTAGGCCCAGTACCGGCAGTGCCCGATACAACCCGCTCGTCACTGCATTGCCGAGAACAGAGAGCACGCGCATGGCGGACCGAAGGCTAAGGAGACAGGACCGACGCTTTGCGGATGGGGGACTGCCCTGGAGCCGCAAAGAAAAAGCCCCAACCGGAGAGAATCCGATTGGGGCAGGGCTCCCCGGGCTGGATTCGAACCAGCAGCCCTGCGGTTAACAGCCGCATGCTCTACCGTTGAGCTACCGAGGAATGAAGCGCTTGGGCCTGTGAGCGACCCATCTTTTGCAGGAATATACTTGACGGAAGCCATTTGGGAGAGTTCCAGCCGCCCGCCCTTACACTGTCCGTGGAACGAAAGCGTACGCCCGCGAGGAGAGTTCGTCAACGGATTGACGCCCTTTTCACGGGGCAGAAACGGAGAAAACGAACTGGGCTTTTCCCGAGCGATCTTCTCGTGATTCCGGGGCACACAAGGACGAGCCTCGAAACCAATGCGTCCCCTTCCAATTCCAGCAAACGGTCGTTGCGACGCTCAGGCAGCGGCTCCCGCACTCGCCCGATTCCCTCCGCAGCGCCCCCAACGCTTGTCCCTCAACGCCATGGCTGATTCCTCCTACTCTTCCGTGGATGCCACCGGCGGCGTCCGCATGACCGATGTGTCCCAGCAACCGGACTCGGCCCGCACGGCCGTGGCCGTTGGACGCGTCCACATGGGCGGCGAGGCCTTCCGCCGTGTGAAAAACCACGACATCAGCAAAGGCGATGTCCTCACGACCGCCCAGATTGCTGGCATCATGGGCGCAAAGGAAACCAGTAGCCTCATCCCACTCTGTCACGATGCCACAATCAACGGCGTCGAGGTCGACTTTACGTTCAACGAGGAGAAAAAGGCCATCGACATTCGCGCCTTCACCAAGTCGTTCGGCGTCACGGGCGTCGAGATGGAGGCCCTGACGGCCGTGTCCATTGCCGCCCTCACGATCTACGACATGTGCAAGTCGGTCACGAAAGACATTCGGATCGGCGATGTGCACCTGCGCGCCAAGACCGGCGGGCAGAGCGGCAACTGGAAGAGCGAAGTGTCCGTCGACGAACCCTCCAAGAATTGACGCGGCGGTTGTTTGCCTCCGAGCCTCCTCAAGGCCCCTACTGCGTATGAGCTCCCCCGACGACGCTGCCTCCGACTCGCTCGACCGAGTGGCTGGCTTTGTGGCGTTTGCTACGGGGGGCGCGCTCGGGCTCGTGCAAGACCTGACCCACGCGGTCCTCGACAGCATCGGCGACATGGAGGGCGCCGATCCGGAGCTGGTGGCGGAAGAGACCCTCTGCCTGGTGGCGGTGGCCACCGCCCGCGCGGCGGAGGTGGGGCTCGAAAACGAACCCGACCAGCGTCCCCCCATCGTGCGCGCACTCCTCGACCTGCCCTTCACGTACCGCAACTACCTGCTGGGCAAGGCGATGATCGAGGACAACCGCCCCGAACTTTCACAGATGGCCGACGAGGTGCGGGACCGCCTGCGTCGGAAGCGTGAGTTTTACACGACCCACCTGCCAGAGGGGCAGTTTCCGGGTCCACACGCGCTGAGCGACAAGATGGAGCTGTGGATGGGGCGCGTGAGTCCTCCAAAGCTGCCCGAGACGCCACAGGAGCGACTTGAATCGCTTGGCCTCGTGGCCCCCACCGTGGCCCATCTCAAGCTGATCCTGGCGTACGGGCGACGCGGCGCAGCCTCCCTCGGGCGCGACGGCGCCGAGTAGCTACTCCCGCACCCGCGACCGCTCGGCCGTCCCCGTGTCGTCTTCTGCCACGGCGTCCTCCTCGGACGGCAGGTCCAGCGTCTCGTCCAGGTCGCTCCCCACCGCAGCCTCCAGTTCGGCGTCCAGCTCCTCCAGATCGTCGTCGATGTAGTCGGAAGGCGAGCTGAACACGTCCTCGATCTCGCGGATGGAGCTCTGCGTGGCTTCCACCTCCTCCAGCAGCGCGTCGAGCTGCACGGACACCTCCTGCGGATCCTGCAGCGTCCACGACTGCTCGTGGATGTACTTCACCACATCCTCGATGGTGCCCAGCTGCGCCCCAATAATCTCCAGGTTCTCGTGGGCCTTGTGAAACCGCGCGAGCCGCTGCTCCAGCACCTTCAACCGCCGCTGCTTAACCGATCGCACACGCTCCGCGTCGTCGCTCATGTCCTTCTTGAGCGCCTCGATGGACTTCACGATGCTGTTCTCCGTGGCACTGTCGATAAAGTCGCGGTACCGTTCGCGCTGATGGAGCAGGTCCAGGTACGACTGCAGCAGGCCGTCAATCTTCTTCAGATGATTGTCGAGCAGCCCCTGCGAGGCGGTGCTGAGGCGCTGGTAGTTCTCACGGATCTGATCCTTGAGCTGGCGGAGTTTGGCGTAGCGCCGCTGGCTTCGGTTGCGCAGTTGACTAAAGATTTCGCGCTGGGAGGGCGCGCGGGTACGCTCGGCCCGCTTCTGGGAGCGCACGTGACGCTGAAAGCGCTGGGTGCGAGGCACCGTGCCCAGGTACAACAGCTCCCCTCCGATCCCCAGCACCACCGCAAGATTCAGCATCCATCCCGGCACGCCGCCCACAACGCCCAGTCCCACGATCGTCACGGCGGCCGCCAGCAGAAACACCAGATTCCAGGTGTTCAAAAAGGCCTCCTTGGTGTAGTTGATGTCGTCAGTCATGTGCCACGGGGGCGTTATGGACATCTCGCGCGTCGGTGGGCGGCGAGACCGTCAGGTGTCGGGTGTGTCGGGGCGCTTGTGCATGCGCCCAATGGTTTTTTCTGGCATCGGGTCACCAGCATCGTTCTCGTTTGCGTCCGCTTCGTCGGCCTCCGCCTCATCCCGTCGAGAGGAGTTGCTATCCTCGGAGCGGGTGGCCCGCCCGCCCGCGGTCGCGCTCTTGTACTGCCGCACGAGTTCGGCGGCGCGGGCCTTGCGGAGCTCTTCCTCCGCCTCGACCCAGTCGTCCGTTGTCTCGTCCTCCGGGGACAGCGCGACCTCCAGCCGGGCGGCCTGCCGGGCCGTCCAGGAGCGCAGGCCGTCCACAAGGTCCTCGTTCTCGCGAAGGAGACGGCTCGCGGCCGAGCGCATCCGGCGCACGGTCGACTGCACCTTGTTCTGCCGTTTCAGGGCCTCCAGCGTTTTTTGAAACTGCTGCTTAGCCCGCAGTTGCTTCTTTTCCTCCGCCTTGAGTCGCTCAAACTCGTCGTCGGTCATAGCGAATGGGAGAGTTAGCGTGGGGAATGAGGCGTGCGGAGTACGAAGCAAGGAATGGGGCTGGACGCGTTGACGTCTCCTCCCAGCGCCCACACCCCGGGCCCCAAACGCTTCACTCCGACTTCGTGCGCTGCTTGCCGATGGTCTTCGACGGCTCCTCCCGCTCCTGCTCCTCCGGAATCTCGATGTGCTCCTCCTCTTCGGCGGACGCGTCGGCGGTGCCGTCCGTCAGCCCCATCTCGGTCTTGAACTGGTTGACCAGCTCTTGGGCGCGGAGCTCTTCTGCGTCCTCCTCGATCTGGAGCGCCTCAGTGTCGACCGAGTCGAGGGCCAACTCCATGCGGGCCTCGCTCTTGGCCGTTTCCTCGTTGAGACGATTGATCATCTCGTCGTGGGTCTGGTCCAGCCCCCCCACCTCAAACTGCTCCATGGTGTCCGCAATCTCGGATTGCCACTGCGCCCGCTCGTGCTCACGAAGGGCACTTTTGGCCTCCTGAATCTTGCGCTCCTTCTCGCGCATGAACGCCTTTTTGACCTTCAGGGCCTTTTCGTAGGCCCGCTCGGCGTGCTTCAGCTGCTCCTGCGTGCGCTCCAGGCTCTTCTTCTCGTCCTCCAGCCGCATCGCGTACTTCTTGGCGATGTCGTCGCGGTCGGACTGGATCGCCGTGCGGATGCGGTTGGAGAGCTGCTCCACCCGGTCCTGCGACTTGTTGACCTCCTTCTGGAGCATGATCATGTTCGCCTTCACCGTGGCGATGTTTTCGTTCATCTCCGGGACCTGGTCGTTCAGCTCCCGGATGTTTTGCTCCAGAATCTTCCGCGGGTCCTCCATTGCGGAGACGGCCCCTCCGAAGAGGGACTTGACGGCACGCTTGAATCGGGACCAGATAGACATGACGAGAGGAGAGTTGCGGTTCGGCTTGTAAACGTGAGTTTAATATACTTCGAACCGCTATAGATTGTTACAGGTCCCGTCCGATCGCATATCACGATTCTTCTACCTCCCCTCCGGCCTCCCATCCCTCGGCCGTGTAGCGGGCCAGAATGGCCGGGTCGGAGTCGGGGAGCGTCTCGCCGAACGTGTAGGCCTCGCGCACGGCGGTTCGGACGGCGTCAAGGTCGGGGGCCCCACTGGCGTGCAGGCGCGCCAGCACGTCTCCGGGGGCGACCGCGTCGCCCGGTTTCTTGAGGGCGGAGAGCCCGGCAACGGGGTCGACCTCGTCCTCTTTCGTCCGGCGGCCCGCACCCAACTCCACGGCGGCCTCTCCGATGGCGAGCGCGTTGAGATCGGTCACGTAGCCCTCAACTCCGTCCGGGGCGCGCACGTCGGCCACCGGGGCACGGTTGGGGCGGGCAGACGGGTCGTCGACGATGGCGGGATCGCCCCCTTGCGCCTCCACGAAGCGACGAAACCGGTCGAGGGCTGCGCCGCTGTCCAGCGCCTCCTGGGCCTGCGCCCGGCCGTCCGCGGGCGTGTCGGCGGCGCCGTTGAGCGCAATCATTTCCCCGGCGAGATGGCGCACCACCGTCATGAGCACCGTGTCGTCGTGCTCGCCCCGCAGGCAGGCGATGCTCTCCTCAACCTCCGGCCAGTTGCCGACGGCCCGCCCCAGGGGGACGTCCATGTTCGTCATGAGCGCCACGACGGGGGTATCGTGCTCGGCCCCGATCCCCACCATGGCCTCGGCCAGCGCGCGCCCCGCTTCCTCCGTTTTCATGAATGCGCCGCGCCCGCACTTTACATCCAGGACGAGGGCGTCCAGGCCCTCCGCCAGCTTCTTGCTCATAATAGACGCGGCGATGAGGGGCGTGGAATCGACGGTGGCCGTCACGTCACGCAGGGCGTAGAGCTTTTTGTCCGCAGGGGCAATGTCGGCGGTCTGCCCCGAAAGCACGAGGCCGATCTCCTTCACCTGCCGGCGGTAGGCTTCGATGGACAGGTCGGTGCGGAAGCCGGGAATGGACTCGAGCTTATCCAGTGTGCCGCCGGTGTGGCCGAGGCCGCGCCCGCTCAGCTTGGCCATGGGCACCCCGCAGCTCGCCACCGTCGGTACCAGAATGGGCGACACCTTGTCCCCCACACCGCCGGTGGAGTGCTTGCCCACCGTCGTGCCGGGCACGTCCGACAAATCGATGCGCGTGCCGGAGTGCAGCATTGCGTCGGTGAGCGCAGCGGCCTCCGCATCGGTCAGTCCGTTGAGGTAGGCCGCCATCAGAAAGGCGCTCATCTGGTAGTCGGGCACGGTGCCCTCGGTATAGCCGTTCACCAGGGCCGTCATGTCCGACCGAGACAGTTCCCCACCGTCCCGCTTCGTGGCGAGGAGGCGGACGGGATTCAAGGTGCTCATGATGTCGGGGTATTTGTAGAGAACAGGGCGGGCTGGGAGCACTCGACTCCCGACGTTCCCGAACCGGGCTGGAACCACCCTAAACAGAAAAAGGCCACCCGCTTGCGCAGGTGACCTGTGTGTCGGGACGTGGGAGAGACGCTAGCTACTCTTCTTCCTCGTCCTCGTCGTCCTGGGTGAGGCCATAGCGGCGGTTAAACTTCTCGACGCGGCCCGCCGTGTCGACGAACTGGCGCCGCCCAGTGTAGAACGGGTGGTTCGTGGAATCGACCTCGGACTCGTACGTCTCCTGGTCGAGCGTGGAGCGGGTCGTAAACTCCGTCCCATCTGCCAGCTTAATCGTGATTTCGTCGTAGTCGGGGTGCAGGTCGTTCTTCATGGTAGGACCGAGGGATTCAGTCGCACAATCAGGGCTACAGGCATTTCGACCCGGGTACACGTCGGGGCCTTTCGATAGTTTCGGTCCTGTGCGGCTCCCGGGTGAAGAACCAGAGAGGGCCACCGCCCTCTTTAGAATTGAGCGGCCTGTCCAATGCCCTTCATCACGATTCGGTGGGACTGGTCGACGGGCCCGCGCGCCTGCACCGTGAGCCGATCTTCCGCGTCGTCGTACTGCCAGTCCCGGCGGGCGAGCGCCTCTCCGTTTCGCGTGACGTGTTCGGGACGCTGCGCCACGCGGTGCACCCGAAGACGAACCGTGCGTTCCCGGGGCTGCCCCTCGTAGCGCCCCACGGATTCCCCCACGGCCACCGACAGGTCTGCCGTGCCGTCCGGGCGGGCGTGCAGCTGCTGCGTAAGTTCGGTCTGGGCGTACGCGCCCTCCTGGTACGCACGCGTGCTGCCGTCGTCTTCGTACAGCGAGACGGACGCCTGGCGTCCCGAGTCGGGATACACGGCCACGGTGAGCGTATCCGCGGGCTGGGCGTCCACGTGTGGTGCCACGGGCCGCATGGGCACGAGGGCCCCGCCCCGGACGAAGAGGGGAATCTGGTCGAGCGGCGCGTCAACCGTGACTGTGCGCCCGCCCTCCATTGCCTCGTCGGTCCAGTAGTTCACCCACGTGCCCTCGGGCAGCCTGACGGTGCGGGTGCGGGCGCTGTCGCGGAGGACGGGGGCAACCAGGAGCGCCTCACCGAGCAGGTAGCTGTCCTCCACCTCGTGGAGCCGGTCGTCGGAGGGATCGTCGAAAAAGAGCGGGCGCACCATTGGCATTCCCGTGCGGTGGCTCTCCCATGCGAGGGTGTAGAGGTACGGCATCAGGCGGTACCGCAGCCGCACCATGTCTCGAGTGATGGTTTCGGCCTGTGCCCCGAACCGCCAGGGTTCGGTGGGGGCGTCCGATCCGTGGGGCCGCATCGTGGGCGAGAGGGCCCCGTGCTGCATCCACCGTGTGTAGAGCTCCGGCGACGGGCCCTCGCCCGTAAAGCCGCCGAGGTCCGACCCGTACAGGCTGAAGCCGGCCAGTCCCATGTTCAGCAAAAAGGGAATCTGGGGCCGGAAGGCCTCAAAGGTGCGCGCAACGTCGCCGCTCCACAGGGTGGGGTTGTATCGCTGCGTGCCGGCAAAGGCCGATCGGGTCAGGTTGTAGACGCGCTGGTTGGGTCGTTCCTCCCGCCAGTGGCGGAAGAGGAGCTGTGCCCAGAGGTGATTGTACACGTTGTGCACCTCGTCACGCGTCCCCTGGTGGTGCCTCATATCCGCGGGGTGGCGCTCCGGCT
>JBKHEM010000080.1:0-10386 GCA_046540815.1 Salinivenus sp.
CAACGACATCGTGCTCAAAAGTCATGGTGCGTAGATGCGTATTGCGTGGTGCGTAAATGCGTAGCGTATCGTGCAAGAGGAGCGCCCCTAAAACCGCAAAAGGAATACTCCCCCGGTCACCAACCAACTTATGCCAGAGCGCTCTCCCGACCCGAATCGCGCACGAAGAGGCAGGTAGCGCGCGTTTCGTCCACCATCGCCCGCATGAAGTCGAAATCCGGCGTCGGTGCAAGGCCAAAGATGTTGAGATCGGCCTGCGGGGCGTTGGAGACCGCCGCCTCGAAGGTGCCATTATGAACGACGACGTCGGCCCCCGGCATGCGGGCCACGTCGGTCACCCGCTCCATGAATGCACGAGCATCCTCCCGCTCGGACGGATCTTCCACGACAGTGAGAAGCCGCATCCGAGCGTCCCAATTCCGCGAGAGCTTGTAGGCAATGAGGAGCGGGAGATCAAGGTTGCCGATGTCCATCGACACCGTCCAGTTGGGGCTCCGATCCCGGAGCCACACGTTGATCTGCTCGCGCTGGCCAAGTCCGGCGTGCGGATGGGGGGCGTTGATGAGAATCCCCATCTCCACGCCCGCCAGTTCCCTAAGCACCGCCTGATAGTCCGCCTCTCGCCGGTCCGTTTCGGGCAGGGTGAGAAATAGAATGTTTGGGCGGAAAAAACTGCCGCGCAGCGCTTGAATGCCGGCCGTCAGTCCGTCGGAAAAGGCATCGCCCTTGATGATCGTGGAGGAGGCAAAGACGCCGCGTTTGCGAAAGGCCCCGGTCAGGTCCTCCACCTGTGCGGCAAGGTCTTTGGACGAATGCTCAGAGGTCAGGCCCAGCAGTTTCACCGACCCCTTCGGCGTGGCGATGTCTTCGAGAAACGAAAACGTGCCCCGAAGCGTCTCGGCGCTCTCGACGGGCACGAGGAGGTTCGGCTTCCAGGCCCGCTCCTGGCGCGTCGAGAGGTCGGCCACCTGCTTGGCGGCCCATTCCGCCAGCGAGACGAAGAGCCCGCTCCGCACGTCTCCGATGTCCGTCTCCAGCGAGCGGCGCAGCAGAAGGCCGTAGACGACAATCACCACGGCGAGGGCCACGAGGCTGAACGTCGGGTTCACGATGAACATGGCAAAGAGACAGCCCACGACCCCGAGAAACGAGACGACCCGAGGGATCTGCAAGAGGGGCCGAAAGCTGACGAGCCCCAGCGTCTGCTCCGTAAAGACCACGAAGTTGATCATCGTGTAGGTAATGAGAAAGAACATTGTGATGAGGGGGGCAATCGCATTGAGGTCCCGCACCATAAGGGATGCAAGCACGATGCCCCCGGTCACCAGGATCGCGTTGCGGGGCTCGCCGCGCTCGGTGCGATCCGCGATCCAGTCGCCGTTCGGGAGGATGTCGTGGTCCCCGAGCGCCTGCAGGATGCGCGGCGCACCGACCGTCGAGGCGAGGGCCGAGGAAAAGGTCGCCCCCAAAAGGCCGGCCACGACGGCGGGCCCCCAGTACGCCCGATCGACCATAATCGTGTAGTTGCTGACGAGCGCCTCCGTGGGGGCCGACCGGGCAAGCCAGATGGCGAGCAATACGTATACGACGAAGCTCACGCCAATAGCGCCGAGGGTACCGGCGGGAATGCTACGCCGCGGGTCTTCCAATTCCCCCGACATATTGGCCCCGGCCATAATCCCGGTGGCCGCGGGAAAGAAGACGGCAAACACCGTCCAGAACGACGTGCCGGGAAACCCGTCTTCGGGCGCCCCCGGAAACTCGCCCCAGAGCGTCACCTCCGACATCGGCTGGTCCATCGAGCCCATGTAGGCGGCAACCCCGATCGAAATCAGCGAGGCGATGATCACAGCCAGGATCCCGTACTGCACGCGAAAGGCCAGCCCGGCACTTGCGTAGGCGATGCCAAAGATGAGAGCAAACGTTCCCATATCCACCAGAAGGGCTGGGTGGTCGGGGAACGCCCACAACCAGCCTTCCCGAAACCCAAAGATGTACATCGTTACCGCGAGGGCCTGCGATAGGTAGAGGGGAACCCCAACGCTGCCGCCCACCTCCAGTCCCAGCGATTGCGAGATGATGGAGTACGCCCCGCCGGCCCCGATGCGAATGTTGGTTGTGATGGACGACATCGAGAGGGCCGTCGCCGTCGTGATGGCAAACGACAGGGAAACGATGAGAAGCCCGCCCACGAGTCCGGCGTTGCCCACGACCCAGCCGGTCCGAAGGTACATGATCACCCCGAGGATTGTGAGGAGCGTCGGGGTAAACACGCCCCCAAACATGCCGTACTTCCCGCTGCTCGGGGTGGGGACGGACTCCGCAGTGGAGGGGGCCAGTTGGTCGGCCGCTTCGTCGGGAGGAGACGTCATCTGAGCAAAAGGAGGGAAAAGTGAACGGGCCGACCCGAAGCGGAGGGAGTCGTCTCGCCGCGGAAGAAATCAGCTCAATAGACGACAAGGCTGGAGATTGCTGCCTTGTATTTGTGTCTTTGTAGTAAAGACAGTAAGAAGGTCTACGGTGGATCCCCAAATCCAAGATTCAAAAGGGGCGTATTCGTCAGATCTCCCAGCCGTCTCTTTTTGGCCTGTTTGCCCCCACAATGAACACTGATCTCACTCTTCCCACCCCGCAGTCCGACACGCCGCCTCCCACCGAATCCGGCCTCCCCTTGCCGCTCGGCGTACACGCCCGGGAGGGCGGAACCAACTTTGCCATTGTCAGCCGCCACGCCACGCGGATCTGGCTCGAACTCTACGACGACGCGGAGGACGCAGCCCCCATTCATCGGTTCGAACTTGTCCCAGAGCGGCACCGCACCGGCGACATCTGGCACATTTGGGTGGAGGGGACCGGCCCCGGCCAGTGCTACGGATACCGGGCCGACGGCCCCTACGCCCCGCGCGAGGGGCACCGCTTCAACCCGCACAGGCTCCTGATCGACCCCTACGCCCCTGCGATTACCCATCTCGACGACTGGGACTTTGGGGCGGCCCTCGGCTACGACCCCGAAGCGCCGGACCCGGACGGGTCCCGCTCCACGACGGACAACGCCGGACAGGCCCCCAAGTGTGTCGTGACGAAGCGTCGAACCGGCTGGGAGGACACGCGCCCCCCGCAGCACGCCTGGTCCGACACCATCATCTACGAGCTGCACGTGCGGGGCTTTACCATTCACCCCAGCGCCGGAGTCGAGCACCCGGGGACTTATCGGGGACTCATCGAGAAGATTCCGTACCTCAAGGACCTTGGCGTGACGGCCGTCGAGCTGATGCCCGTCCAGGAGTTCAACGAGTACGAACTGGACCGCGTCAATCCCCAGACCGGCGAGCCGCTGCGCAACTACTGGGGATACAATCCGGTGGCGTTCATGGCCCCAAACGGCTTCTACTCCCACGACGGCCAGCAGGGCGAGCAGGTGGACGAGTTCAAGGACATGGTCAAAGCCTTCCACGAGGCGGACATCGAGATCATCCTCGACGTGGTGTTCAATCACACGGGCGAGGGCAACGAACTCGGGCCCACGATTAGCTGGCGGGGGCTCGACAATCAGCTCTACTACCTCCTGGAAGACGACGCTCGCTTCTACAAGGACTACACCGGAACCGGCAACACCGTAAAGGCCGACCATCCTGTGGTGCGCGATCTCATCCTGGACGCGCTGCGGTACTGGGTGGTGGAGATGCACGTCGACGGCTTTCGGTTCGACCTCGCTTCGGTGCTTGGGCGCGACGAGGACGGGCGCCTCCTCGCGGATCCGCCGCTGCTGGACCGCATTGCAAACGATCCGGTTCTCCGCAACGTGAAGATGATCGCCGAGGCCTGGGACGCCGCCGGGGCCTATCAGGTGGGCGCCTTCCACAACCGGTGGTCGGAGTGGAACGGGCGCTTTCGCGACGACGTGCGCCGTTTCTGGCGGGGCGATCCCGGGATGCTCGGCGCCTTTGCCTCGCGAATCGCGGGCAGCTCGGACCTCTACGGCGACACCGAAAAGGGCCCCGATTCGAGCGTCAACTACATCACCAGCCACGACGGCTTTACGCTCAACGACCTCGTCAGCTACGAGCGCAAGCACAACGAGGCCAACGGCGAGAGTAACCGCGACGGCACCGACGCGAACTACAGCCGAAACTACGGCGTGGAAGGCCCGACCGACGACCCCGAGATCGAGGTCGTCCGCACCCGACAGGTCAAAAACTTTCTTCTCACTCTGCTGCTCTCCCACGGCGTGCCGATGCTCCTGGGCGGCGACGAATTCCGGCGCACCCAGTTCGGCAACAACAACGCCTACTGCCAGGACAACGACGTGGGCTGGTGGCTCTGGGACCGACGTGAGACACACGACGAGATCCACCGCTTCACGCGCGAACTCATTGCGGCCCGAAAGGCCTACGCCCCCCTCCGCCATGCCGGCTTCTACTCCGACGACACGCTCCGCTGGATCGGGCCCGGCGGCCAGTCGCCGCGATGGGACGATCCGGAGGCCCGAGCCGTGGGCTGCTACCTGCCGGCCCCCGGCGATCTCGGGGTGCTGCTCTTCTTCAATGCCGGAACCGAACGCGCTACCTTCGACTTGCCCCTCCTTGCAGACAACCAACGGTGGGCCCGAAAGGCCGACACGTCCCACGCCTCGCCGGACGACATTCACCCGCTCGGAGAGTCTCGCCCCTTGGACGATCAGACCCACTACGCCGTGGCCGCGCGGTCGAGTGTTGTCCTTGTTGCCCGATGACATGGCGAGGCCCCGGCCCGCTCATGCTCCGTCTCCCTACACCGCAATGCGTGCCCCGTGCTTTGGGCATTGCGTCTGTTCTCGCCCGCTCCTCGTACGATCACGCGATCTTGAGAAAATCCGATCGCTTATTCCACGTCTCGTCTCTCTCCCCACGCGCCCCTCGTCCCATGAATGATCCGAACGCCTCGTCTTGGTCGTCCCCACTGTCGTCAAAAGAGAAAGCGGAGCCCGATGTCGTATCGCCCATTGTCGTTCTCGGCGGAGGCGCAGCCGGACTGGCCCTTCTGCGTGAATTGGACGACGTGGGACTGGCCGGCGCCGCAACGCTCATTGAGCCGTCGCCCGACCATTACGATCAGCCCAACTGGATGCGCGTGGGTACGGAGGGGGCGGACAAGGAAGGCACCCGGAGCGCCAGGCACCTCCAGCTTCCGTCGGACACGGCGTGGATCCAGAGCAGAGCCACAACCATCGATCCCGAAGCGCACGTCGTGGTGACCGAGGAGGGCCCAACCGTTCAATACGAGTACCTCGTCGTCGCCCTCGGGGTTGAAACCCTCTGGGACCGCATCCGCGGCCTCACGTCCAGCCTCGGATCCAACGGCGTTTGCAGCGTTTACGGCTACGAGCAGGCCGAACGCACGTGGGAGATGATTCGCACCTTCACCGGCGGCCGGGCCCTCTTTACGGCGCCCTCAACCCCCCACAAGGGCGGGGATGCCCCGTTTCAAATCCTTCGCCGGGCCGCCTCCCTCTGGCAGGAGACGGGCGTACGGACTGAAACGGACCTTTTCTTTACGACCGCAGCCGACAAAGCAGATGTCACTGGTGCCGACGACATCCGTGTATACACCGGACACGACCTGGTTGAAGTCCGACCCGACGCCCGAGAGGCAGTCTTTGTCCATCAGAAGGGACGATCGCAAAGCCAAAACGTGCTCTCGTACGACCTCCTCCACGTTGTTCCCCCGATGCGCCCCCCTGCCCTCCTCGAAAAGAGCAACCTCGCCTACCGGGACGGAACGTGGAAAGGATACCTGGAAGTGCATCCCGAGTCCTTCCGCCACAAACGGTTTGACTCCGTGTTCGGAATTGGCGATGCCGTCGGGATCGAGGGGGTAAAGACGGGCGAGCGCGCCCGGATGCAAGCCGCCGCCGTGGCCCAAACCCTGCGCCGCCTCATCGAGCAGACCGCGTAGCGGACCGTGAACCCGGACCGTACTCCGAGAACCGTTGGTAGCCGGACCGAGGCGCGGCGGCTGGCCTCCGCTACGGCATCGAGCCCCTCTGTGCAGCAATCCCGTTACGACCGCCCACCGCGGGAAACCAACGGCCCCCAGCGGATTTTGACAGGACGTCCCGCTGCTTTTCGCCCAACGTGCCCCGTCCCCGTGTCCGTCTCCGACACGACGACCGAGCCGACCCACTCCCCCTCCACGTTCGCCACACGCGACCTCACCCGCCTGCGGTCCGCCAACCCCACGCGGGCCGAGCGCGCCTTCGTGGTGCTGGCCAGCATCTTTATTGGCGCCCTGGTGATCACCAACGCCATCGCCGGTAAGTTCTTTGTGCTCTTCGGACAGGAACTCTCGTGCGGCATCATCGCCTACCCGGTCACCTTCCTGGCGACCGATCTTATCTCCGAGATCTACGGCCGGCGGCGGGCCAACACCGTCGTGGGCGCGGGCTTCGTGGTGAGCGTGTTCATCACCCTCGTCGTGTGGATCGCCAACACCGCTCCCACCTTCGAACAGTCGGCGGTCAGTGCAGAAGCGTTCAACGAAGTGTTCGGGCTCCTGCCCGGCGTCGTCTTCGGGTCGATGGTGGCGTACCTCGTCGCCCAGTTTATCGACGTGCAGGTGTTCGAGTTCTGGCGCCGCCTGACAGATGGAAAATACATGTGGCTTCGCAACAACGGATCCACTTTCTTCAGCCAACTGGTGGACACGGTGTTGGTCGTCACCATCGCGCTCGTCGTCTGGCCCGAAGTGGATGGCAACCCGGCCACGACGCCGCTGGCGTTCGAGACGTGGCAGGGCATCGTGTTCGGGCAGTACGTCTTCAAGATCGGCATCGCCGCGCTCGACACGCCCCTCTTCTACGTCGCCACGCACTACCTCACGAACTGGATCCAGGCCGACCCCCGACCGCTGGAGACGAACGGGGTGTCGAGTACTGCGTGACGCGTGACAAGTGATGCGTGATAGGGCGCCTCCCGCTTCTCACGCCCCTCGCCTCTGCACGGCTCTCACCTCCTCTTTCACGTTACACGCCTCACGCTTCACGCCGCCATCTCCGCCTCCTCCGACACGTCGACAAACGTGAGCCAGTCGTAGGGGTCCTTTCCTTCCCGCACAATCTCAAAGAAGGCGTCCTGGAGTTCCTTCGCCACGGGCCCTCGCTTGCCCTCCCCAATCGTGTATTCATCGACCGAACGGATCGGGGTAATCTCGGCGGCCGTGCCGGTAAAGAAGAGTTCGTCGGCCGTGTAGAGGGCCTCGCGGGGAATTTTCTTTTCTTCCACCTCGTACCCCCGCTCCTCCGCCAGTGTGATGATGGCGTCGCGCGTGATGCCAGGCAGAATGGACAGGCCCACCGGTGCGGTGTAGAGCGTGCCGTCTTTCACCACGAAGAGGTTTTCACCGCTCCCCTCGGCCACGTAGCCATCGGTGCTCAGCATAATGCCTTCCACCTTCCCGTTCTTCACGGCTTGCATCTTCACGAGGGAGGCGTTCAGGTAGTTGCCGCCGGCCTTGGCCATCGCGGGAAAGGTGTTGGGCGCCATGCGATTCCAGCTTGCCACCTCCACGTCGACGCCCTGTTTTAGGGCCTCCTCACCCAGGTACTGCCCCCACTCCCAGACGGCAATGAACGTCTCGACCTCGTTCTGGAGCGGATTGACGCCCATGGGGCCTTTGCCCCGAAACGCCACCGGCCGAATGTAGCACTCCGCCAGCCCGCTGCGCTCAATCGTGTCCACGACGGCGTTGTTGAGCTCGTCGAGACTGTAGGGCACCTCCATACGGTGCACCTTGGCCGAGTCGAGCAGGCGCTGCATGTGTTCCTCCAGGCGGAAGACGGCCGAGCCCTCGTCGGTCTCGTAGCAGCGAATCCCCTCGAAGACCGACGATCCGTAGTGAATGACGTGTGAGAGGACGTGGATCTGTGCCTCGTCGTGGGGCACAAACTCGCCGTTGAACCAGATCTCGGGCTTCATGGGGGACAGGGGGAGGTCGGGAGTGGAATAGCGAACCGCAAGAAAAACGAGCCGGGGGGCCAAAGGTTCAACCCGCGGGCAGGGCGCTCCCCACGGCCTCGTAGAGTTGCAAACGGCGCTCGCGGAGCACGGGCCGACGTCGGTGCCGGGTCAGGGCCATCCGCCCGATCGTCCACAATATTTTGGCGGAGGCCTTGAGGGTGCCGGTCAACGTACCGGTGATTTTGGACACCCCGACGCGGCGGCGGTACGAGACGGGGGCTTCTTGGATGCGCAGCCCTGCCTCGGCGGCTTTGATCTGCATCTCGATGGTCCACCCAAAGTCCTCGTCCTGCATGTCGAGGGCCCGCAGGTCGCGGTACCGGATGGCCCGAAACGGCCCCAGATCGGTGTAGTCCGCGCCCCAGATCCAGCGCATGAGCGTACAGGCGAGCCGGTTGCCCACCTGGGCCTGCGGGAGGAGCGCGCCCGGCTCGGCGTCGCCCCGGATGCGGGAGCCCACCACGAAGTCGGCCTCGTCCTCGGCGATGGGCGTCACGAGGCGCGTCATTTCGTCCGGATGGTCGCTGTAGTCGCCATCCAGAAAGACGACGATGTCCGGCTGCTTCGCTCGTGCGTATTCGAGGCCGCGGAGGCAGGCCGCCCCGTAGCCGCGCTGTGGCTGACGGATGACGGTGGCGCCGGCGGCGCGGGCGTTGTCCGCCGTCTCGTCCGTTGACGCGTTGTTGATGACGACGACCTCGTCAGCCAGCCCGTCGGGGATGTCGCCGATCACCTGCCCGATGGCGCGCGCTTCGTTGAAGGCGGGGATGAGGACCAGAACGTTCACGGACGCAGCGAGACAAGTGGGGAAGACGGTGGATCGATTAGACGGGTGTCCGCCGGTTGCGTTACGCCGCTTCCGACGCCGCAGCCACCTCTTCAATGGCGTCCTCATCGAGCCGCATGGTCGTCCAGTCGTCGAGCGCCTCGGCCCCCAGCTGCTCGTAGAAATCGATGGCCTCCTGATTCCAGTCGAGCACGGCCCAGTCGATGCGGCGGCACCCCCGCCGCTCCGCAATCGTGGCGAGGCGCTGGAAGAGGGCAAAGCCGATCCCCTCGCCCCGGTACGTCGGCCGCACGAACAGGTCCTCCACGTACAGGCCCGCATTCGTCTGGAAGGTGGAGTAGTTGTGGAAGAAGAGCGCAAAGCCGACCGCCGCCCCGTCGTCCGTCTCGGCGAGCAGGGCCTCGCAGCCGGTGAGGGCCTCGGCCGACAGGTGCTCCTCCAGTAGCTCCACGCTGGGCTCCGCCTCATCCAGCAGCTTCTCGTAGGTGGCCAACTCCAGAATCAGGTCGACGAGCGTCTTGGCGTCCTCGGGCGTGGCCTTGCGAATGGTGGCGACGGGGCGGCTGTCCATAAGCGGTGGGGATTCAGAGATCCACGGAAACGCGAGCAGTCGACGGACTACCGGTATCGGCTCAGCGGATCGTCGTCTTCGTCGTCAAAATCATCATCGTCGAAGTCGTCCCCGCCAAACCCGCCGTCGCCGAGAGACGAAAGCATCGAGCCCATGATGTCGTCGTAGGACTGGGCGCCCTCAGTGAGCTCCTTGCCCAGAAGCGAGTGCTGGTGCAGCGCCTCCAGGACGAACTCCATCATCACGAGCCGCTCGGACTCCGCATTGGGCGTGGTGTGGTTGTCGACAACCGCCGCAAGGCCGTCCACCTGCCGGAGGGCGTCGGCGTAGGCGCCGGCGCTCATGTCCTGGTCGAGATCCACCGAGCCGCCCTGCGAGAACCAGTCGAGGACGTCGCCATAGTGGGGACGTCCCTCCTCCTTGTCGGACGGGTCGGGGAAGTAGCGCGTGAAGGTGGTGCGCACGGCCTGTCCGATGAGCGAAAGCGCCACGTTCTGCGCGCCCTCCTGCTCCCCTTCGTACACCAGCTCCACCTTCCCCGTGATGGCCGGGGCCACATGCATCAGGTCGGAGACGCGGAGCGTCGTCTCGTCCTCGCCGTTGCGCAGGGCGCGGCGCTCGGCGGCCGAGATGAGGGCCTCCAGCGCCGCCCGCGTCACACGAACGGAGACGCCCGAGGTCTGGTCAATGTACTCGCTCTCGCGCGCCTCAAAGGCAATTTGCTCGATGATCTGGCGGAAGACGTGCGGCACGTGCACGTCGACCGCCGCCTCGCCGTCCGTGCGGTCCTGCCACGCCTCCTGCTTCGTGATTTCGATGCCTGTGTCGATCGTCTTCGGGTAGTGCGTGATGATCTGGCTGTCGATCCGGTCCTTCAGTGGCGTCACCAGATTGCCGCGGCTCGTATAGTCCTCCGGATTCGCCGAGAAGACCATCATCACGTCGAGCGGGAAGCGCACGTTGAAGCCGCGGATCTGGATGTCCTGCTCCTCCATGATGTTGAACAGGCCCACCTGAATGCGCGGCTGCAGGTC
>JBKHEM010000081.1:0-10343 GCA_046540815.1 Salinivenus sp.
GGGCTCGTTACCGAACAACGACCGGGGACGCCGCATTCATTCCGGCGATCCATCCAGACGCCCACCCCTGGATCTGTTTCCTGTTTCACCGTAACCTCCCCTTGGTTCATGGACAAACTTGTCGTTGACGGGGGGTCGCCCCTCGAAGGTCCTCTCACCGTCAGTGGATCGAAAAATACCGCCCTGCCCCTGATGGCGGCCACCCTGCTGGCCGACGGGCGCTCGCAGATTACGAACGTCCCGGACCTGCGAGACGTGCGCACCTTTTCCAACGTCATCCGAGTGGCCGGCCCGGCCGTCTCATTTGATGCAGAGGCCCACACTCTCTCGATCGATGCGACGACGGTGAACCACCCGGTGGCTCCGTACGACCTCGTGAAGAAAATGCGCGCTTCCTTCTACATGCTCGGCGCGCTGATTGGGCGGACAGGGGAGGCGAAGGTGTCACTCCCCGGCGGATGTGCATGGGGCCCCCGCCCGGTCGATCTCCATATCCAGGGCATGAAAGAATTTGGGGCTGAGATTGAGCTGGACGAAGGGTACGTCATTGCCTCTGCGCCCGGCGGCCGGCTCGCTGGCGGATCCTTTCGGCTGGAGCCGTCCAGCGTTGGTGCGACCATCAACCTGCTGCTGGGCGCCGTCCGGGCCACCGGCCCCTCCCGGATCGAAAACGCCGCCATGGAACCGGACGTGGTTGCTTTTGGGCGGGCGCTGCAGGATATGGGCGCACAGATCGACGGACTCGGCACGCGGACCATCGAGATTCAGGGCGTTGACACCCTCTCTCCCATCACCGTTCGGAATACCCCCGACCGCATCGAGCTGGGAACGTACATGCTCATGGCCGCAACGGCCGGCGCCCCGGGTCAGCCGGTTGAAATCAAACGCGGCACCCACGAACACCTCGGGCAGGACTTTAAGAACCGACTCGCCGAAACGGGCGTCGACGTCGAGTACGAAGACGAGGTCGTGACAGTGACCCGTCCCGCCCGCCTGGCCCCCGTCTCCATCGAGACGGCACCATACCCCGGATTTCCCACCGACCTCCAGGCCCAGTGGACTGTTCTTCTCGGGCTGGCCGACGGCACAGCCACCGTCACCGACACAATTTACGACGACCGCTTTAAGCACGTCCCGGAGCTCCAGCGGCTCGGGATGGACATTTCTGTGGAGGGGAATACGGCCACTGTGGAGGGCGCCTCCCCCATCAAAGGCGCACAGGTCATGAGCACAGACCTCCGGGCCAGCGTGTCGCTGGTCATGGCCGGGATGGTTGCGGAGGGAAGAACGCACGTACTCCGTGTCTACCATCTCGACCGCGGCTACGAGGACCTGGAAAACAAGCTGCAGCGCGCCGGCATTGACATTTGGCGTGACGAGTATGAGGAGTTGAGTGACACCGACGAGGCCGCGGCCCGGGAGATGGCGTAAGCTGTCGTTCGAATCTGTGTCTGCATCAAAACGAGGCTGTGACTTCGGCGCGCAGGGTATGAACTGCGTCGGTGTTTGCCGGAGCCCGCCCGTCGTAGTTCAGGGTGGCCTCCAGGTTATTGGTAATCACGTAGCGCCCCTGCAGTCCCCATAGGAATGAGGTGCCCGGCCCCCGTCCGTCCGTCAGCCGAAACTCGGCCAGGCCCCGTGCATCCCCCTCCAAATCCACCTGCGCGCCCTCGATGGTTCCGTTCAGGCGGAGGCGTCCCGCGCGCGTCCATTCCACCTCCAGCGGCACCTTCACCACCCGCGCCTGTCGTTCCTGCAACCGACCGTCCTTCCGATCCCACGCGCCCGCGAGGCGAAGGGTGAGGGTCGGCGCCGGTTGATACGTCACCTCGGGGCGGGCTTGCAGGCTGCGAATGTCGAAGCTGCGAGTCGCGAAGGCCTCACTTCTCGACCGATCGGTTTCTACGCGTCCTTGCAACCGGAGCCCCCACCCGTCGCCCGGGCGGACCCGCAGGGTCCCATCCCAACGGTTCTGAAATGTCCGTTCCGCACCCGCCGACCGCTCCGTCAGTCCACGGATCTGGCGCCACGACAGGTCAAGCCCGTAGGCCCGGCGGGACCGAAGCAGCTCCACGTCCTGCTCGACCTCCACGCGCCCGTCCAGGGTCAGCCCCGGCTGTCGGAAGCGGTGGAGATTCAGTCCGTAGATTTGGGCAATTTCATCTGAACGCGTCTTCTCCTGCACCTCTACCGAGGTCCGCGTGCTCACCTCAGAAAGCCAGCGCTTCCACCGTTCGGACGCGTCCTCAAACACTCGGTCCGGTCGCAGCGTCACTCGTGTCTGCGCCTGCAGGTCCACAACGGACTCCAGAGAATCCGACGGAACAAAATTGCGAACGTAGGTGCCCTCATTGGGCGTCGTCTCAGGCACGAATTCGTCCACCTGCTGCACGCCATCGCCGTTCAGGTCCCGCCACACGTACTGCCCCAGCTCCGGGCCCGTCCGGATGTACACTTCCTGCAGCACCGGCGTGCGCGTGGTCGACGCATCGTAGAAGCTTTCGACCTGGACCGCTCGGTCCAGGGGCTGTGCCGCCCCCTCCAGCGACAAGAGAATCGATTCCGTGTCCTCTCGCCCCTCGTTCACCCGAAAGTAGTCCGTGACGTCGCGACGACGCAATCCCCCCCGACCCGAGACCGAATACGGAGCGTCCGGATCGTACGACACGTCCGACTCGACGGTCCAGCTGGTGGATTCGTCTCGAAATGCCCCTTTCGCGCCCCCCTCCTCCGTGCGGTACTCAACGCTGGTCTGGGCTTCGAGCGCACCCTGCTGGTAGGACAGCCCGGGCCGGAGCTCCACAAACGAAAACGCGTCGCGCGTCAGACTGTCCGTGCCCAGGACCTGCTGCCGGCGACCCTCTCGCTCCAACTCAAGCTGTGGCGTAAGTCCGCCCCCGAACGCAGGCGAACGCAGGAGGGCCTGCTGACGGGTCCACCGGCCCTCCACCTCGCCCGGGCGGTTGGTGCTTTGCACATGCTCGCTGCGCAGACGAAGTCGAGGCCACCCCTCCTCCTGAACGCGAAGGCTTCCCTCCTGTCGCCACCCCGTAAACACCGAGCCAATCGTCAGACGCCCCAGTTCGCCCTCGATCCGCGATCCACTTTCTCGTTCCACCTGGAGGGCCGCCCGGTCCACCGACTCCGTCCCCCGTTCCTGCAGGTCTGTGGGGAGACCGGACCCGCTTTCGGACAGGTTCCACGTCCGGGCGTACTCGATGGGCCGCGTCTGGCCAAACGTCTCAAAATACCGCCCGCGGACCACCCGTCGCACCTCGCCCGAAACGTCTCCGAGCCGGGCATCCCCGACATCGAGCGGTTGCGGGCGCACGTCGAGCCCCGCCACATACGCCTGATCGCGATCGTTCTGGGCGTCGAGCGAGGAGAATCGGTTTTCATCGTCGAGCGAGTGGGCCCATTCCCCAAACACACGAAGCCCCGGGACCGGCTCAACCTCGCCCGTCATGTCCACCAGTCGCTGTTGGGTGGGCGCGGGGAGGGGTTCCACCGGGGCGAAGCGGCCCTCTCCCGGCCCAACGTACTCGTAGACGACCCCGTTGGCGTCCCGACCGCCCCGTCGATACGCGCCTTCGCCGGCGCCAACGCGCGAGAACCGAACCCGGTAAACCGGCGTCTCCTCCTCGGGCGCCTGATCTAGCGGCACAAACGCCGTGTCTTGTTCTCCTCCAGGCCCCGCAACCGTGGTGCGTTTGTACTGGACGTACGGGGCCTCCGGATCAAACTCAACCTGGGAGGCCCCGCTTCGTACCGCCCGGTCGTCCCCGGAGTCCACCAGACTCAGCGAGTCTTTGCGCGAGAGGTCAAAGGCCGTCTGAAAATCACGGCCGTCGGCCTGTCGGAGGACCGTCGCCCCGAGGGTCACTCGGGAGTCTCCCTTTTCATCCGCCCAGGTGCCCACCTCGGCCTGCCCCCCGACGAACGTGCGGGTGAACGGCGTTTCGGAATACTGAAACTCAACCGTAATCCGCCGATCTTCCGTGATCAGGCGATTGGACGTAAACGTGAGCTCTCCCCGGGCATAGTCCATGACGTAATCGTTGGTCTCCCCTCTGGTCAGGCGCTCTCCGTCCAAGAACACCCGCTCCGAACCGGCAATGACAATCACGGGCGATTCGCCATTGCGCCCCGTCAACCGGTAGGGTCCCTGGACGCCATCGTCCGGCTGGATGTCCTGCGAGCGATACTGCCCCCGGCTCACCGCCCCCACCGCCTGTACGGTGCCCGTCTCTAGTCCCAGCCCAGGCCCAATGGAGGCGCTCTCCACCGCCGCCCCCTGCACTTTGCGCGAAAACGTCCCAAAGGTACTCCCGCTGAGATCCACGTCCACGTCGCCCAGTTGCGCCGTTCCCTGGGGCGTTCCCAGTTCAAGGAAGACCCGATCGAAATCGCGGAGCCGCTGCGTGGTGCCCTCGGGCTGCAGCGGGGTGTTCTCGTCAGTGAGGAGGGCCCGCACGCGGACATCCTCGGCCACCTCGCCGTCCAGTTGCATTCGCAATCCCGATTCCACGTTCACGTCGCGATTCGTTCCCCCAACGACCCCACGCGAAATGGACCCACTGCGCTCAACCTGAACGCCCTGGAAGGGATCGAAGCCGGGCGCCCTCGCCGTATCCTCCTCCACCACCGCCACGGCGCCGGTGTCAGTTGTCGTGGTATCAGGGGTGCGGCGGCGGTAGACCTCGTTGACTTCAAACGGAAAGGTTCGGTACGCCGCAAACAACGTATCCTGCGCCTCCACGAGGTCCTCGCGGTGAATCCAGAGCCGCCCGCGCCGCGGGTCCAGTCGATACTCGCTCGTGTCGAGTTCCGTGGGCCCCACCCGGATCGTCTCCGTGCCCGGTACCATTAAAGGCCGCAGCTCATAAGGCTGAGGCTGAAAGGTGTCGATGGTGTCCCGGTGCATCCCGACGTCGGTGAGGACGAGGGTCGAATCTTGCGCCAGCCCCCCGACGGGCACGAGGCCAATCAGAAGGCCCCCGAGGAAGCAATAAAACAAACGGCGCACATCCATTGGGCCGGCGCAAAACGGGCTCCAAAAAGGATACGGTTACAGGCAGGAGGATGCGAACACCCCCGTTGAGGGCCCTCTCACCGAGGATTATCGCGAATCCAGAGCCGCGTGCTCGTTAGCACGTAGAGTCTGTTGGACACCGGTGCTACGTCCACAAGGGGGGCGGTTAGATCCAGAGGATGCTCGGTCAGACGCTCGGTGTCTGGATTCCAAAGCAATAACCGATCCGGACAGACGACCCACAGACGCCCCTGGCGGAACGTGAGGGCCCGCACCTCGGGCAGCGCGGGGGTGTTGAGGCGACGCACGAAGGAACCAAACCGGTCGTAGACGAGAATGGCCTCCCGTCCGCGGTCGGCCACGTACAGGCGCCGTCCCTTTTCCAGGGCAAGGGCCACCGGTTCATCGAGCCGTCCCCTGGACTGCACGTCATCCCCCACGACTCGCTCGGGGCGGCGTTGCGCATCCCACTTGAGCACGACCCGCGCCTGTTCGTCAATCGCAAACGTATGGTCCCCCGCACTGCTTTCTACCGCGATGGGCCGCCCGTCGCCCCGTGTGCGGGACCCGTCTCGCCCATCGTCGAAGGCCCGGCGGGTGCGTCCATCGGCAAACTCGCGCCCCACGGGCAGGCTCTCCAGGTACTGCAGATCGTCGGAGAACCGTTGGAGGCGCCCATTCCCCGCATCCGCAACGTACAGTGTCTGCCCGTTGGTCGGGTCCACATCGGCTGGGTCGAGGAACTGCCCCGCCCGCGTGCCCGCCCCCCCCAGCACGTTCAGCGTCTCCCCGGAAGGCGACAGGATCACCACGGCATCGCGGCCGGCATCGGCCACGTAGAGGCGCCCGCGCGGATCGACGGACACGGCCTGGGCGTCCTCAAACCGAACCTGGTCGAGAGTATCCGGACGCTCGCCGGGCGGGCGGGATGCCACCGGACGGGTCCCCTCCCCTCCACTGCCGAGGAGGGGCAGGAGGAGCACAATCAACGCACAATGGGCACTGTGGACGGGGGACCACACGGGTGAGTCGCACTGCCATGAAGGATACTAGGTGTCAAGGTGGGCCCGCGCCTTCTCTCCGATGTCGCGACGGAGCGTTTTTCCCTCGAACTGGATGCACTCCACCCCGTCGTAGGCCCGGTTGAGTGCGGAGGGCAGATCGTTTCCGCGGGCGGTCACGCCGAGCACGCGCCCGCCATCCGTCACCAGGGTGCCATCTGGACGTCGGCGGGTTCCGGCGTGAATGACAGACACATCGGAGAGGGCTTCGGCCGCATCAATCCCGGTGATTTCGACGCCGGTCTCGTATTCGATAGGGTATCCGTCGGACGCCAGAACCACACAAGCGGCAGCCCCCGGACGGGTCCGGAGCGCCATCGATTGGAGATCCCCGGCCGCCACTCGCTCAAACACCTCAACCAAATCGGTTTCTACCAACGGAAGCACCACCTGGGCCTCAGGATCCCCCAGACGACAGTTGTACTCCACCACCTTCGGTCCATCGTCGGTGATCATGAGGCCACAGTAGAGCACACCTCGGTAGGGTGTGCCCTCCGCTTTCATCCCCTGCAATGTCGGCTCAATGATGGTGTCGCACACCTCCTGCAGGAGGGGCGCGTCCATGATCGGAGCGGGGGCGAAGGCCCCCATCCCTCCCGTGTTTGGTCCCGTGCCCCCCTCGCCAATCGGCTTGTGATCTTGCGACGGCGGCAACAACACGTATTCCGATCCATCCGTGAGGGCAAAGACACTCACTTCCTCGCCATCCATCTTTTCTTCGATTACCACCTGATCGCCAGCGGCACCAAAAGCCCGGTCCCGGACAATCTGTTCGAGGGCATCGTGGGCCTCCTGCACGCTCGAACACACGAACGCCCCTTTCCCCGCGGCCAGGCCGTCTGCCTTCACAACGATGGGCGCCCCGACCGCCTCAATGTAAGCCGCTGCCGCGTCCGCGGCCTCCGCCTCAAACACCCGGAACGTCGCCGTCGGAATGCCGTGGCGCTCCATGAACTGATTCGCAAACGCCTTGCTTCCCTCCAGCCGAGCGGCGGCCTGTGTGGGTCCCACGATCCGAAGGCCTGCTGCCTCAAATCGATCGACAATACCGTTCACGAGAGGGTCCTCGGGCCCTACAATGGTCAGATCGATCTCTTCCTCCCTGGCGAGAGCCACGAGTCCTTCAGTGTCACTGGCGGCCACGTCGACGTTAGTGCCACACTGGGCCGTTCCGGGGTTCCCGGGGGCAATCCAGAGGGCGTCCACTTTGTTGTTCTGGGAGAGCGCCTGGGCAAGGGCGTGTTCACGACCGCCGCTTCCGACCACGAGGATCCGCATGAGGTTTTTGCTGATGGGGATGAAGTTGACTGTTACACTGAGGATATTCCGACCGTGCAGGCGGTCTCGGTCCCGCGTTTTTCAATGATAGGCGACACCGGCCACGGATGCACACGTTTTTTTCTCCTTCTCTTTTCAGCGGGATCTCTTCCCGAAGGATCTCCCTTCGTCGGGTCGGCGCGGTCCTGCCAGTGCTGCTTATCCTGTGTTTCGGCGGGGTGCAGTCGGGATGGAGCCAGACCGAAGATCGGGAAAGCAAATCGGACGTCGATACGAATCTTCGGATTTATCCCATGGACTTCTGGGGACCGCGCGTGGGGCCGGGGGCCGGGGCCGGACTGGTGGTCCACAACCTGGTGCGGAATCACTCCCAGGTGTTGGCAACGGCCGCTCCCGCCCTGCACGAACAGGTCACAACCCTCTCGTTCGTCAGCGCCAGCCCGAAACGAGCCCGGCAGTACCTCCTTGTCACCGGACGGGCGATGCACACGGACCGGCGCTGGTTCTACGGCCTGGGCCCGGCGGCCGGAGAGGACGAACGGCTCTCCTTACGACAAACGTCTGCGCGGGCCCGTATCGGGTTCGGTCAACAGTTCTTCGATCGTCGCCTCCATGTTCGTCCTCAAATCACGCTGCACCACATTCGCACAACGGGCCTCTCGGGCACGCCCTCGAATCTCTCCCCCCGGTCCGAGCGACACGTGGGACGGCTGCTGGGAAGCGGACCGCCCGGCTCGCAACAAACGGGCCTTCTGGTCGGGGCCCGCCTGGAGTACGATACCCAGGCTGCCCGGGCGTCCTCCGCCCGCACGTCCTCTCTGCGGCTGAACGGTTCGTGGAACCGGTACGTGGATCTTCGCGGAACACCCCTGTCGTTTGACCAGCTGGCGCTGTCGGCCCGGGGAGATCTTTTCCTCTCCGGTCGGCACCGGATTCAACTCCGCAGCGACCTCGTCCGGACCTGGTCGCGCGACCGCGCTCCCGTTCCCTTCTATTACCGTCCCACCCTCGACGGATCGGTCGTGCCGGGATGGGCCCGCAGCCGATTCGTAGGCAACGACCGCCTTGTGGCCCAGGCACAATACCGCTTTCCGCTCGCGGACGCCTCGCCGTTTGTCACACTCGACGGGCACGTGGGCGTGCACGCTGGTGCTATTTACGACCACTTGCCCTCACAATTTTCCCCGGTTGTCTCGTTTGAGCGAACGCTCTCCCCGGGCGCCTCCACGTACCCACTCCGGCCCTCCGCCTCCCTCGGCCTCTCCTTCCGAGTCCCCATGCGGCCCCGGACCGCCGTCGACGTGGCCCTGGGCGTAAGTCCCGAAGGCGTTACCGCCACCCGGCTCACGATTGATCGCCCCCTCCATCTGGTCCGTCCGTCCCACCATTCGTCTCGATAGCGATCAGATGTTATTACTTAGCCGTTTCCCATAAAGAGCTCTCTTCCAACGTCTCACGTGCGCCTAGTTCGTGCCCATACTTGACTGACCACCTGCCGTGCCCGCCTCTGTTCTTGCTCTCCTCGCCCTGGTCGTTGGTTGCTACTCCCTCCTGATTGGGGTCGCCGCCGTGCGCTTCTACCGGGTGCGCCGCACGTCGTCCTCCCAGGAAAAGACCCCCAGGCCCGCAGTCTCGGTCGTGGTCCCTGTTGACTCTGCGGAGTCGGGCCTGGACTCACTTCTTGCCACTCTGCAAGACGCCGCCTATCCCTCCGATCGCTACGAACTCGTGCTGGTCTCGACCGACAAGGCGGTGGAGTCCCTCCTTCCCACGCGTCGTCCTCCCGGCCCCGACGCGCCCGGGCTTCAGGTTGTCCACGTGGACGAGCGTCCGGGCGCTCTCCTTCAATCCGCGGCCGTGCGGGGAGCCGCATCGGGGGACATCCTCCTCGCACTGCCCTCCGACGCCACCGTATCTCCGGACTGGCTTCCCACGATGGTGCGGCACGCCCAGAGAGAAGAAGGTCGCGTCAAAGGACCCGTCACCTACGAGCACGAGGATCTGTTTTTCCCACGGCTCCAGGCGTTGGAGCAGGTGGGCCGGACGGCCGCCGCGGTGGGGGCCTGGAACGAGGGCCTCCCCCTCCCCAGCCCCCACCCCAACCTGGGCTCCACTCTGCCGTCAGCCAAATCGGACGCCACCGCTCCGCACGATGCCTCGACCTCCGAATCGTTACGGGGCACGCTCGCCCCGGAGACGCTAGTCTACGCACCCCCGCCGGCGACGACCCTCGGGGAATACGTGGAGATCACTGCGCAACGCTTCCTGAAGGCCCTCCGTGGACCCAGCAAATCCGTGACGATCAGTGAGGGCGTGTACTGGTTCACGCACACCGTGCTGCTGGTGACTGGAGCCGTTGCCGTCGCGGTTCCGTCGTGGCGGCAGCCCGTCCTGCTCGCCTTTTTGGCAAAAATGGGAGCCGACCTGCTGCTTGCCGTCCCCGCTACCCGACAGTTCGGACAACGGGGGCTGCTCCGCTCTCTCGTCCCCACGGAGCTCTTCCTCGTCCTGGCCGTCCCTGCCGGCGGAGTGCTGACCGGCTGGATTGCCCTCCGCAACCACTTTCGCTCCGATTGACCGTTCGCGATGCGCTTCCTGGTTCCCTACCTCGCAACCTACGGCCTCCGCCCCATTCGGCGGTTCTTTCCCGATTTTCTCTGGCGCGTGCAGGCCCAATCGAAAACAGCCTATCTCACGTTTGACGACGGCCCGACTGCCGAGGGCACTCGCTCCCTTCTCGATCTGCTGGCGACGTATGACGCCCGAGCCACCCATTTCCTCATCGGAAGCCACGCCCGCCAGCACCCCGCGCTTGTTCAGGACATGGTCAAGGCGGGGCATCGCCTCGGCAACCACACCTTTACCCACGTAGACCCATGGCGCGTGCCCTCGGAGACCCTGCTCCAAGAAGCCAGCCGCACCACCGCCGTGCTCGAAGACATTGCCGGGACGCCCATCCGCGCCCTTCGTCC